>CAJUSS010000103.1 GCA_910588895.1 uncultured Lachnospiraceae bacterium
GATCGGCTATACGGTCCGTTGCAAGTCCCATATGCGTTCTGTTGCTGACAGCCGCCCTTTTGCTGGGCGGCTGCAGGCTGGCCAAGATGCCGGAAGGCCAGTCCGAGCCGACGGATACGATAAAGCTCCCCCAGGACCCGATCTCCAAGAACGCGTTTTTGCTGGATACCTTTGTGGTGATCACGATCTACGACAGCCAGGATGAGTCCCTTTTGGAGGAAAGCCTTGCCCTGTGCAAGAGATATGAAGAACAGCTCAGCCGGACGATCCAGACCAGCGAGATCGCCAAGATCAATACGCGGAGCGCCGGGACGGAGCGGATGGCCGTCTCCGCCTCCACGGCGGAGCTGATCAGGAAGGGACTGGAGTATTCCCGCATTTCCGGCGGGGCTTTTGATATCACGATCGAGCCGGTCAGCTCCATGTGGGATTTTACCAGCGGACAGACAGAGCTCCCCGATCCGGCGCTGCTTTCGGAGGCAGTGGAAAAGGTGGGCTACGAAAAGATCTCCGTAGAAGGTGAGGAGGTCTGCTTCACCTCATCGGATACCAGGATCGAGCTGGGGGCTATCGCTAAGGGCTATATCGCGGACAAGATCAAGGACTATCTCCTGGAGAAGGGGGTAAAGAGCGCGCTCATCAACCTTGGCGGCAATGTGCTCTGCATTGGTGAAAAGCCCGATGGGCTGCCGTTCAAGGTGGGCTTACAGAAGCCCTTTAAGGATAGGAACGAGACGATAGCGGTCTTGAACATCCAAGATCGGTCTGTAGTGACCTCTGGTGTCTATGAGAGATGCTTTGAAAAAGACGGGGTCAACTACCACCACATCCTGGATCCAAAGAGCGGCTATCCATATGACAACGGTCTCCTCAGCGTTACCATCGTCTCTCCCTACTCGGTAGACGGGGACGGATTGAGCACAGCATGCTTCTCCCTGGGCTTAGAGGAGGGGATCGCTCTGCTGGATACCATGCCGGAAGTGTGCGGGTATTTTATAACGGAAGACTATGCGGTGCATTATTCGGAAGGGGCCAAAGAACTGCTGCAGCCATAGGACCTGCTGCGGTGGCGGACTCCTTTGTGCAGCGTACGGTCTGCTTTGTCCATCAGATCTTGTGATACCACCTTTACTTTTTGGATGGTCTATACTACAATATAGAAAGTTGAGCCAAAGGATGCGATGCGGGGCCAAGATCCTGAGAAGAGAGTCCCGTCTTGGAGGAACGATATGCTGCAGAAACTACACCGGAAATGGATCGATCATGAGACTATGAGCTACCTGGTCTGCGGAGTCTTGACTACCGTGGTGGACTGGCTGGTATTCTGGGTGATGGACAAGCGCTGTCTGATGGATTACCGGGTGTCCACGGCGGTCTCCTGGATCGTGGCGGTCATCTTTGCATATATCGTCAATAAGCTGATCGTGTTCCGAAATTTCCGGCTCGGGCCGGCATATCTGTGGAAGGAATGGTGGTCCTTTTTTGCTGCCCGGGCATTTTCCTTTATCGTGGTCATGGTATTGATGATCGTGATGGTGGATATGATGGGCTGGAAGGAGCTGCGCCTGGCTGGGCTGGAGTTGGGATCTTATCTGGCGAAGGGCGTGACCACCGTGGTCAATCTGGTCATGAATTACATCCTTAGCAAGTTCTGGATATTCAAGGACCGCTAGAGCATGGATCATGTGCAGGCTCAAGGCATACGGCCCCGCGGCGCAGGTCAGGAGAGGCTGTGTCCTGCGGTATAAGCCGGAAGCGGCAGCGCCCTGTGATATCGTCAGGACACTGCGGGCAGGAAATGAGGAGATGAGGCATGGAACTGCTGGATTTAGGAAAGATCTCGCAGGAGCTGGAGGAAGCGGTGCTGCAGCTGCGGGGCCGGGAGGGGATGGAGATGGCATCGGTTTTAGGAACGGAGGAAGGACTGGAAGGATATGCGAAAGGGCAGGCAGAGGGGCGCCGGCGGATACCGGAGCAGCTGGATGACAGTCGTGTGCAGAAGGGAGAGGCGCAGTTGGAGGGCTATGTGCCAAAAGCCGGGCCCCATGTGAAGACGGTCAGGAAACGTGGAGAGCCGGCAGGCGGATCAGGGCGGCGGAGCCTGATCACACCCAGGGATGGCTGTATCGCAGCCTTCCTGGTCCCGGTGCTGGTGATGGTCGTCATCTTTATCCAGCGGGGGATCTTCCCGTTTGGGGAGGACAGCTTCCTGCGGACCGATATGTACCATCAATATGCCCCTTTTTTCTCCGAATTCCAATATAAGCTGACCCATGGCGGCAGCCTGCTCTACAGCTGGGATGTGGGGATGGGGATCAATTTTGCGGCCCTTTACGCCTACTACCTGGCCAGTCCCTTTAACTGGCTTTTGATCTTGTGCCCTAAGTCGCTGGTCATCGAATTTATGACCTATATGATCGTGCTGAAGATCGGGCTGTGCGGCCTGACCATGAACTATTATCTGCGGCGGCATTTTGGCACACGGCGTTTCGGCACGGCCTTTTTTGGGATCATGTATGCCTTGTCCGGATATATGGCCGCCTACAGCTGGAATATCATGTGGCTGGACTGTATCTTCCTGTTCCCCCTGATCGTGCTGGGCCTGGAACAGCTGGTCCGGGAAAAGCGGTGGGTCCTGTACTGCATCAGCCTGGGCCTTTCGATCTTGTCCAACTACTACATCTCCATCATGATCTGCATCTTCATGACGATCTATTTTGTGGCCCGGCTGATCCTAGAGGGCTGGCGCGGGGCCAGGGAGCTGATGGCGGTCACTGGACAGTTTGCCATGTCCTCTTTAGCGGCCGGAGGTTTTGCGGCCTTGGTCCTCCTGCCGGAGGTCCTGGCCCTGCAGGCTACTGCCTCCGGCAGCTCCACCTTTCCAAAGACCTTTAACTCCTACTTTTCGATCCTGGAGATGCTGGCCCGCCATATTGGAAATGTGGAGGTGGAGATCGGATTAGACCACTGGCCCAATATCTACTGCGGCGTGGCGGTCCTGATCTTTTTTCTGCTGTATCTGGCCTGCGAAAAGATCGCGGTACGGGAAAAGGCGGTGTATTGCAGTCTGCTGCTGTTTTTTTACCTGAGCTTTTCTGTTAATGTGCTGAATTTCCTCTGGCACGGCTTTCATTACCCCAACAGCCTTCCCTGCAGGCAGTCCTTCATCTATATCCTGCTGCTGCTGACCATGTGCTGTCAGGCCTATCTTTGCCTGGACCATATCCCCTGGAAGCATATGGTGACGGCCTTCTGGGGGGCGGTGATCTTCGTCCTTTTAGCTGAGCATCTGATCTTGGAGGATGACTTCCATTTCATCGTATTTTATGTGGCGATCTTGTTCCTGGCGCTGTATGCGGGGCTCCTTTACCTGTACGTCCGGAGAAAGAGCCGGGATACGCTGGCTCTCCTGGCCTTAGGCCTTATCTCTTTGGAGGCGGCGGTCAATATGGCGGTGACCAGCGTGACCACCACCAGCCGGACCAGTTATATGCGGGATAATGAGGATGTGCAGATCCTGGTAGAGGACTATATCCCCCACGATACCTTTTACCGGGTGGAAAAGGTGTCGAGGAAGACAAAGAATGACGGGGCGTGGATGAACTTTCCCTCCGTGTCCCTGTTCTCTTCCGTGGCGGATGCGAGTCTTTCCAAGCTGTTCAAGCAGCTTGGCTGTGAGAGTTCCACCAATGCCTACAGCATCACCGGCAGCACACCACTGGTGGATTCCCTGTTTTCGGTCCGCTACGGGCTGTACTCGAAGATCCCCGACGGATCCCCTCTGCTTTCTTATGTAGGGGAGTCCGGCGATACCTACTTATATGAAAATATCTATACTCTTCCTCTGGGCTTTATGCTCCCGGCCGGGTTTGAAGAGGGATTTACCCCGGATACGGGCACGCCGGCCCAGGTCCAGGACCAGATCTGTGCGCTTGTGGGCTGCGGGCCGGTGCTGGTGGATGCATGGGGAGATGTGAACGCACAGACCTTCCGCTTTACACCGGAGCAGGACGGGGACCATTATGTGTATGTGATCAATAAAAACATCGACCAGGTGACGGTGGAGCTGCCGGAGGAGACGAAGAAGTTTGACCATGTGGACCGTGGCTTTTTCCTGGAGCTGGGCTGGTGCCTGGCCGGGCAGGAGATCACGGTCACCTGCAGCGGGGACGAGATCATGGATGCCCGGGCCTATCGGTTCGAGGAGGAGGTCCTGGGGGATGTGTACGAAACGCTCCTTCCGGGCGGGATGACGGTGACCCGCTGGGAGGATACAGTGGTCGAGGGCGATGTCCAGGCTGCAAAGGCCGGCACATTGTTCACCAGCATCCCCTATGACAAGGGCTGGACGGTCACTGTGGACGGGCAGGAGAGGATGGGCAGAAAGGTACTGGATGCCTTTTTCGGTCTCGACCTGCCTGCCGGCAGCCATCACATCCTTCTGGAGTATCATCCGCCGGGCCTGAAGGCCGGAGCTGCTGTCAGTGCGGTCAGTCTGCTGCTGATCGGCCTGGCGGCCTGGATCGGCAGGCGAAAACAGCTGGATGGAGAGCAGGAAAAGTGATCGAAACTGGAAGAGCGATAGAACAGGCGGCGGCTTGACCATCGCCGGGAACCGAAAGGAGACAGATCATGAAACTTTGGGGCGGACGTTTTACAAAAGAGACGGACCAGCTGGTCCATGCATTTAATGAGTCGCTGTCCTTTGACCAGAAATTTTATCGTCAGGATATCCAGGGCAGCATCGCCCATGTGACCATGCTGGCAGAGCAGAAGATCGTGAGCCGCGAGGACGGTGAACAGATCGTCAGGGGTCTGGAGGAGATCTTGAGCGATATCGAGACAGGGAAGCTAAAGATCTTGCCCGGAGCGGAGGATATCCATTCCTTTGTGGAGGAGGAGCTGACGAAACGGATCGGGGAGGCGGGAAAGCGTCTCCACACCGGGCGCAGCCGGAACGACCAGGTGGCCTTGGATATGAAGCTCTACACCAGGGACCAGGTGAAGGAGATGGACCATCTTCTGTATGGCCTCCTGCAGGAGCTTTTGACGATCATGGAAGAGAACGTAGAGACCTATATGCCCGGGTTCACCCATATGCAGAAGGCCCAGCCGATCACCCTGGCCCATCATGTGGGCGCATATTTTGAGATGTTCACCAGGGACAGAGGCCGTCTGCAGGATCTGTATGAGCGGATGAACGTCTGCCCATTAGGAGCCGGCGCTCTGGCAGGGACCACCTATCCCTTAGACCGGGAGCGGACGGCCAGCCTGTTGGATTTCTATGGGCCTACCTTAAATTCCATCGATTCCGTATCGGATCGAGATTATCTTTTGGAGTTCCTTAGTGCTATGTCCATCATCGCCATGCATTTGAGCCGGTTCTGTGAAGAGGTGATCGTCTGGAATACGGATGAATATCGGTTCGTGGAGCTGGACGACGCATATTCCACCGGGAGCAGCATCATGCCCCAGAAGAAGAACCCGGATATCGCCGAGCTGATCCGGGGGAAGACCGGACGGGTCTACGGCACGCTGATCGCGCTGCTGACCACTATGAAGGGCCTTCCGCTGGCGTACAATAAGGACATGCAGGAGGACAAGGAGCTGGCCTTTGACGCCATGGACACGGTAAAGAGCTGTATCCTGCTGTTCACGAGGATGATCGCCTCCATGACCTTCTGCAAGGACCGGATGGAGGACAGCGCCCGCCATGGATTTACCAATGCCACGGACGCGGCAGATTATCTGGTCAAGCATGGCGTGCCCTTCAGGGATGCCCATGGGATCGTAGGGGAGCTGGTGCTCTACTGCCTGGATAAGAAGATCGCGTTGGATGATATGACCCTGGAGGAGTTCAAGGCGATCAGCCCGGTGTTCGAGGAGGATGTGTACGAGGCGATCAGCATGAAGAACTGCGTGGAGAAGCGGGTATGTATGGGCGCTCCCGGCAAGGAGGCCATGAGTCGTGTGATGGATATCTATAAGAGGCAGCTAGAGGAGCGCAGGGGACTGTGAGCAGCAGCGGCGGCTCTATAGATGGCCTACTTTGGCTGGAGCAGAGCGTACAAGCGAAAGAAGAGATACGAGAAAACGACCAAAAGAAGGGAAGAGAGGGATCTGGCATGACGAGTGGCTTGACAAGGGAGGAAGCCTTAGCGCTCCTGCGAACGTATAATAAGGAACAGTTCCACATCCTTCACGGGCTGACCGTGGAAGGTGTGATGCGGTGGTATGCAAAGGAACTGGGGTTTGGAGATGAGGAGGAGTACTGGGGGATCACCGGGCTGCTCCATGATATCGATTTTGAGCAGTGGCCAGAGGAGCATTGCAAGAAAGCACCGGAGCTTTTAAGGGAAGCCGGCGTGGGGGAGGACATGATCCGATCCATCTGCAGCCATGGTTACGGGCTCTGCTGTGATGTCTGCCCGGAACATCTGATGGAGAAGGTGCTGTTCGCGGCGGATGAGCTGACCGGACTGATCGGGGCGGCGGCCCGTATGCGTCCCTCCAAGAGTGTGATGGACATGGAGGTCTCCAGCCTGAAAAAGAAATTTAAGGATAAACGCTTTGCGGCGGGCTGCTCCCGGGATGTGATCAAGGACGGGTGCCAGCGTTTGGGCTGGGAGCTGGATGATCTTTTTGCAAAGACCATAGAAGCGATGCGTTCCTGTGAGGAGACGGTCGCGCAGGAGCTGGAGACATTATCCTAAGAACATATATGCGACTTGCATCGCGGCTTTATACGGCCCCTGCGACCCGCCTGTCCGGCGCGGTCAGGGGCTTTTTTAGTCTTGTGATGCCTGCAGTGTGTGGGAGAGGCAGGGGAAGGGCGGACAAAGATCATGCAAGGTGCAATAAAACGTCCTAGGTTTTATGTCTAAATTGACTATGGAAATCTCATTATATCTAGTATATCATTAACAGAAGGGGGGATAATACTAGAAAAGCTCGTTAGGAGGTGCGAGGGTTATATGCGGACTTTTCCGGTTATGTTAAGAAAAACAGAAGATGTTTTGAATTTTGTGAATATTGTGAGTACCTTTGATTATGATGTGGATCTAAAGAGCGGAAGTGTGATCATCGATGCGAAGTCCCTTATGGGAACCATTTATATGACTGGGAAGAAAACCTTGGAGTTAGTGGTGCATTCCACCGAATGTGATAGTCTGGTCCAGAGATTAGCAGAATATATCTGTGCATGATAGGATCAAGATCTGATATTTTTGAGGTGATGACAGCATCCCCCCTTCTCCACAGAGGAGATACCTGAGCACCCTGTTACGAAAACATAGGATGGATCTGGGATCAAAAAGAACGATAGGAAATGGCTAAGGCCCGCAGGCCTGCCGGTAGGATGGCAGTCTGCGGGCCTTAGCTGTTTTTGTGTTTTCCGGATGACCGCATAGGGCATCGGTATCCGGGCAGGTATCATCTGGTCAGATGTCCGCCTTCCGGGCCTCGGCCATCTTCATGGCGCGGACCTTTAAGGGCAGGCCGAACAAGGTGATGAAGCCGCTGGCATCGTGGTGGTCATAGAGGTCGCCGGTGGTGAAGGAGGCCAAAGATCCATCGTACAGGGAGTAGGGAGAGGTGGTGCCGGCCTTGATGATATTGCCCTTGTAGAGCTTGAACTTGACTTCGCCGGTCACATACTCCTGGGTGGACTCCACAAATGCCTGGATCGCTTCCCGCAGAGGGGTGAACCATTTCCCTTCGTAGACGAGCTGGGCCATCTTATTGCCCATATCCTTCTTTACATCCATGGTTGCCCGGTCTAAGACCAGCTCCTCTAACTGCTGATGGGCTTCCATCAGGATGGTGCCGCCGGGAGTCTCGTAAACGCCCCGGGATTTCATCCCCACCACGCGGTTCTCCACGATATCCACGATCCCGATCCCGTGCTTGCCGCCCAGCGCATTTAACTTGCGGATGATGTCGGAGACCTTCATGGCTTCTCCGTTCACGCTGACCGGAACGCCTTTTTCAAAGGTCATGGTCACATACTCGCCCTCCTCTGGCGCTTCCTCCGGGGTCACGCCCAGCACCAGCATGTGCTTGAAGTTGGGCTCATTGGCCGGGTCCTCCAGCTCCAGGCCCTCATGGCTGATGTGCCATAGGTTCCGGTCGCGGCTGTAGCTGCTGTCTGCGGAGAAGGGAAGGTCGATGCCCTTCTGCTTGCAGTATGCCATCTCGTCCTCGCGGGATTGGAAGGTCCAGATATCGGTCATACGCCATGGAGCGATGATCTTTAAGTCGGGAGCCAGGGCTTTGATGCCCAGCTCGAATCGGATCTGGTCGTTGCCCTTGCCAGTAGCGCCGTGGCAGATCGCGGAGGCGCCCTCCTTGCGGGCGACCTCTACCAGCCTTTTGGCGATCGCAGGGCGCGCCATGGATGTGCCCAGCAGGTATTTGTTCTCATACACAGCGTTGGCTTTTACGCAGGGCATGATGTAATCTTCGCAGAACTCATCCGTCAGATCCTCGATATAAAGCTTGGAAGCGCCGGATGCCTTCGCTCTCTCCTCCAACCCATCCAGCTCGTTTCCCTGACCGCAGTCGATACAGCAGCAGATCACCTCGTGATCAAAGTGCTCCTTTAACCAGGGGATGATAGCGGTGGTATCCAGACCACCGGAATAGGCTAATACAACTTTTTCTTTCATCTTATGATCTCCTCCTATAGGTTGAGTTTTATAGAACATACAGCAGACTTTCATAAATATACAACAGAAGTGGGGAAAAAGCAAGAGGGAAATGCAAAAAAAGAATAAATATGCAAACCTATGGCTGATCACCCGCCCGCATCCGAAAGCCCGGTCCATACAGGGACCCTTTAGACCGGGCCTTTGGATGCTGGGCAGCTGGCAGGCGATACATAAAAAAGTCAGTCAGCAAAGCCCCTCCTTGAAGCAGAGCAAAAAATGTGTTGAATAATATGCGCTTAAAATGTATAATTATAAGCAATCTGCAAAAAAAAGCAAATACTACTTTTCATTTCTACAAAAGTGATTATAATGAAAATAGATTTTTGCGTCATTTTGCGCCCTTGAAGGAGGGTATCACCTAAGAAAGGAAGGTATAGAGAGCATATGATCAAGGTTGGGATCGTGGGAGCGACGGGTTATGCGGGAGGAGAGCTGGCCCGGCTGCTGCTGCAGAGAGAGGACATAGAGATACGATGGTTTGGCTCGAAGAGCTATGTGGGCCAGGAGTATACATCCCTGTACCAGAACATGTACCAGATGACGGATGCTGTATGTGGGAGCGATGACATGGAGCAGATCTCCAGGGAGGTGGACGTGATCTTTACGGCAACGCCCCAGGGTCTCTGTGCTTCGCTGATCGATGAGGAGATCTTATCCAGGGTCAAGGTGATCGATCTGAGCGCGGATTTTCGGATCAAGGATGTGGCGGTCTATGAGGAATGGTATAAGCTCCGCCACGGGGCACCCCGGTTCATCGATGAGGCGGTCTATGGGTTGCCGGAGATCAACCGGGAAAAGATCAAAGGGGCCAGGCTGATCGCTAATCCGGGCTGCTATCCTACCTGTTCTTTTTTGACGATCTATCCTTTAGTGAAGGAAGGGATCATCGACCACTCCACCTTGATCGTGGATGCCAAGTCCGGGACCTCCGGCGCGGGGAGAGGGGCGAAGGTGGCCAACTTATACTGCGAGGTGAACGAGAGCATCAAGGCCTACGGGGTAGCGGGACACCGTCATACGCCGGAGATCGAGGAGCAGCTTACTTTAATGGCGGGGGAGCCGGTGCGGATCAGCTTTACGCCCCATCTGGTGCCCATGGACCGTGGGATCTTGATCACGGCTTACGCATCTTTGGCGAAGGAGGTCTCCTATGAAGATGTGAAGGCTGTCTATGACCGGTATTATACAGATGAGCGGTTCGTCCGCGTATTCAAGAAGGATGTTTGTCCGGAGACCCGGTGGGTGAAGGGGAGCAATTTTGTGGATGTGAACTTTAAGCTGGATCCGCGGACGGGGCGGATCGTCATGATGGGCGCTATGGACAATATGGTCAAGGGAGCGGCCGGACAGGCGGTCCAGAACATGAATCTGATGTTCGGTCTCCCGGAGGATAAGGGCCTGAAGCTGGTCCCTATGTTCCCCTGACCGGATAAGGAAGGCCTGCAAAGGCATGGGCACGGCCGGCGGATGGGGAGCGGGAAAGTGAGAGCCGTTCTGCCGAGGATGTTTTAGCGGACCTGGGGACGAGCGAGAACAAGGTGAGGGAGCAGTATGGCAGGCACATTTGATATCATCATCCGGGAGATGACGCCGGAGGATTATGATGGGGTTTATGAGCTTTGGATGAGCATTAAAGGCTTTGGGATCCGTTCGGTGGATGATTCCAGGGAAGGGGTGGAGCGTTTCTTAAAAAGGAACCCCACCACCAGCATGGTGGCCTTGCAGAACGGGCATATCATCGGTGCGATCTTGTGCGGCCATGACGGCCGGACCGGTTATTTTTATCATGTATGTGTGTCGGAGAAGTATCGGAAGCATGGGATCGGCTATAAGATGGCGGCGGCCTGCATGAAGGCTCTGAAAAAGGAGGGGATCAGCAAGATCAGCCTGATCGCCTTTAAATCCAACCAGGTGGGGAATGCCTTCTGGCAGGGCCTGGGCTGGAACAGCCGGGATGATGTGAATTTTTATGATATCGTATTGAATGAGGAGAACATCACCCGATTTATCCGGTAGAAGGTCATGGGCGGGTGTTCTGTATATATCAAAGACCGTAGGGAGGGTCTTTGATGCGCATGGATCCATGGAGGAGAGCGTGCGGGCGCGTTGACCGCGAAGGAAGAGGGCCGGGAAGATCTAATAAAGAAGAAAGGCTGGGATAAGATGAGGGAGATAGAAGGCGGCGTTACGGCTGCAAAGGGATTTCAGGCTGCGTCCTGTGCGGCGCAGATCAAGTATAAGGACCGTCAGGATATGGCGCTGATCTACAGTCAGGTGCCCTGTAAGTCGGCTGGGACGTTCACAACAAATGTCGTAAAGGCGGCTCCGGTAAAATGGGACCGGGATCAGGTCCGCAGCGGAAAGGATGCCCAGGCCATAGTGGTGAACGCTGGGATCGCGAACGCCTGCACCGGCGCGGAAGGGATGGACTATTGCCGGCAGACCGCAGAGGCGGCTTGTAAGGCATTGGGTATCCCGGAAGGCTCTGTGCTGGTGGCGTCCACCGGAGTGATCGGGATGCAGCTGCCCATCGACAAGATCGTGGCAGGGATCCGGAAGATGGCGGGGGAGCTGGAAGGCACGCTGGAGGCCGGAGAGGCGGCGTCCAGGGCGATCATGACCACAGATACGAAAAATAAACAGGTGGCGGTCCAGCTTGAGATCGGCGAAAGGACCGTGACCATAGGCGGCATGTGCAAGGGCTCTGGCATGATCCATCCAAACATGTGTACCATGCTCAGCTTTGTGACCACGGATGCAGCGATCAGCAAGGAGCTTTTGCAGGAGGCCTTAAGAGAGGATGTGAAGGACACCTACAATATGATCTCCGTGGACGGGGATACCTCCACCAATGACACGGTGCTCCTTTTGGCCAACGGGATGGCGGGAAACCAGGAGATCCGGGAGAAGGGGCCGGACTATGCGGCCTTTGTGGAGGCGCTGCACTTGGTCAATGAGACTCTGGCAAAGAAGATGGCAGGGGACGGAGAAGGCTGTACGGCGCTCTTTGAGGTGAAGGTGGTGGGAGCCGAGAGTAAGGAGCAGGCGGTGTGCCTGGCAAAGTCGGTGATCACTTCCAGCCTGACCAAGGCGGCGATCTTCGGCCATGATGCCAACTGGGGCCGGATCCTATGCTCCATGGGCTATTCCGGCGCGCAGTTCGACCCGGAAAAGGTGGACCTGACCTTTACCAGCCAGGCAGGGAGCTTAAAGATCGTGGAGAACGGCGTGGCCTTGGATTACCGCGAGGAGGAGGCCACGAAGATCTTATCCCAGCCGGAGGTGACGGCGATCGCGGATATCAAGATGGGCGGGGCCAAGGCCACAGCCTGGGGCTGCGACCTGACCTTCGACTATGTGAAGATCAATGCGGACTATCGGTCCTGACGAGAGCTCAGCGGCAAGAGCACAGGCTGTGCCGAGGCAGCCGGTCAAAACGATAAGACGGTGACATAGAAGCAGGCCGGTAGGCGTGACAGCGGTAAGATAGCAAGACAGAGTCGGGGCAAAAGAAGATAGGAAAAGAAGATAGGGATAGAGCACACCCGCTGAAAACGGACGGTATAGTCGACAGCAGCCAGGAAAGGATGGAGAGACAGATATGGAGATGGATCCGATCATCATGCAGAAGGCGGCGACCTTGATCGAGGCGCTGCCCTATATACAGCGGTTCAACCGCAAGATCATCGTTGTGAAGTACGGCGGCAGCGCTATGGTAGATGAGGAGCTGAAGCGCCAGGTGATCCAGGATGTGGTGCTTTTAAAGCTGACCGGCTTTAAGCCGATCATCGTCCACGGCGGAGGTAAGGAGATCAGCCGCTGGGTGG
>CAJUSS010000104.1 GCA_910588895.1 uncultured Lachnospiraceae bacterium
GCCAGGGTCCACACCATCGACCTGAAGCTGACCTTTGCCGGGCGGCAACCGCTGGCACCCTTCGGGCTCAATGCTGGAGCATGTTTTCAATAAATATCCCATATCCTTTTGTGGGGTCTTGTACGAACACATGGGTCACTGCGCCTACCAGTTTTCCGTCCTGGATGATGGGGCTGCCGCTCATGCCTTGGATGACGCCGCCGGTCAGGTCCAGCAGCGCGGGGTCGGTCACCTCGAAGACGATGCTCTTTGTCCTGTGGCTGCTGGATTGGTCCACTTTTCGGATCTCGATCTGGTAGTCCTTTACCGTCCCGGATACGCTGCTGCGCAAAAGGGCTGGGCCTATCTTCACATCCTGGCGATAACCGATCGGGATCGGCTCACCGGCGACGCGGGAGCGCAGGTTTTCTCCGGCCGTCCCGAATATGCCCGTCTCCGTATTGGCATCGATCTGTCCCAGGAGCGAGCCCGGACCGTAGTAGATCACACCGCTCATCACACCGGGCGTACCGGGATCCCCCCGCTCGATCCCAAGGATCTGGGTCTCATATAGAGCGCCGTCCTGGATCTCTACTACGCCTCCTGTATCACTGTCACTGATCCCATGGCCCAATGCGCCGAAATGACCGTTCAGATCCAGATAGGTCATGGTCCCGATCCCCTGGGTGTCATCCCGCACCCAGGCGCCCAGCTTGTAGCGCCCATCCTCATCCTCCACCGGATCGATCGAAACGTTCATCTCCTCCTGTCCGCGGCGTATCCGCAGGGTGACCCTGCTGTCTCCGGCCTGGTCTACCGCCTCCACCAGCTCCTCTTTTTTAGACAGAGGCCTTCCATTGATCGCTTCGATGTAATCCCCGGAACGCAGGATGCCGTAGGCTGGCTCAATGCTCATGCCGTCCGCTCCTGTAAGGGTCCCGGTCCCGATCACCAAGATCCCGTTGGACTTTAGATAGATCCCCACCGGTGTACCGCAGGGGATGGCATAATTTTCTCCCACCACGTCCACCTGGACATCCTTTACCTTCAAAAAACCAAACAGCCGGATCTCCATCTGGTAGCTGCCTTCCTTGGTCCCCAGCATCTGAAATGGCTGGCTGCCAGAGATCTTGATCTGGCTGGCCGGGATGTTCGAGGGATCTAACAAGGAGACTTCCTTATCCTTTACCTCCAGCGTAGACTGAAAAAAAAGCGGAAGGCGCAGTTCCTCCTGCTCTCCGGCGATGATGTTCAACCGATCCGGGACGATCCGGTCCAGATGATGATAAGTATATCCGGCAGACAGGAGCAAAAGGATGGCAGCTGCCTGCCACAGACGAGGACGCCGCCTTTTGGCTTTTCTAATCCTCTGGGGCTTTTCAGCTGCTGTACCACTTCCTACACTGCTCTTCATCCCACTATCCTTTGTTTTATCGCGCCCTTCTGCATTATTCCAGTCCTGCCCGGTCCCATCTTTTCTGTCACTTCTCCTGCATCCTGGCATGGCTTACCTCCTCTGTCTTTTCGTTCAACCCTTTTAGTCTTTCCAAAAAACCGTAAGCATATGCCAGACATAGATGAAGGATACTATCCGCAAAGCACATCTGCTTACACGGATAGTATCCTTCGTCTGTTTTTTTATAAACCATCAAAATAGGACCAACGCCGACTTATCTTACCCACACTGCCAATCCCTTCATCCGCCTGGCGGTGCTTGCCATCTCATAATGGCCCAGCGAGACACTCCCGATAGAGGAAGACCGCCCGGTAAGACGATCTTCCTGTTCTTTCCCTATGTTCCGTGCAAAAGTTCACCTGCACGCAAAAATGCCATTTCTTTTTTCAGCGCCTGCCTATCTCGTCTTCCCGGCCAATTCCTTCATCTCCCTGGCATTCTGCCGCACTGCATCGGTGATCTTCGCGCCGCCCAAGAGCCTTGCCAGCTCATCGATGGATTCCTCCTCCTTAAGGCGGCGGATCTTGGTCACCGTCTTTCCCTTCTGGACGGACTTGGCGATCTCAAAATGGCAGTCTGCCATGGAGGCGATCTGGGGCAGGTGGGTGATGCAGATGACCTGATGGGACTTCGAGATCTCCTTTAATTTCTCTGACACCATCTGGGCGGTCCTGCCGCTGATCCCCGTATCCACCTCGTCAAAGATCAGGGTGGGGATCTCATCGGTATCTGCCAGCACCGTCTTTAGGGCCAGCATGATCCTGGACAGCTCGCCGCCTGAGGCCACTGCTCTTAACGGCTTCACCGGCTCCCCCGGATTGGTGGAGATCAGAAATTCTGCCTCATCATAGCCGTTCACCGTATAATGCTCCAGCTTCCGGAACTCCATCACAAACTCCACGTCCAAAAAGTTCAGATCGATCAGGCTGGCCTTCATCTTCCGGGCCAGCTCCTTCCCCGCTTTTTTCCGGATCTGGGATAAGCTGGCGCAGGATCTCTCCAGCTGCTCTGTGGCGGCGCTCAGCTCCACAAAAAGCTGCTCCCGGATCTGGTCAAAGTGATCCAGCTCCTCCAGCCGCGCCTTTTTTTCTTCCAGTACGGCCAGCACCTGGGAGACCGTGCCTCCATACTTAGCCTGGAGGCCATGGATCACATCCAGCCGCTCCTCGATCTTTTTAAACTCCTCCTCCTCAAAGGTACAGTCCTCCATATACTCCTGGATCGAGCGGCCAAGGTCGTTCACCAGCGCTTCCACATCGTAGAGCTGGTCCCGGATCGGCTGCAGGGCTTCATCAAAGCCTGCCACCTGATCCACTGCCCGCACAGCCCTCGCAAATCCTTCGCCGTCCAGGGCATCATAGGCTTCTGACAGTCCCTCCACGATCCTCCTGGCATGGGAGAGCTTGCGATACCTGGCGGTCAGCTCCTCCTCCTCCCCCTCCCGCAGAGCGGCGCTCTCGATACTCTCGATCTCAAAACGGCAGAAGTCTGCCTCCCGTACCCGCTCCTCCTTGCCTCCCTCCATAGAGGCAAGCCGTTCCTTCAAGCCGCGGTACGTCTTAAACTCCTGCCCGATCTTCTCTTTCCAGGGCGCGGTCTTCGTCCTGGCATAGGCATCCAGGATCTCCAGATGCTTATGGATGTTCAGCAGGGATTGATGCTCATGCTGGCCGTGGATATCGATCAGCAGGCTGGTGACTTGCTTTAACTTCGCTGCGGTGACCGTCTCGTCCCCCACCTTCGCCACACTCCGAGTGGGATAGATCTTGCGGGAGACGATCAGGAGGCCATCCTCTGAAGGCTCCAGGTCCAGTGCCTTCAAGGCCTCCCGCTGCTCCTCTGTGTCCACGGAAAAAAGCAGCTCTATGTACGCATTGTCCGCACCCTGGCGGATGCTGTCCCGGGAAGCCTTCCCCCCCAGCGCCATGTTCACAGAGCCTATGATGATCGACTTTCCCGCGCCGGTCTCCCCGGTCAGGATGTTCAAGCCCTCACCGAACTCCACCCTGGCCTGCTCGATCAAAGCCAGGTTCTTCACCTGCAATTCCAGAAGCATCTGTCCCCTCCCTTTCTCTCTCATCCGGCCCCAAGACCCCTGTGTATTTCCGGGCTGCCTGTCCTAAAGCCCCGGTCCGCATAGATCTTCCACATAAGGCCGGTCTAAAACGAGCACCCATCAGCTTAAAAGCTTTCGGATCTTATCCATCACTAAGATCGTATCATCCACACTGCGCACCGCGCACATGATCGTGTCATCCCCGGCGATGCAGCCCACGATCTCCTGGAAACGGATCGCATCCAGCGCCGCCGCCACGGCCATAGCCATGCCGGAGACCGTCCGGATCACCAGGATGTTCTGGGCCATGTCCATACTCAGAAAACCATCCTGCAGGATACGGATATATTTATCGCTGAAGTTTCCCTGGTTCTGGAGTACCATATACCGCTGCTTCCCGCTATCCGCAGGCGCTTTTGTCAGCTTCAGCTCCCGGATATCCCTGGATACCGTGGCCTGGGTCACATTGAACCCGGCTTCATGCAGGCGCTCCGCCAGCTCCTCCTGCGTCTCGATCTCATACTTTCCGATCAATTCTACGATCTTGCTGTGACGCTCCACTTTCATCTTACTATACCCCCGCCATCTTATTGCTCAGATTCTGCAGGAACGACACCTGCTCTAGCTGGATCAGCACCGTGTCCAGCCCGGACTGCCGGATGACGATCTCGTCCCCCATCTCCACCTCATCCGCCAGATCCCCGTCAAAGGCCGCCATGCTCTTTTCCTCCAGGATGCAGATCTTCACCTCGTCCTCCGCCGGCAGGATGATGCTCCTGGCATTTAAAGCGTGCGGACAGATCGGCGTGAGCAAGATCATCCTCGCGCCTGGCATGACGATCGGCCCTCCGGCGGAAAGATTATAGGCAGTCGAACCGGTAGGTGTGGCCACGATCATCCCATCCGCCGTATGATCGTTGAGAAAACTCCCGTTGACAAAAATGCGGAAATGAAGAGGCTTCAGCATATCCTTCCGGCTGATCACGATCTCATTCAAGGCGATATCCTCAAAGACGGCCCTTCCCTTCCGGAATACCTGTCCGTCCAGCATCATCCGGCTGTCCCTTTGATACCTTCCACAGAGAAGGGCATCCAGCATCTTTTCCAGCTCCTGCCCTGCGTTCACCTGGGTGAGATACCCCAGGTGTCCTCGGTTCACTCCGATCAGCGGGATCTTCCGCCCGGCCAGATCCCTGGCCGCCTGGATCAGGGTGCCGTCCCCCCCGATGGTGATCACACAATCCGTATCCTCCGGGACCTGGGACGGATCGGTGTACCGCCCTTTTCCGGATCCGGCTGTACACCGGACCTGGCATCTGGCTCCGCTGCTCAAGAGATAGGTCCGGATCTCCTCCTCCGTTCTGACAGCGCCCTCCTTGTCCAGGTTCGTCACGATATAAAACGATCTCAACTCTTTCTCCAACACCTGGTCCTCTTCTTTCCTCTTTTCTTTCGCTTATGGCCCGCCCTTGGCCCTTCTCCTCTTTTTCAGCTTTTAAAGCGCCTGGTGGGATGCCTCCACCACCGCGGCTGCATCCGGCAGATCCCCCTCTGCATATCCATCTCCTATCCGGTTTTTCAAGTGCAGCAGGTATTCGATGTTCCCCTCCGGACCCCGGATAGGAGAATGATCCAGCCCCGCGATCTCAAGACCGATCTGGCGGGCATGATCCATCACCATGTGGATCACCTCCAGGTGTACCGCCTTATCCCGCACCACACCTTTTTTCCCCACCTTCTCCCGGCCTGCCTCGAACTGGGGCTTGATCAGGCAGACCACCTGGCCATCCTCCTTTAAGAGTGCCTTCACCGGACCCAGCACCTTGGTCAATGAGATAAAGGACACGTCGATCGAAGCAAAGTCCAGTGCCTCCGGCACTGATTCCGGTGTCACATAGCGGATATTGGTCTTCTCCATGCAGACCACCCGCCCATCATTGCGCAGCTTCCAGTCCAGCTGGCCGTGGCCCACATCTACCGCGTAGACCTTTCCCGCTCCATTCTGCAGCATACAGTCTGTGAAGCCGCCAGTCGACGCGCCCACATCCATGCAGACCTTCTCCTGAAGGTCCAGGGCAAAGGCCTCCACCGCCTTCTCCAGCTTTAATCCCCCGCGGCTGACATACCGCAGAGCAGGCCCCCTCACCTCGATCTGCACGGTATCCTCAAAGGCGGTCCCGGCCTTATCCTCCTTCTGTCCGTCCACATAGACGATCCCGGCCATGATCACCGCCTTCGCCTTTTCTCTGGACGGAGCTAGTTTCCGCTCCACCAGGAGCACGTCCAATCGTTCCTTCATATCCTGTTGTCCTCTGCTATCTATCTTAGCATAGATTGTAATATATTTCCAGTGTTTTTTGCCACAGAACGTCTATCACGTTTTGCAAGGTCGCTATCTACACCCACACCTCTACCGCGTCAGAGCCCCGCTCTCTTCCAGCCGGTCTATGATCGAAGCACTATCGATCCCCAGATCCTCCCGCAGGCGGCTCACATTCCCATGCTCCACATAAGCATCCGGCAGCGCCACCTGAAAGATCCGGACCCCAGGAAAGCGGTCGTGGACATAGGCGGTCACGGCCAGTCCGAAGCCGCCCTGGAGCACATTTTCCTCCAGGGTCACCAGGACCTGATGGCGTTTTGCCAGCGTATACACCAGCTCTGCATCAAAGGGTTTGATGAAACGGCCGTTTGCCAGGCTGCAGCGGATCCCTCGTTTTTTCAGCTTCCCGCGGATATGCTCTGCCGTGCTCACCATACTGCCCACAGCCAGCAGAGCGATATGGAGGGTCCCGTCATCGACCGGCTCACCGCCGGAAGGACCGGCGCCGTCGTCAAAGCCCTCGTCGTACAACAGCTCTCCTTTCCCGTACCTGACCGGAGCCCGATGATCCTTTAGCCCCCGATAAGCCTCGCCTCTGGGATAACGGATGGCCACGGGCCGCCCAAAGTCTACGGCAAAGGCCAGCATATCCTCCAGCTCCCAGCGGTTCTTGGGCGCCATCACGGTCATATTGGGGATACAGCTCAAATAGCTGTAGTCAAAGATCCCCTGATGGGTCTCCCCGTCGCTCCCCACCAGCCCGGCCCGGTCCACGGCCAGCACCACTGGCAGCTCCTGGATGCAGACATCGTGGAGGATCTGGTCAAAGCCTCTCTGCAGAAAGGAGGAATAGATCGCCACCACCGGCTTTAACCCGGCCGCGGCCATCCCGGCTGCACTGGTGACCCCGTGGGCCTCCGCGATCCCCACATCAAAAAAGCGCCGGGGGAACTTCCTGGCAAAGCGTTTTAGCCCCGTTCCGTCCGGCATGGCCGCCGTCACCGCAACGATCTTTTCGTCCTTCTCGGCCAGGCGGCACAGCGCTCTGGAAAATACATCTGTATAGGAAGGATACCTCTTTTCCTTTAAAAACGCACCGGTCTCCACATCAAAGGGCTCCACGCCATGGAACTTAGACGGATCTTTCTCTGCAGGCTCATAGCCCTTCCCCTTTTTGGTGATCACATGGACCAGGACCGCATGATCTAAGCGTTTGGCCTCCTGCAAGGTCTTCTGGAGCTGACGGATATCATGGCCGTCCACCGGTCCCAGATAGGTGATCCCCATATTTTCAAAGAGCATCCCCGGGATGAGGAGCTGCTTGATCCCGTTCTTGGTCCGCTTGATCCGGTCGATCATATGGGGTCCAAAGCCGGGGATCTTTTCCAGCGCGCCCACCACGCTCTTTTTTAGGTCATTATAGCCTTCCCCGGTACGGATGCTGTTTAAGTACCGGGACATGCCGCCCACATTCTCCGAGATGGACATATTATTATCATTGAGCACGATGATGAAGTTCTTTTTGGATCTGGCCGCATTGTTCAGCGCCTCATAGGCCATCCCTCCGGTCAGCGCCCCGTCCCCGATCACCGAGACCACCGAATACTGCTCCCCTAAAAGGTCCCGCCCCTGAGCGATCCCCAGACCGGCGGATATCGATGTGGAGCTGTGTCCGGTGTCAAATGCGTCATAGGGACTTTCCTTTCGTTTGGGGAACCCGCTCAATCCTCCATACTGGCGCAGCTCACCAAAGAGCTCCTGCCTGCCGCTCAAGATCTTATGGGTGTAGGACTGATGCCCCACATCCCAGATCACCTTATCCTTTGGCAGGTCGAACACCAAAAACAGGGCGATGGTCAGCTCCACCACGCCCAGATTGGAAGCCAGATGGCCTCCTGTATGACTGATATTCTCGATCAAAAATCTCCGTATCTCCTGGGCCAGTCCTTCAAGCTCCTCTGTCCGCAGGCGCTTTACGTCCTCCGGCCCATGTATCTGCTCTAAGATCATCATTCCCTCTATCCCGGGCAACCCGTGGCATACCCTTTATCTTTCTCTTGTGATCAGCATCCGGATGAGCTCATCTAAGAACGCATTTCTCCCATCCAATAAAGAGAGGAGCTCCAGCGCTTCCTTTGACAGCCGCTCTACCTCTTCCCTGGCCCTTAAGATCCCTTCTAAGGTGACGTATGTGGTCTTATTGTTCTTCACATCGCTCCCTACAGGCTTTCCAAGGACCTCCTGGCTGCTGGTCACATCCAGGATATCGTCCTGGATCTGGAAGGCGACCCCTACGTCCAGCGCGATCTGTCCGATCTTTTTGCAGCTCTCCTCGTCCGCCCCGGCCAGGACCGCGCCGATCGTCATGGAGGCCTCTAAAAGCGCGCCGGTCTTTAACCGATAGATAAAGCCCAGCGTATCCCGGTCGATCGGCTTATCGGTCAGCTCCACGTCTACTACCTGACCGCCGATCATGCCGTATATCCCGGTCTTTTCCGCCAGGATCTTGATCGCCTTCCCCACCCGCTCCGGGTCCTCTGTGACGGCAAAAGCCCTTGCAGCTGCGGAAAATGCCTCCACGATCAAGGCATCCCCCGCCAGCACGCCCATATCTTCTCCAAACTTGGCCCAGGTGCTCTTCTTTCCCCTGCGGTACTGGTCGTTATCCATGCAGGGCAGATCGTCGTGGATCAGGGAAGATGTGTGGATCATCTCGATCGCCGCCATGAAGGGCGCCGCCTCTTCCTCCCTCCCGCCAAACAGCCTGCAGGTCTCCAAAAGGAGCATGGGCCTGAGCCTCTTCCCGCCGGCCTTCATGCTGTAATCCATAGCCTCCAGGATCGTCTTCTGCTTCCCTTTGACTGGCGGCAGGTAGCCGTCTATGATCTTTTCTATCTCCTTTACCCGTTCTGCCAACACCTGATCAAAGTCTGTCATCTTTTTCACCCTCACCCATCTCTCCGCTCAATATGAGCAGCTGCTTTTCCACCTTGTCGATCTGGGCGGAACAGCTTTTTACCAGCTTCATCCCACGTTCAAAATAGCCAAAGGACGCCTCTAAGGAGCTGTCCTCGTCCTCCAGCTTATCTAAGAGCAGCTCCAGCTCCTCAAAGGTCTCTTCCACTGTCAATGGGCGTGGATGGGACCCTTGCCCGTCTCCTAACGTTCCCGCCGCCCCTTCCTCTGTCTCTTCGGTCTCCTGCACCTCTGCCTCTCCTGTCTTGACCCTTGCCTTTTCGGTCTCCTGCACCTCTGCCTCTTCCTCACCGGCCCTTGCCGCTCCGGCCGCCAAGCTCTTGATCAGCTCGCGCTCCGGCAGTATGCGCTCTTTTTTCATCCTTCCACGCCCCCTATCTGAAGATCCCGTTCATGACCATCATTCCCAGAAGATCCCCTGTCCAAACGATCCTTTATCGGATCCACCTGCTCTACGCGGGCCAAGAGCTGCCCGTCCCGGACCCGGATCTTGATCCTGTCTCCTGGCGCTACCTGCGAGACGCTGGCCACACGTCCCCCTTTTTCGTCGGAGAGGAAGCCAAAGCCGCCGCTGATCTTCTCCAACGGGGACAGCCCCTGGAGACGTCCGGCCAACAGAGCCAGCCGGTGCTGCCTTTCTTTCAGCTTTCCCTCCATGGCCCGCCCTATGCGGTCCTCTATATCCGCCAGGCGCTGCCGCTTTTCGTTGAGCCGGCGCACCGGATCCTTTAGGCGCAGCCGCAGGCGGTACTGCTCCAGACGCCCTTTTTCCCGTTTGCATCTGCGGCTCATAGCCATCTGGAAGGCCTGGCGGCGGCCTTCCAGATCCGCGGCAAACTGCACATAGTCAAAAACCGCCAGCTCCGCGGCGGCTGAAGGGGTGGGGGCCCGCAAGTCCGCCACATAGTCTGCGATGGTCACATCGGTCTCATGTCCCACCGCCGAGATCACCGGCGTGCCGCAGTCAAAGATCGCCCGGGCCACCATCTCTTCATTAAATGCCCAAAGATCCTCGATCGAGCCGCCGCCGCGCCCGACGATCAGCACGTCCAGCCCCAGCTCATCCAGAGCTTCGATCCCCTTTACGATGCTGGGCGCAGCCATCTCCCCCTGGACCAGGGCGGGAAAGAGGATCAGCTGCACATACGGGTTCCGTCTGTGGGCGATGTTCATGATATCCCGGATCGCCGCCCCGGTGGGGGCGGTGACGATCCCTACCCGCCTTGCGTACTTGGGGATCGGCTGCTTATACTCCCCGGAGAACATCCCCATCTCCTGCAGCTCATCCCGCAGGGCGATAAAGCGGGCAAACAGCTCCCCCTGTCCGTCCAGGCGGATCTCCTTTGCGTAGAGCTGATACCGTCCGTCCCGCTCATACACATCTACCGTGCCGGTCACTACCACCTGCTGCCCATCCTGGAGCCGGAAGGATAGGCCGGTCCGCTGACTGGCGAACATGACTGCCGATAGAGCGCCTTTCCCATCCTTTAAGGTAAAATAGATGTGGCCGGAGGTATGATATTTACAGTTGGAGACCTCCCCCTTGACCATGATCTTGTTCAGGACAAAGTCCTGCACGAACATGTTTTTGATGTAGGCGTTCACCTGGGAGACTGTGTAGGCGCTCCTGCCGGACATCCTGCGGATCTCTGCCATGGCTATACCAGCTTTGCCAGGATCCCGTTGATGAACGCAGACGAATCCCGGCCGCCATACCGTTTCGCCAGCTCCACCGCCTCGTTGATCGCCACCTTCTCCGGGATCTCCTGGTCGTATCGCATCTCATAGACAGCCAGCCGTAAAAGCGCCAGCTCCGCCTTTCCCATCCGCCGGATCTTCCAGCCTTCTGCCACCTGGTCGATCTTCTCATCGATCTTAGGGATCAGGCCGATGACCTTCTTTACACGGTCCTTCAGCCATTCCCGGTCCTTCTCATCCATCCTTGCATCGTGGATGATCGCGGTGTTCCCTTCCTCATCCTCCTCATCCACCGGCAGCGCTTTAAAATATTCCGAAAGCTGCTCGTCCACTTCCTCTGCCGGATAGAAATCCGCGCAGAACAGCATCTTAAAGCAATGCTCTCTCAGTCCTCTCCTGGTCATGTCCTTTCCTCCTGGATACCTAGATCACAGCTCGTCATCGATCCCGACCGACACATCCCTCGCCCCCCATGGCCAACCTCACGGCCAGGAACTTTTGATGTGCGATATTTGTCCTTGTCTGGACAGTTATGGTCTATTATAGCAAATTTGAAACCTTTGTACAATACTAAGATCCGGCTGTGAAAAATGGGTCCTGGGATAGTTTTTCGGGGGATAGGGATCTTTTACAAAGCAAAAAAGACATCGCTCCATCACAATGCCTTTTTCTCCCTGTCGGTCGATACCGCGCTATCCTCAGCCTTATAGACCAAAATATTGATACCATCTTGCAATGATCGTGTCACGGTTTGCCCATATATATTTTTGGATCTTTTTTAATTCGTTTTGGGGGAGCAGCACTTTAGGCAAGAGCAGTCCCTCCATTTTCCCTCGCGATCTCCCAGATCAACGCTTCATTGTTCTTCAGATACCGTCCAAGCTCCATCAGATCATCTTCTGAAAACCCAAAGGACTTATAGAAGATATTATTGGGCAGCTTTCCTTCCGCAAGATCAAAGCCGCCAGCGTGATCCACACGTTCGAAACGTACACTGATCTCATCAAATCCATTATTTTCCTCTATATCAGAAAAGGTAAGTACAACATCATCTAATGTACTATAATGATTTTTCAAGCTGCATCTCTCCTTTCATCTCCCTGTCTCCCAGATGGTCTATGCCTTTAAGATACACGCCCATTATATCTTATTTTTTACGGCTATGCAACAAAACTCATCATCGAGCCAGTAGGGTTGGCCAAAGGGGTTACTATCCACACCCACGCCAATCGTTGTATAGGTGCAGGCGCATGATCGGTCAAACTTTCGCTCATACTTTGCTCCTTTTCTAGAAGGGATCGTTGGTCCTCCGCCGCGGTCGTATATGTAGTCGATCAGTTCCTGGCTGTCATATCCCCTGTCGGCCAATACCTGGCTCCCTTCCATAGCCTTTACCTGTTCCAGAACAGGGATCGCACAGATGATATCATTGCGCTGGCCTTCACTTATCATCAGGTAAACGGGATAGCCATAAGGATCTACAACTGCATGGATCTTTGTGCTTGCCCCCTCGCGGCTGTGGTCGATCTCGCTCGGAGGCCCCTTTTTTTGCATCAGCACTGTGCTGATGCGCTTGGACGATGGAACCATCCAGTGACAGTTCATCCAGTTCTGCGTCAAGGCTCAGGACCCGAAAGATATTGTCCAGGATACCGTCCACGATCCATTTTCGGAAACGGCTGTAAACGGTCTCCCATGGTCCGTACCGTTCCGGGAGGTCACGCCAGGGAGCCCCGCTGCGGGCGATCCAGATAATGCTGTTAAGGATCACACGGTTGTTTTTTCGTGGCTGTCCTTGTTTATTGGTATTTTCAGGCGGGAGCAGATCAGTGATGCGGTCCCATTCATCATCCGTCAGTTCATATCGTCTCAACATAATGGATCCCCCTTTTTTCTTTGTTTTAACATGAAAAAGGGAAGGAGAACATATTTTTTGTGCAGTTTTTATTTTTCAAACACGCTCTAGAACTACAGCGAACTTTTTGAAAGCGTGGTCTTTCTATGAGCCAGATAGGCACAAT
>CAJUSS010000105.1 GCA_910588895.1 uncultured Lachnospiraceae bacterium
ATTCTGCCAATCGCAAGAAACTGGTTTAAGGTATCTTCATCCATACGGTTAAAGCCCTGATCTGCCCGGTCCTAAGCTACCCGGATATGCTGACCGGGGACTTTTCTCTGCAGCGCCAGCAGGTCATCTGGAAGGATACAGCTCATGTGCCCCCTGCGCCGGCTACCGGCAGCACGCCTGCCGTACCAGTCCTGGAGCTGGTCTTCAAAAGTCCCTGCACAGTCCCCATCCCTTTCCGGTCTCCCGGCCGCCTGCCCGGTTCTTTGATCTGTGGGGAGGGGGACCGCCTCCTCTGTCTTATCCCTCTGTACGAAGGAGAGCTGCGCCATTTTTATCCGGACTATAAGGACTATCATTACCTGCCCGTTGAGGATATGGCTGTCCATAAGAGTGTCGGCGCATATGTCGCCAAGGAGGCACGGGTGAAGGCCACCGCTAAGACCTGCTACACCAGAACATCCGGCCTGTTCCTCCCTCAACCCTCCCTCATCTGGCAGCCGGTGTTCAAAAAAGAGTATGCGGATAAAAACAGCTATGTACTTTATGCAAACGAGCTTTTCCTGGACGCGGAGGCCGCCAGTCTCTATCTGCGCCAGCTCCTGCCCTGCTGACCCACTGTCCATCCGCTCCTCGCCTGCATGCCAGCCAGCTCCTTCGGGCCGTGGCGCAAAGGAGAACGAGCGCATCAATACCTGCCTTTTTGCAAAAGCCGCCGTATGTAGGCAAAGGTCTTCTCCTCCCCTTCATCCCGCAGCATCAGGAGCAGCTTTTCCAAGAGCGCCTGGGTCTGGGGATGGAGGACGGGGGTGATAAAGGGACGGGTGCGGGAATAGTATTCCCAGGCCGCGCTGCTGTCATAAGCTTCACCACGGTACACCTTGCAGGCCGCGATCCGGTCGCACACCATCTCGATCACATAGCAAAGAGGCATCTTGTTCCCCACCAGTCCCTTGGTCCGGTCATTGGAAAAATCGATCCAATATTCAAAATGGTGCTTATTCCGCCCCTTATGGTGGAGCCATGCCGCCGAATATCCCATCAGCTCCCGTTCCGCCGCGTTCGGGCTCCGGTCTCCCTGGTAATACTTCACCCCTGTCCAAAACTCCACCGGACTGTACTTGGACAGATCGTGCAGCAGGCCCTGCCGGTAGAGCCCCAGCTTAAAACACTCCTTCATCACCAAGAGCTTGTGGCGGGTGATCGTGCGGAAATGATCGCCGATATGCCGGATGGCTTTTAGCTCATCCAGGCGGGCCACTGCCCTATCCTTGCCGCCCTGGCGCGTCGCTGCTCTGCCTTTATCTGCTGTTTTTCTCTTCCTGTTCTCATCTCTATCTTTCATGACCGACCTCTTCCTGGTATCCTAAAACCCATGCCGCCTGTCTAGCGGAGGGATATTTATAGTAAAGTATACCACATGGACAAGACCTTAGACAATCTCTTCCCGCAGCATTTCCATATATCGTCTAAATGCACTTGACTTTTCCCCCATTCTGCCGTATGATCGCTCTGTATACTGTTGTAAGCACTTACATAAAGGAGGATGCCCTTGCCGCCGTGGGAGCGGCAAACCCGGTCATGAACATCATCATTCTGGGGATCTCCGGGATCTGCATCGGCTCCTCTGTGATCATGAGCAGTGCTTTCGGCGCAGGAGATCTTAAAGTCCTGAAAAAAGAGATGGCCACCACAGCCGTCTTTGGCCTGTATCTTTCTCTGCTCATCACCGCCTTGGGCATCCTCACCGCACGGCCTTTATTGCAGGCGCTCAAAGTGCCGGAGCAGATCCTGGGGACAGCCTCCGCCTACCTTGCGGTCACCTTTTTGGGCGCGCCCTTTACTTATTTTTATAATGCCCTGTCCGCCGCTCTAAAGAGTATTGGCGACGCGAAGACACCGCTTTTGTTTTTGGCCTTTTCCTCCGTGCTGAACGTGGGTCTGGATATCCTTTTTATCCATGTGTTCCATTGGGGCGTCAACGGCTCTGCTGCCGCCACCGTGATCGCCCAGGCAGCCTCCGCCATCTTGTGCGTCTTTTATGTGTACCGCCGGATCCCGCTGCTGCGGGTCGGGTGGAAGGAGTTTGTCATCGACCGCCCCCTCTTAAGGCAGACCCTCCAGTACGGAAGCGTCACCGCTCTGCAGCAGGCCTGTCAGCCGGTGGGGAAGCTGCTGATCCAGGGGGCGGTCAACACCATGGGGATCGAGGCCATCGCCGGTTTTAACGTGGTGGACCGGATCGACGACTACGCCTGCCTGCCGGAGCAGAGCATCGCCAATGGGATCACTACCTTCACCGCTCAGAACCGGGGCTCCAAAAAGGAAGCGCGCATCCTCCAAGGCTTTCGGGTGGGCCTGGCTTTGGAAGCCAGCTACTGGGTCCTCATCTGCGCCGCCACCTGGATACTTAAGCGCCCGCTCATGGGGCTTTTTGTCCCGGCCAGCGATGATGGTGTGATCCGGCTGGGCTGCAGCTATTTGAGCCTGATGGCCTTTTTCTACCTGTTCCCCGGCTTTACCAATGGCTTCCAGGGCTTCTTTCGGGGGATGGGGAACATGTGCATCACCCTGCTGGGCACCTTTATCCAGACCTCCCTGCGGGTCATCTTTGTCTATCTCCTTATCCCCAGGTGGGGCTTGAACGGTGTAGCCATAGCCTGCGCGATCGGATGGAGTGTTATGCTGCTGGCGGAGGTCCCCTATTTCTTCTGCTTTATCAAAACGATACAGATATCGGATCTGTGTGCGTAGTGCGCCTCCTCCCAAAGGATCTCTTTTCAAAGGACCTGCTTTCCCATGGGAATAAAAAAGCGGCCGCAGAGAAACAAAAAAGCTGCTGCAGAGGCCAGGGAATGGACATGCTCTCCCTGTCTTCTGCAGCAGCTCTCATTTCAGTTGGATCATTTCCCAAAATAGCTGTTTATCCCAGCCAAAAGACCGTTGGCCAATACCTCCAGGGTAGCGGCGGAATGGTCGGAGGCCTTATCGCCCATCTCGATGTCCACGCTGGGGATGGTGGAATAGGAGGTCTGGGTCAGGTCCATCTCCATCGCGCCGTTGGAGAAGATCTTCACGCCGGCGCCTCTTAAGCCTGCCACCAGGTTCTCGCCCAGGGCATTATGTTTCTGCCAGTTGGATGCCACCGGCTCCATGGCCCGGTAGGAGGCCACATTGGGGACGCTCATGTAGAACGCGCCTTTATCGCTGGTGCTGGAATCCCAGTGGATCGCGATATGGCAGTCTGCCGTGTTATTGGCGATGACGGTCCTGGCGATATTATCCAGCTGGACATCGTCGCTCTCCCGGATCATCACCACGTCATAGCCGGCAGCCAAAAGCTTATCCCGAAGGACCAGAGCCAGTGCTAAGGTCACCTTAGGCTCCGGGGTCCCGTCGGCAAAGGTCATCCCGGCAGACACTGCCGTGGCCTGGGTAGCTCCTGCGGAAGTGCTGCCGCCGGTCACTTTGGGCGTGCCGTCAGGGTGGCATAAGGTCTTTGCGCTCCCGCCGCCGCTGGTCCCGTGGCCTGCGTTCACACAGACCGTGATCCCTTTCCGGTCTGCCGCCGTTGACTTGTGCATGATCGCAGCGCCGGAATGGATCGCGGAAAACTCCGCATACTTCCAGCCACTGTCCAACTGGATCTGGCTGCCGTCCGATACCTGGGCCTTGGATCCGTTCGCCGTACCGGTGCCTGCGGATGACGACTGACCGGCCCCTTGGGACTGGCCCGCTGTCTGTCCTGCCGCAGCTGCCGGAGCGGTGGTGGCGATCAGGCTCTTGGAGACATATAAGGTCTGACCATTATAGCTGACCCGGCACCACTCGCTGCTGTCGCCGGTCCGTTTCAGCTGGGTCCCCGCGCTCAGCACAGCCGCGATCGTGCTGTCATCGGATGTACTGGGGACCGTCCGCAGCCGTACCTGGGAACCTTTGATATAGACCGTATCGGACACATCCGTAAAAGCAGGGGCCGGTGCCATGGCCGGTGCCGCCGCTAACGGGGTCGCATCCAGCTGCGCCTCGCCCTGGGCGCTCTGCCCTCCTTCCACCTGCATATCTGCCTCTGCACTCCTCTTACTCTCTTCTACTTCTCCTGTCACATAACGCAGCTCTGCGGCAGCTTCCGTCTCCACGGGCTGACGTCCGCCGCAGCCTGCCATCAAGATCGCGCTCCCACATACCGCCGCCAGGGCACAGATCCTCCGGATCCGTCCCCTTCCCTGTCGTTCGATCATCTCTATCATCCTCCTATGCCCTGAAAACGCGCATCAGTGCGCTTTCCCGGATGCTCCTTGTGACCCAAGCCAGGATACGCCGCCGCGCACTCTGCCGGATCTTCTATACATACAGAAAGCCATGACCGGCTATCCTCCACCACGATCCGTTCCTTCGGAAAGCAGTTTTTCTACCTCATCTAGTTTACTACAGCCATCTGTGTTTGTAAACCGGTATGATCTGCGGTTTTTTACGTTTTTATGACTCTTCTCTTACATTTTGTAATATCTTCCGTCTGCGGCCGCCATCCTTTATATGGATCGGCCTGTAAACGGTCCGCTTTACAAGATCGTCCCGCCTCCGGCCACCACATCGCCCAGATAGAACACCACCGCCTGTCCGGGAGTGACCGCGCGGACAGGCTCCGTAAAGCGGCATTCCACCAGATCCTCCCCAAGCTCCTTCAATACGCAGGGAGCCCCTTTATGGCTGTAACGGATCTTTGCCGTCACCGGCAGTTCCTTTCCATGGAGACCGTCGATAGCCATCCAGTTTAGATGGCTGCAGCGGAGGGTATCCGAAAAGACCTGGTCCCCTTCCCCGATCACCACCTGTCCGGTCTTTGGGCGGATCTCCTTCACAAAGATCCGCCGCCCCATGGCCAGTCCCAGTCCCCGCCGCTGGCCGATGGTATAGCGGGCGATGCCCTGGTGACGGCCCAGCACATTCCCCTCTGTATCGATAAAGTCTCCTTCCGGCAGTGCCCTGCCGGTGTACTCCCGGATAAAGCGGGCATGGTCATGGTCCGGGATGAAGCAGATCTCCTGGCTGTCGGGCTTTTGGGCTACCGTAAGCCCCAGCCTCTCTGCCAGCGCCCGGATCTCTTCCTTTGTGTGCTGCCCTACCGGCATCAGCGTGTGGGAGAGCTGACGCTGGGTCAGGCCATACAGGGCGTAGGTCTGGTCCTTGGCAGCCGCGGCCGAGGTCTGCAGGGCAAAACGGCCATTTTCCAGGGATACCACCCGGGCATAATGGCCGGTGGCGATGTAGTCCGCGCCCAGAGCCAGACTCTTCTCTAACAGTGCCTCCCATTTCACATGCCGGTTACACTCGATGCAGGGGTTCGGGGTCCGCCCATGGAGGTAGGCCGCCACAAACGGATCGATCACATGCTCCCTGAACTCCTTCTTGAGATCCATCACATAGTAAGGGATCTGCAGTTTTTCGGCCACGCGCCTGGCATCCTCTACAGCACTTAAGCCGCAGCAGCCCCCATTTTCCTGTAGAGACTGCTCCGGCTCATCCTGCCAGGTCCGCATGGTGATCCCGATCACGTCGTATCCCTGTTCTTTTATGAGATAGGCCGCCACAGAGGAGTCCACTCCCCCGGACATGCCCACGACTACCTTACGGACATCCATCTTCTGCTCAATACTCCTCTTCTTCCTCACCCTCGCTGATATCGCTCTTCGGCGGCTTTAAGCCTTCGATCTGGATGTGGTTCTTCTGGGCATAATCCCAGAGAGCCGCATGGATCGCCTCTTCTGCTAACAGTGAACAGTGTACCTTCACCGGAGGCAGACCGTCCAGGGCTTCCATCACTGCCTTGTTCGTCACCTGCATCGCCTCCTGAACAGACTTTCCTTTTACCAATTCGGTGGCCATGCTGCTGGTAGCCACGGCAGCGCCGCAGCCAAAGGTCTTAAATCTCACATCCCGGATGATCTGATCCTCATCGATATCCAGGTAGATCCGCATGATATCGCCGCATTTGGCATTGCCCACCGTGCCGGTGCCGCTGGCATCCTCGATCTCCCCCACATTCCGGGGATTCTGGAAATGGTCCATCACTTTCTCTGAATACATATCTCTCGTTCTCCTTTTCGGTCTGAAATCGCTGGGTTTTTATCGCTTTTATCCGCTTGCGGCTCTAGGGGTCGGCTATATCGGACAGCCTCATCGGCCCTGCTTTACAAAATCCTCGTACAATGGCGACATGCTCCGGAGCCGCTCCACGATCCGTTTGATCTCCCCCACCACATAGTCGATCTCCTCCATGGTGGTCTCCTCGCTCAGGGTGAGGCGAAGGGAACCGTGGGCGATCTCATGGGGAAGGCCGATCGCCAGGAGCACATGGGAGGGATCTAAGGAACCGGAGGTGCAGGCGGAACCACTGGAGCCGCAGATACCGGCCATATCCAGCATGATCAGCAGGGATTCTCCCTCGATGAACTGGAAGGCAAAATCCGCATTATTGGGAAGACGGTCTGTGGGATGGCCGTTCAGCCGGGTATAGGGCACCTCAGAAAGCACCCGCCGGATCAGGCGATCCCGTAAGCCCTTCTCCTTCTCAGCCCGCTCCTTTAAAGTGGCCATAGCCAGCTCTGCCGCTTTTCCAAGTCCCACGATCCCCGGCACGTTCTCTGTACCGGCGCGGCGCTTCCTCTCCTGTGCACCGCCATGGATAAAGGATAAGATCTTCACACCGGTGCGGATATACAAAAACCCGATCCCCTTGGGGCCGCTCAGCTTGTGACCGCTGGCGCTCAGCATATCGATATGGCACTCATCTACATCGATGGGTACATGTGCATAGGCCTGGACCGCATCGGTGTGGAACAAGATCTGATGCTCTTTGGCCAGCTGTCCGATCTCCTTGATGGGCTCCATGGTGCCGATCTCATTATTGGCAAACATGATCGAGATCAAGATCGTGTCGGGGCGGATCGCTCTTTTCAGCTCCTCCAGCTTGATCACGCCGTTTTCATCTACATCCAGGTAGGTCACCTCGAACCCCTGTCTCTCCAGATACTGACAGGTGTGGAGGACCGCATGATGCTCGATCTTGCTGGTGATGATATGCCGGCCCTTTTTCTGGTAAGCCTCTGCCGCAGCCTTGATGGCCCAGTTATCCGACTCGCTGCCGCCAGCCGTAAAGTAGATCTCCTGGGGCTTCGCCCCGATCGAGCTGGCTAAGATCTGTCTGGCATCGCTGACCGCTTTTTTACTGATACCAGAAAAGTCATACACGGAAGACGGGTTGCCGTAATACTCGGTGAAGAAAGGGAGCATGGCCTCCACCACCTCCGGCTTGGTCCGTGTGGTCGCTGCATTATCCAGATAGATCACTTTTTTATCGTCACTCATCTATAATAACCACCTTTCTAAAAACGCTCCTGCCTGGGCTATGCCCGGATGGTGCATATAGGGAACATGCCGCTTTTGCAGGGCCTTATATAGGAAAAGGGATCTGTTATGATCCACTAACTATCTCCACATGCTACTATAGCATATATTTCCTACTATTTCAATATGCTTTTAGGGGGATATCGGTTCCCATTTTGGCATTGCTGCCCCAAGTTTCTTGTCCTCGGCGGCTTTCACCCAGAACAGGAGCGGCTGCGCCGCATATGCTAAAGTAAATGCTATGCTTAAGTGAGATCGATATGCAGACACAACAACCTACTCCCCGCCTTTCCTTCGTCCAGCTCCTAAATGATGATCGGCCGCAGGCTATGGCCTGGGTGACCGGAGACAGTGCCGCGCCCCAATTGAGCGGTCTGGTAAAATTTTATGCCACCCCTTATGGCGGTGTCCTGGTGGAGGCGGAGATCTTCGGGCTCCCGGATATCTCGGTCCCTGGATCCACCGGCTTTTATGCGCTCCACATCCACGAACATGGCGACTGTTCCCAGAACTTTACCCGGACGGGGGCGCATTATGATCCTGCCATGCGGCCTCATCCCGACCATGCAGGCGACCTGCTGCCTCTGATGGGAAACCAGGGATATGCCTGGTCCGCGTTTTACGACCGGCGGTTCTTTATCCCTGATATCCTCGGCCGTTCTGTGGTCATCCATGCAAAGCGGGATGACTTTACCTCGCAGCCGTCCGGGGATGCCGGTGAAAAGATCGGGTGCGGCGTGATCCGGGCTGTTTAGGCCCGCACCAGGCAAAGGGCTATAGGCCCTATAAGACGAAAAAGCCTGCAGGAGTGTACACTGTCCTATGCACATCCTGCAGGCTCCACGTCTTCATGGACTTATGGTACTCCTGTATCGTACCCACTTTTATCCAGTTTTATGTAGTCTTTCTTTTTCCTTCCCTGTCTTTTAAGGACCGCGCTCAGCGGGCCTGCCGTAAGACAAAGGCTTCGTACGGGCGGAGCTTTCCGCTTTCCTTCTTTTTAGAGCCGCCATCCTTTTGTTCATGGCTGCCATAGTTCGCGATCAGACACCGGGCATCTTTAAACTCCTCTGGTACCTGGAAGGCTACTTCCTTGTCGGTAAAATTGCACACCACCAGCAGCTTTTCTTCCTGGAAGCTCCTGGTGTAGACGAACAGATCTCCACTGTCCTCCAAAAGGAGCTGGTAGTCACCGTGGACGATGACCGGGTATCTCTTCCGCAGAGCGATCAGCTTCTGGTAGTGATGGAATACCGAATCAGGATCTGCCAAGGCCGCCTTTGCATTGATCTCCTTATAGTTGGGATTGACCGGGATCCATGGGGTGCCGGTGGTAAATCCGGCCTGCTCACTGTCATCCCACTGGATCGGGGTGCGGGCATTGTCCCGGCTGACCGCCGTGATGCAGGGCCAGAACTCTTCGTGGGAGACATGGCCGCTGGCGCACCATTCTCTGTAGGCATTGATACTCTCGATATCCTTAAAGTCCGCCGGACCGGCAAAGGGGTAGTTGGTCATGCCCAGCTCCTCCCCCTGGTAGATGTAGGGGGTTCCCTGCATCATGTGGAGGCAGGTGGCCAGCATCTTGGCTGACAGGACCCGGTACCGGGGTCTGTCGTCCCCGAAACGGGAAACCGCGCGGGGCTGGTCATGGTTATCCCAAAACAGGCTGTTCCAGGCCTTGCCTGAAAGCTCCGTCTGCCATGTGGACAAGATCTTCTTGAGCGCAGGGAGAGGCATCTTCTTATCATTCCATTTTCCGAACCGGCCAGGCACGTCCACATGAGTGAACTGGAACACCATGTTCAGTTCATGGCTGTCCTCCCCGGCATAGCGGCAGGCCTCCTTTGGGGTCACGCCTGGGGTCTCCCCTACCGTCATCAGATCGTAATGGGACAGCACGTTTTCATTCATCTCTTTTAAGTAGTCGTGAACGTGGGGGCCGTGGATACAGTAGGGGCTGTAGTCCCCATAAAAGCCGCCCTTGATCTTTCCGTCGGGCATCTCTGCCGTCTTGGAGATCATGCTGATCACGTCCATGCGGAAGCCGTCGATCCCCTTCTCGCACCACCAGGTCATCATATCAAAGACCTCTTTGCGCACCTTAGGGTTATCCCAGTTCAGATCCGGCTGCTTTTTGGAGAACAGATGGAGATAGTACTGCCCTCTCTCCTGGTCATACTCCCAGGCGGGACCGCCGAAGCAGGAGCCCCAGTTATTGGGAGCGGAGCCATCCGGCTTCCCATCTCTCCAGATATAATAGTCGCCATATGGTCCGGTCTTATCCTTCCGGCTCTCCACAAACCAGCGGTGCTCGTCAGAGGTATGGTTCACCACCAGATCCATCACGATCTTGAGGCCGCGTCCATGTGCCTCCTTCAGCAGCTCCTCCAGATCCTCCATGGTCCCGAATTCCTCCATGACCGCCTGATAGTCGCTGATATCGTAGCCATTGTCATCATTTGGCGACTGATAGATGGGGGACATCCAGATCACATCGACCCCCAGCTCTTTTAGATAGTCCAGTTTACCGGTGATCCCCTTCAGGTCCCCGATCCCGTCACCGTTGCTGTCCATAAAACTGCGGGGGTAGATCTGATAGACCACCGCTTCCTTCCACCATGGTGTGTTCATTGCTCTTACCTTCCTTTCCTGCTTCCGTTTGCAGATAGCATGGACTGTCTTTAGTATAGCATCTCTCTTTGATCTGCACAATCAAAACGTTGCTATCCGCAGCGACGCCCAGACAAACCCCTCCCGGAGCGGACCATCTGCGACATATCTAAGCGATAAGACTCCCTGGCGTGGGTGTTGGATAGTAACGTGGATCAGCGTAGGTGTGGCATCTTATCTTTCCAATCCCTTTATTTTTTTCCGGATATCTGTTAAAATCCAGATATAGGCCCGTTATCAGACCTCCATACGCCCGACAGCGGACTTTCAGGGCAATGGTCTGGAACGGGATAGACCGACCGCAAACACCAATAAGGAGGGAGCTCAGATGGAAAACAGGATAAAGATGATAAGGGAGGCTCTCCAACTATCCCAGCGGGAGTTCGGAGAACGGCTGGGCGTCAGCCGGGACGTGATCAGCAATATGGAATATGGCCGCGTACAGCCGAAACCGCTGCTCTTAAAGCACCTCTGCGACTTATACGGCGTGGACCCGCAGTGGCTGGACACCGGTGCGGGCCCTATGTTCATTGGATCTTCTAAGCGCAGCAAAAAGGCGGACGAGGCCATGGCGATCTTCCAGTCCCTCCGCCCGGAATTCCAGGATTATGCCCTGGAGCAGATCCGGCGGCTGGCAAAGCTGCAGGATAGATGATCTGGGACATCACAAACGGGACGGAGCGCCGTCGCACAAGCCCTACATCGCCTCGATCCTCCCCCGAAGCTCCACCATCTTCTTATCCAGCTCCGCGATCACCTGGGAGTATTCCTTTAGCTCCTCCCCGATCAGCACCGCCTCCTGCTTTCCTTTCTTATACCGGAGCTGATGGTCCACGCCGGCCCAGAAATCCATGGCCGGCGTGCGCAGCTGGAGCTCGGCCCGCACCCACCTCCGCTCCTCCTGGAAATACACCGGTATCTCCACGATCAGGTGCAGGCTCCGATAGCCGGAGGATTTGGGCGCTTTGATATAATCCTTCCTTTTGATGATCTTTAGATCCTTGTGGGTCTTTAACACCTCTGCCATCCGGTACACGTCGTCCTCAAAGGAGCATACCGCCCGCACACCGATCAGATCGTTCAGCTTCTCCTGCACATTTTCATATGTAGGCGCATATCCCTTTTTCCTGCATTTTGACAAGATGCTCTCCGCCGATTTCAGCCGCCCGTCCGTGTGGACCAGCACGTTCCGCCCCAGCTCCAAAAAAAGCTCTGCATCCACGATCTTCAGCTTCGCTGTCAGGATATCGATCGCGCATCTGCCTGTCACCAGAAAGGAGCTGTCTTCAAATCCTTCTATGATCTCCTTTGCTCCAAAAACACTTACTGCCATCTTCCTACCTGCTCCTTTTTCTCCTCTATCTCTTTTTCTCCCTTGTCTCTCGTTTTGCTGTCCCCATACCGGATCCTCTCCCCTTCCGGTCCCCGGCGGTCCTTTTAGGATACGCTGCTTTTACTGCCAAAAACAGACCGCATGATAAAAAGATATGCCCGGAAGGCGCAGATATCCCTGCTTTTTGTCGCCTTTTCGCGACACCTTCCCTGCTTTTTCCACACTTTTTAGCCGCTCCCCATGGCCGGTCATCATACGGCGCCCGAAAAGCCTCCGGCCCCGCCAAAAAATGGACCGTTTTTCGATCTCCCATTGCTTTTTTCTCTGATCTCATATAAAATAGGTGAAAGAGACCTAATAAGATAGAGCACGATAAGAGCCTCTTCTTTAGAGGATCTTTGGCCAGATAAGCAGGAGGATATCCATATGTTATGGTTCCAGAAAAAAAATGGAGATACTGACCCTACCCAGCTCCAGGCAGAGGAGGCTTTTTTCGGAGCCGCTCCCGCCGATACCGCTGTTGACGAAGGCTTTGGACGGCAAAGCTGTAAGAAACAGCTCCAGGAGGCCCTGACCTCCAGGAGCAGGGGGGCCGTGCTAAAGCTATACATCGAAAATTTCAAGCAGCTAAATGAGATCTTCGGTTATGACTACTGTGAGCAGCTCCTCTCCCAGATCATCGGCTTTGTAAAGGAAAAGGTGGGGCAGCCCGTATACCGCTATATCGGCGTTGAGTTCATCATCATCCTGGACGGCTATTCCCAGGGGCAGGCCGCCGCTCTGGCCGAAGAGCTTTTGGAGCAGTTCGATCATGTATGGCGGGTAGCGGATACAGACTGTGTCTGCTCGGCCCAGATCGGCATCTGTTCCTATCCCGGCCCGGCAGATGACGCGGACACCCTGCTAAAGAAGCAAAAAATCAATGGATACAAAGTAAAAAATTTAGTGTTTATGGTAGGTT
>CAJUSS010000106.1 GCA_910588895.1 uncultured Lachnospiraceae bacterium
GGTCAGAGAGGTAGGGAACACCTTTCCCTCGTCCGCTAACACCGTGATCTCTGCACGGACCTTTCGTCCGGGCTTCCAGTTATCATATTCGGTCCGATATTGGACATCCCCTAAAGAGACGCCGGTCCCCGAGACCGTGATCTCCGGATCCGGGATCTCCTCTGCCTTTCCAAAGGAGGCCTTAAAGGTCACCGTCAGCGTCTCGATCACGCTGGAATCGTTCGCCCCATAAGCGTCAACACGCATCCCTTCCGGCATACCCGCAGCAAAGAGCATAGCCGCCGCCAGAGCACAGGCACATCCGCCCGCCCCAAGCCGCCTCGCCAAACCCTTCCACAAAGCACTCTGGCCTGCTGTCATCTGCCTGACCAGGCCCTTCCACGGTCTTCTCTGCATCGTTATGCTCATCCCTCGCCTTCTATGTATGATATCACTGCCAGACGCCATCTCCGTCCACATACTGCCCGTCGATCCAGGTATCCCTGGCCATCTCACCGGAGCCGGGATAGAAATAATACCACCGTCCGTCGATCTGGCACCAGCCTTCGACCAGCTGGCCGTTCGCCTCCGCAAAGTACGTCTTTTCATCTCTCCGGATCCAGCCGGTGAACATAGCGCCCTGAAGGCTGTTGTCCACGGTATTGAGGTAATACCATTTTCCGTCCTGCTGGAGCCAGCCCGTATATAGACTCCCGTTGTTATTAAAATAGTAGTAATAGGGTCCGATCACCCGCCAGCCGGAGGAGACCATGGATCCGGCAGGATGCACGCCCTCTGCCTCTGTGCGGAAAAAAAACCACTGCCCGTCGATCTTGTTCCAGCCGAGAGCCATCTGGCCATTGTTATGGAGGTAATAGTAGTCCGCCCCCACCTGCTGCCAGCCGGTGACCATATTCCCGCTGCCGTCGAAAAAGTACCACAGATCGTTGATCCTGCCCCAGCCATTGATACACAGATCGCCGTTTGGATAACGGTACCGCCACACGTCCCCTTCCTTAAACCAGCCCACCGTTTTGTCGTCGCTGCTCTTCTTCACCGTGGACTTAGTGTTCTGCTGGCCCTTGCCGTCCGATACATACCGGTCCGTGATCTGCAGCTCGCCGGATTCCAGCTGCTCGCTCTTCTTCCCATACTTCTTCTGGAAGTCTGTCCCCGGGATCGCCCGGACCTTAAAGGAATAATCCCCCGCCTTGGTCATATAGGGATAAAAATTGTAGTTCTTGGAGGAGGTCTTATCCACCTTATGTACGTTCTTTCCGTCCCGGAGGAGCTGGACCTCGTAATAGCCGGAATCATTCTCTCCGGGTTCCCATCTGGCCTCGCCTAGATTTTTCTCATTCCAGTAAGCGTCTTTGGGCATATCGTAATCGCCCTTGATCGGGTTGACCCGCAGGGTGACTACCAGGTTATCGCCGTCCCTTTTGGCCGAGACAAAGCTGCCGCCGCTTACCTTGACATTCGACTCCTTGTAGCTGGCCAGAAAATAATGCTCGCTCACATCCACCGGCTCCAGGGTCACGGTCATCCTGGGCTGGTCGGCCGCGTTCAGGACTTCCGACGGCTTATCGATCCATTCCGCTTCGATCACCGTATAGTTGGCACTGTCTTTCGTCACGACGATCCCGCCATCGCCAGGGGAACCGCTGCCGATCTCGATATCCGGCAGGCTCCTGCCGGCCTCCAGCTTAGAGTTCACCTTTACGCTCACCGTGTTGATCGGCTTTGTCGCCGCCAGAGCCTCCGCCGGCAAGATCCCTGCCAGCAAGACCACGGTGAGCAGCAGGGCCGCGCCCCTTCTTATCCTGTGAGATCTACTTTGCAAATCGCTCTATACCTCCTGCTCTCCATCTATGCGATATCATGCTATCGTTCGGACGTACATATCCGATATCTTTGTCAATGCCTGACACACATCACTAACATGCCAAGCTATGCAGGCATCGCCCTGTCAGCTCCTGCCCCTGTTCTCCCGAAGGGTCGGTGCCGACGGCGTCCCCCGGAGCGCCATATTGTTCACCGGCCCCGGTCCGCCGGCCGTCCTGGCCCCGGCTCTGCCGGCCACAGCCTGGGCCCTTTCGCCTGCCGCTCCGCCAGCCGCGGCTTTGGACCTTCCGCCCGCTGCGGTCCCGGCATCGTCCCCGCCTGCAGCTGCTCCCGCTCTGCCGTCACTTCCCGCCGGACCATCGCCGCCTTCCACGGCTCCGTCAGCCAAGGCCTCCTCTGTATCTTCTCCTTCGCCGTCCCCATGGTCCTCTTCCTTCCGGTCCGGCACATAGCCCAGGAAATAGATATAGATCTCCACGATCGCCTGGTACAGCTCCTTGGGGATCTCCGCCCCCAGCTTTAACTGGGTCAGCAGCGTGGCAAGGGAATTGTCCTCGTAGACAGGGACACCGGCCTCCATGGCGGTCTCCGTGATCTTCTCGGCAAGGTACCCCATGCCGGAAGCCACGATCATAGGCGCGCCGTTCTTTTCCGGATCATATTTCAAAGCTACGGCCTTCTGCCGCATCAGCTCATCAAATTCTGACATTGATCGTCCTCTCCTTTTCCCGGATCTCCGGGAACACTTCATCCAGCCTCCGGTCGCGGACCCTCTGCCGCACCAGGATCTGGCTGAGCCGGATCTTGTTCCTCTTTAAGATATCGCCCACATCTGCCTGGATCTTCTCGCCTTGTTTGGCAAGGTTTTGGGGGACGAAAAGCTGCATCTGCGCCTCCCGGTCCTGAACGTTCATGGCCAGCTCAAATTTCCCCAGGCTCTGGATATCGAACTTCAAAAAAAGCTTCACCCGCCGCGGATCGTCCTCATATTCCCGCTTGGCATCCGGATCCACCCACATCTCCGACACCACATTATTATCCTCGTACTGGAAGGGGATAAGGAAATGGAGGAGAGGCATGTAAACGCTCTCATTGATCAGCATGCCGTTCATGATCGAGTAAAACTGCTGTACATTTTCCAATCCACCCTGTCCGTTGGCCCCGTGCAGAAGAAGTTTGGACAGTCCGTCTGCAAACTGCTGCATAAAAGGCTGGCCTACCCGACCGGTCTGGGACAGCAGTCCCTCCAGGCTCTCCTTTGCATCACCCTTAAAGAGCCGGGCAAAATCCCGGTCGCTCGCCATGTCGTCAAAAAGCTTCTGCAGCTTTTCTCCGTCCCCATTCTGATAGCGGGCCGCATTGAAGATCAGGAGCATGGCGGCCTCCCGCACAGCGCCGTAGTCATGGGTGCCCGATATATAAGAGGAAAGGAACGGGATCAGGCGTCCGTTCAGGTGGGCCATGTTCTGGGCCGTGTCCCCATTGGCCGCTGCCCAATCCATGCCCTCTGCCAGCTCCCTAAACTCCGCCCGGTAGGAACGCATCAAAAGGTTTTCGATATCGTCCAGCAACGTATGCATCTGCTGGAGCAGATGGCTGCCGGCAGCATAGTCGGTATAGCCCTTTAAAAATGCCAAAGAGGCGCCCGCAAGACTATCCGACGGGTTCTGGGAGAGCATGGCGCGGAACTTATCAAAAAAATCGCCGGTGAACATAGCCTGTAAGTCCCGCTGGCCTTCCAAAAATGTCAGCAGGTCCTGGGGAGAATCCATGCGCACGGAAAGGAGGAACTTATCCACCAGCGCGCCGATCTCAGGACTGCCCTCCTTAAGGCCGGCCATATCCGTATATAGGAGCCGCTCCAGCGCGCCCGACAGCTCATTGCTCTCTCCAAGACCCTTGATAAAGGCCCCGTAATTGCTCTCGTAGTTCGCTATGTTCAGCGCGGCGTCCTGGGCGCCCTGGCCCTGCTGGCCGTCCTGTCCATCGGCCCGGACCACCCGGGTAGGATCCACCGGATTATGGACCGACGGGTTCCCGCCGGCATGCCTTGGATCCTGGGGATTCAGGATATTCCGATTGTCTGTATTGATGTTGGGCGTGGTCACCTGTAAGATATTCGCCATAAGTCCCCCTGTTCCCTCACTTAGAGCCGCTGCCACTCCCTGGCCGCCGCCTACGAAGATCCGACACGCGGGGTCGGGCGCACGATACGCCTCCTGCTGTGCCGGATATGATATTATTAGTATATCGACGCATTTTAGCGTGACATTAGTCTTGTTAAAGATCGCTTTATCTATTATATTATCTTTTACGGTTTTGTACAAGACACAAAAAGGACATATTTTTTACATTTTTTTAAAGAAAGATCTCCGTCAAGAGATGTTCTATCATATCATCAAAGGATCCGTTCCTATCAAGCCGCAGGAGGAGGCAGGGTCAAAAGCACCAACAAGAGATCGAAAAGATCGGGCCTTTTGCCGGGCTCTCCCTCTAAAATCAGCACCTTTTTCCTTATCCTTCACCCAAAAATGCCGATAAATATCTATATGGAATGAACTATATCCAGGTTTTTATCGCTTTATTTTTTCGGTTTGACCCAAGGGTGCAGATCTTGGGGTCTGTACCGTATATGGAAGGGAGGTCACTATGAACGTTACATTTCCAGCTTTGAACGCCTCTTACCGTCCTACGATCAGCGCACCAGGCAGACGCACGGTCCGGTCCGAACGGACGAAGGGGGATTACGATACGGTCAATATCCGCAGTTCACGGCCGATGCAGGATGATGACGAGAGCTTTGCCAGACTCCTGGCCCGTAAGGCCGCCGCTCAGATGAGCGACGGTGCCGGCCCTGATCGTGTAAAGGATCTGAGCAGCCGGATCGCGGAAGGCTCGTATCGGCCAGATGCGCAGAAGATCGCCGGAAGGCTCTTAGGCCTTGGCTGACCGGTACGGTCCCTCTGCCCTTCCGTTCACAGCGGCCCGGTCCCGTTCTTGGATACAGGACCAGGATCGTCGACAGGCAGACATTGACAGCTACGACAGGCAGCAGGATGAAAGGAGCCCGAACGCTTTATGGACCTATCGATACAGACACAAGAAGCATTTGACGGATTTATGGCCGTCATCACAGATCTTACCGCTCTCGCCGGCGACCTGGCCCGGATAGAGAGAGTCAAAGCAGACGCCGCATCCCAGAAGCAGCATCAGATCCTTAATGCCTGCATCCAGGATGAGCAGGCATACCTCTTAAAGCTCCGCGGCTTTGAACAGCACCGGATCCGGCAGATGAAGGTCTTAGGCTGGGATGGCCTCACCTTCCGTCAGGTCTTAGAAAAAGCAGATCCTGACCAAAAAGAGCAGCTGACCCCTCTGTTCACAGCTCTGGAGCAGCGATTAAGACATCTCACCCAGGCCAAGGACGCAGCGGACCAGATCATCCGCGTCCGTGTCCACGAGCTTGAGAAGCTGATCGCCCTCCAGGGGGGCAGCGGCTACGACAGCGGAGGTAAGGTCGATCTGAACGCACCTTCTCATTCGAAGATGAAGGACCGCTATGTATAGCCGGTCCGGCAGACAAAAAAGCGCATAAAAAAACGATCTGTCCCCATGCGGCCGCGGCAAGGCTCTGCGTCCGCCCGCAGGGGAACGCAAGGAAGCGTTGACAATATCAGTTCTTGGAGGATAACACATATGGTAAGAGCAACTTTCGCCGGTTATTCCACCGCTCTCTCCGCCCTGCAGGCAAACCAGAAGCGGCTGGATATCACTGGCCAGAACCTCGCGAACATGAACACGCCGGGCTACACCCGGCAGCAGCTGCAGACATCCAGCCTTAATTATACGAACCCCATATCCCACTATATGAGCGGGAACGACCGTGTGGTGGGCTTTGGCGTGAAGATGGATAAGGTGGTCCAGATCCGCGACCCATACCTGGATATCCAGTACCGGAACCAGATGGTAAAGTCCGGGTATACGGATCAGATGCAGGCATCTTTGGACCGGCTGGCGGATATCTTTGATGAATCCTCGGTGAAGGGGTTCCAGAATGCCTTCTCTGATATCCTGGCTACTTTGGTCAACATGGCAGACTCTCCCAAGGTCAATGACCCGATCTATGAAGCTGAGCTGCGCACCAGGATGCAGGCCCTGACGAATCTGCTGAACGATGCCTCTCGTCAGATCGACGAAGCCGAACGCGTGGAATATTCCAAGCTGGACGGGACCGGTACCAGCGAACAAGGCGCTATCCAGCAGGTGAACGACCTGCTCCGTCAGATCGGCAACTTGAACCGAGATATCAAACACGCCCAGATCTACGGACAGGAAGCGCTGGAGCTCATGGATGAACGGAACCTGCTCTTAGATGAGCTGTCCAGCTACATCCCGATCGAGGTCACCTATTATAAGGATAGGGATCAGAACGGTACGACCGATCCGGAAGCCACCCAGTATGAGTATGACAGCAAGGGAAATATCATCGGAAAGAAAAACTGGCCGGACGATCTCCGGGTAGATATGGTCTATCAAAAGCCAGATGGTTCGACCGCACGGCTCACATTGGTAGAAGGTACAGTGGGCAAGGGCAATGCCAATTACGGTTATCTCCAGCTCAGCGATGCAAACGGGACACTCACCACAGATAAAGACGGTACTGCTCCTGACGGTCAGATCGACCTCAGCGATGACACAAGCGCGCTCGCTGAGATAAAATTGACATTCCACGGATTTGAACAGACAGCCAATGGCTCTGCAGGTAAGCCCGACACAGTGACCTTTGGCAAACCTTATGACGATGCCGGGAACAAACAAACGGACGCGAACCATTTTGCCAGCGACACCACCTCCATCCAGTCCACTCTCGATATGCTCTGGAAGGATGGGCAGACGGTCGATACGATCGATACAGTCCGGGGATATGAATACTATCGGGATGAGATCGATAACCTGGCCAAGAGCTTTGCCAAGGTCATGAACACACTGAACGCATTAGGAAATCTGGAGAACGGTACTCCTAGTGGTAAGTATGACCTGTTCAAAAGCAAAGATCCGGCAAACACAGATATCACAGCCGCTAATATCGGCATCAGCGATGATTGGGTCAGCGGAAAGATAGGGATCGGCACCGCGATCACCGCAGCAGGCGGTAAGGGGGATCAAAACGATACCGTACTGAACATGGCGGAAGCGCTGAGAGCGACCTACCCTTATACCAATATGAACACAGCTATGCAGGATCTGTTTAAGGATCTGGACCTGAAAAATAATTCGTTCGCGAATTATGCCAATCATATATCCACCACTTTGGCCAATGATTCCTATAACAATCAGGCCAACCTAAAGACCAATATGACCGTGCTGAACGGCATCCACAACTCTCGCGATTCTGTATCAGGGGTCAGTCTGGACGAAGAGGCTTCTAATATGATGGCGTATATGTCCGCATACAGCGCTGCATCCCGTCTGATGACCACTTTAGACCAGGCACTGGATATCCTGATCAATAATACCGGTGTGGTCGGACGCTAATGGTAAAGGATGACCTTAGCGAATAATCTTTTACGGAGGTAACAAAATGCGCGTAACAAACTCTATGATGTACCGGAATTTCACCTCTTCGACGAATACCGTACATTCCCGATTAAATAAAAGCTTCAATAAGATCGCTACCGGATCTGCCTATGAGACAGCTGCCGATTCCCCGATCTCTTACTATCAGGGAAGAAAGATCGATAACCAGTTCTTAGATGTAAAGAGTAAAGCAGCCCTGATCAAGGATGTCCAGAACAGGATATACCAGCAGGAGGTAGGGGCTCGTGATATCCAGCAGGTCCTTACCCGAGAGGGCGGTGCAAGGACGGTGGTGATGCGTGCCCGCACCGGTACCACTACCGGAACTGCTTTAGATACGCTGAGCTCTGACCTGCTCCAGATGCAGCATGAGATCGTCAATAACTTAAATGCGCAATATCAGGATTTTTATGTATATGGCGGAAACGATCTTTCCACTCCACCGTTCTCACTCAGCGCAGATGGAAAGACCCTTACCTTCAGCCACATCTTCCCTGGTGAAGAAGAAGCCACGGTCATCGACATGACCTTGACGGAAAAAGGTGGTGCAGATTCTGGTTCATATGAATACATTGCAACTGTCAAGTCCAGTCCTAACCCATCTTTGACCGGACTGCCTACCGGTGCAGAGGAGCTCCTTACAAAAGCCATGTCTGAGCAGGGCCGCATCGATATCGGATATGGTACGATCCGTGACCATGATACATTGTTGGATACGTTTACTGGTGGTCTTAATCTTTTGACCGGCATTTCTTCGGATGCAGTCAAAGCAAGTACGACTAATGGCGTCTATAAGGATAAAGAAGGAAAGGGTATCCTGGACTATCTAAATAACAGCGCATTAGGTGTGATCGGTCAAGCGAAACAAGCTATCGACAAATACGGCACCGATGATGCCTCAAAAGATCCCGATAAGTTAGATGAGATCTTGAACCGTGTCCTAGGTGATATGACTATGACTGAGCATCACATCAGCACGGTCTACTCCGATCTGGGCAACAAATATAAGCTGATGGATACCACCTATGACAGCCTTAACAAGCTCGGCGATAACCTGAAGGAACAATATACGGATATCATGGGCGCCGATGCCTACGAATCCATCATCGACATGTGGGAGAACCAATATTCCTATAGTGCTTCCCTCAAGCTCGGCGCGCAGCTTATGTCTTCTTCCCTTTTTGACTTCATGCGCTAAAATGAACTGACTACCTACAGAAAGGAGTTGATGTTAATGGAATTGCTCATCAAGATCACTTCGGAACCGATCCAGATGGTACGCATGTCCCAGGGAGCCCGGTTAGTGAGTTCCGGTTCGGCGGATATAGAGCGAAGGAAGGCTCTGGCCCGCCGCATGTCATTCCATCGCAGTTACTCCAGCGGATCAGGGTCCATGCCAGTGGAAGATATCCGACGGATCAATCGTGCTTTTGCAAAAAGCCAGACTTCCCATGCTGCATCTTCCACTCAGCCCCATACCTCTGTTTTGCAACACACCCCACGCCCTGCTGCTCGACCGACGGTACAGAAGTCTGCTCCGCAGCCATCTGCACAGAACTTTGCTCCTTCCAGATCAACGGTCGCAAATATCCCCAATGGGATGACCGTTAGCACAGAAGCGGTCCTGAACGAAGCAGCAATGGCAGCTGCCCCGGTATCCACCGTCGGGACTTCCTACACAGCAGAGATACGGGATATCTCTGTAGAGACCAGCTCCTCTTATACGGCTGAGCGGGGCGCCTTCGAGATGCGGGTAGCCCGCGGAGATCTTACCTATCTCCCGCCGATGGTCATGACGATCATCACCCAGCGCCCCCAGGTCCATGTAGAATACCTTGGCGGCTTTAATTACGTCCCTCCCAGCTCTGGCGAGATAGGCGGGTCCCTTAACCTGTTCACATAGGCTATGAACCTTATATAGGAGTTTAATTGAAATGACGATACAAACTGATTATGGTACGGTAGAATATGAAGAGAACGATCTGCTGGTGTTCACAGACGGTATCTTCGGTTTTCCAAAGCTGACCCGCTTTCTCCTTCTGCGGATGAATGATGATGATGACTCCATTCTTTTGATGTTGTCAGTGGAGGATGACTCCGTGGCATTTGTGCTGTTCGATCCATTTGCACTCAGCCCTGATTATTCTCCCGTGCTGACTCCGGAGGAGCTTTCCTGCCTGGGAGCTAAGGACAGCGAAGAACTTTCTTATTATGTAATTTGTGTGGTACAGACTGATTACATGGAAAATACGGTCAACTTGAAGTGCCCTCTGGTCATCAATCCGGAGACACGGCATGGGATCCAGGTCATCTTGGCCAATTCCCATTATGAGTTCCGTCATAAGCTTCGTTCTTTTCCATCGATCGGTGACCAGACAGACGTTCCAGAATAGGAAGTGGTTAAATGCTGATACTTAGACGTAAAAAAAATGAAAGTGTCCTGATCGGAGAAAACATCCGCATCACGGTCATCGAATGCGCAGCAGACGGTGTGCGTCTGGCTATAGACGCTCCCAGACAGATCTCGATCCTCAGAGAGGAACTGACCGAAGCCGAGCAGGCCAATAAGACTGCATCGGCTCCGGATATCAATTCCTTATTGTCACTCCAGACTGCGTTGAAGCAAAAGAAACAACCTAGTCCTGTGGAGATTCCGGGGCCAGAGACTGGGGACCAGGGAACCGTTGACAGCTAATGATACAGCAGATCACACTGTTCTTAAGCACAAACACTATCTATGCTCATTTAAGGGGCCATTGCAAGATCTTGCAATGGCCCCTTGATCGGATATATCCAGCACCCTTCCCGCCGTCAAAAAAGGATAACAGGTCATACCCATTATCCCGTCTATACTCTGAACTTATCATGACACCAATATCCGCAGCCCTCTCACCACCCAGAACACCGGCAAAAGGATAGGGATCTTTTCAACGATCGGGTAGATGGAAGACATATAGTGATAGTCAGGGAAGGCCCACCTAAGTTTCTTTCGGATACCTCCAAAATATTCCCCGATCTTCTCGCCCAGTATCTCCCGCCCTTCCTTCTTTTTCTCCCTATCGATCTCCTTTTGGATCAGCTTCTGCAGGCGGATAGCTTCTATATCGTTCTCATGGTTGAGAACGCCTTTTGTCAGGAGCCTTTCCTCCAGGATATCATAGACCGCCATATCCTCCACTGGCTTATCCGCAAAATAATTATCCTTTTTATCGCCAAACCACATATAGGCGATCCGCAGGATGTTCTCCGCCAAACCGCCGATCTGAAAGTCATCCAGCCGTTTCCAGACAGCCTCCATATTGATCCGATTGCGCCATGCCCTGTGACAGAGGAAAAGATCCAATACCTCGCGGAGCGTGAGCTCATCGACCACATAACGATAAGCGGCCCCCGCCATCCGATAGATAAACTCACTTTCCGGCGGAAGCATCATGATACTTTCATAAGGCTCTTTTATATAGGCTGTCTCTAAAAGCCTTGTCATATTTTTTTCAAATCTTCCTGTACGGAAGGGAAAACTTTTATACAAGATGACCGAGATACTGGACACCTTGTTCATCTGCTCTCCCGCTCCTGCGTATTTCGTATCGATCTCATACCCAAGATCGATCAGATAGCCTTTGGCCAGGAAGTAATTTTCTTCATCTAACAGGATCTGGACCGAACTGTTCTCTGCAGCCTCCGCGATCTGATAGTAATCACGGACAAACTCCGATGTGAGGATCGTACAGGATATCTCCCGCATATCCAGCCAAGTCAGCATTTCCTTGATCGAATCCTTACAATGCTCTCCAAACTGGAGGGCTTCCTGATAGCGCTCGAAAAAACGGCCATGCCACTTTTCCGGAAGCTCATCCCGGTGACCCAACACACCTAAATAGACTATATTGGCTACCTTGTGGTAATCGGCCAGACGGAACATCCGCTCCCAGTCCAAACGTTTAAATATGATATGTGGATCATCCTGGCGGATGATCGACGATACGATCCCCACCAGGGTGCGTCCTTCAAATAATAATCGATTCACAGCTGCATCCCTCACGACAGGACTATGTCTCTGATGCCTCTTCCCATCACACGACTTCTGCCTTATAATGAGACTTTCTGGCAGATAATCTCTTGTTCATCTGCCGATCGCTCGTTTTCAGTTCTTCTAACAAGACCTGAGTCTTTTTACGAATCTCAAATATCTTTTTCTCCTCGAAGCTCTTCCCCTCGGCATCGTCCGGGTCAGCCAGGATCAACCAGCGCAGCTTCTCGTTTACCGATGGGTCATCCCTCCCCATCTGCCAGATCTGCTCCATACATTCATCGATCTTGCCCAGCTCTTCCTGCCGCATCTGGAGGAGAAGGGATGCTGACACCTCATCATTGCGGGCAAATATCCCTTCCAATTCCTTTGTCAGTCTGCTCAATTCCCGAACAGAACTGCATTTCCTCTGCAGGAGGCGCATGACCATCGTCATATCTAATGCCATCTGTGCCCACCTTTCTTTGCACTGCTTCGGCTCACGTTCTGCCCATCG
>CAJUSS010000107.1 GCA_910588895.1 uncultured Lachnospiraceae bacterium
ATGACCAACACATGGCAGGCGCCGCCGCTCTTTTCGCTGAAAAGCTCCAGCTGGCCTACGCCGAACCGGTGCTGCTCGTCGGTGATCACCAGCGCCAGCTTGTCATATTCCACCTTTTCCTGGATCAGCGCATGGGTGCCGATGATGATATCCGCCTCATGGCTCTTGATCTTCTCATAGGCCAGGCGCTTCTCCTTGGCGGTCATGGAACCGGTGACCAGGATCGGCCTTTTCTCGATCTTATGGGCGGCAAAAAGCGCCAGGATCGACTCATAGTGCTGCTTTGCCAAGACCTCCGTGGGGGCCATCATAGCCCCTTGGTATCCGTTCCCGGCCACGGTCAAAAGGGCCAGGATGGCGACGATCGTCTTGCCGGATCCCACATCCCCCTGGATCAGCCGGTGCATCACCAGCTCTTTGCAGAGGCCGTCCTCCACCTCTCTCCAGGTCCTCTCCTGGGGCGGGGTCAGCCGATAGGGGAGGGCCGCTCTCAAGTCTGCTGCCTCTTTTGAAGGTGCCATAGGAAAGAGCGAGCACTTCTTTGCCCGCTTTTCCTTTAACCGTTTAACGCCCATCAGGAAAAGAAAGAACTCATCAAAGACCAGCCGCTTCCTGGCGCTCATGAGCTGAGCCATATCCTTTGGATAATGGATATGCGCCACCGCCTGCTCATAGTCCTCCAGCCCGTATTTTTCCCGCAGATCCTCCGGCAGATAGTCTGCCTTTGGCTCTCTTGCCTCTAAGGCCTGGGACACCGCCTTGGCGATCGCTTTATTGCCCAGTCCCTTGGTCTGGCTGTAGATGGGCTGCAGGGAATGGACCAGCTTCCCGAAGGCCTCCGGCGTAAAGACCTCCGGCTGCTCCATGGTGAGCCGGCCGCGCTTTAAGACCACCCGGCCGCGAAAGATGTACATGGTCCCGGTCTTTAGGGCGGACCGCATGTAGGGCATGTTGAACCAGGACAGCTGCAGACTGCCGGTCAGGTCTTTTAGCTGGGCCGTCACCATCTGGAGGCCCTTTAAGTTGAGCAGGTCCGCCGGCTTCATCAGCACCCCGGCGACCGCGCCTATGGCGTCCATCTTCAGCTGCCCGATCGGGACCGGATCCTCGAAGGAGTCATAGTCTCTGGGATAGTAGTCCAGAAGCCCGCCTACCGTCTCCACGCCCAGCTTTCTGAACAGCTTTCCCGTCTTCTCTCCGATCCCTTTTAAGGACTCGATCGGCTGATCGGACATACATCCCTTTTCCGTCCTGTCTCCCATATCCGCTGTCACCTTCATGTATCGTCTTTTCTTTCTCCTGTACCAGTTATAAAACTAAAGAAGGGCTGCGGTATGACCATCACACAGCAGCCCTTCCACCATGACGCCATATGGATGAAGATCGGTCATCCTTTTTTCTGTACGCTCACTCTACAGAGATCATATAGTAATACACCGGCTGCCCGCCGTTCTGCAGCTCGATCTCCACATCCTCGAACCGCTCTCTGGCCTTTTCACATAAAGCCTCTGCGTCCTCCTCTGACACATCCGCGCCATAATAGATCGTGACCAATTCGGACTCCCCGTCGATCATCGCCTCCATCGCCTTCATGGCCGCGTCGGGGATCGTCTTTTCAGCCGCCAGCATACCGCCATCCCCGATCGCCATGATATCCCCCTGGGCGATATCCATACCGTCGATATTGGTGGTGCGCACCGCATAGGTGACCTGTCCGGTCTTTACCTTGGCCATCTCCGCCTTCATATTTTCCAGATTTTCCTCTGCGGTCAGATCTGGCATGAAATTGATCAGCGCCGTGATGCCCTGAGGCACGGTCTTAGAGGGAACGACCACGATCTTTTTATCCTTGACCAGATGCATGGCCTGCTCTGCCGCAAGGATGATGTTCTTATTATTGGGCAGGACGAAGATCGTGTCTGTGTTCACCTTGTCCACTGCGTTCAAGATGTCCTCGGTGCTGGGATTCATGGTCTGCCCGCCCTCGATCAGATAGTCCGCCCCGATCCCTTTAAAGATCTCGGTCAGGCCCTCGCCCACAGAGACCGCGATAAAGCCAAAGGGCTTTTTCGCCGCCTTTTGCTCACTTACCGCCTTCTGCTGGGCCGCCAGCTTTTCCGAGTCCTTGATCAGCCTTTCCTGATGCTCCTCCCGCATATTGTCGATCTTCAGCCGGGATAAGGAGCCGTAGGTCAGCGCCTTCTCGATCGCCTGGCCCGGATGATCCGTGTGTACATGGACCTTCACCACATCCTCGTCGGCCACCACCACGATGGAATCCCCCAGCTCCTCTAAGTATGCTTTAAAGCCGTGCTCTTCCTCTTCTGTGAACTCTCTTTCCGTATTGATGATAAATTCGGTGCAATATCCAAACTTGATCGAAGCGGTCTCGATCTGGGACTTGTCCACAGGGACCGCCGGGCCGCTGCTCTGCCCATCCTCAGCCGCGGACAGCCGGACTTCCTTTCCCTGTAGGCCCTCCAGACAGCCCTTCACCACCTGCATCAGGCCCTGGCCGCCGGAATCCACCACCCCTGCCTGCTTGAGCACCGGAAGCATCTCCGGCGTACGGCTAAGGATCGCATCGCCCTCCTCGATCACCTTCTGGCAGAACTCCAGGATATCCGTGGTCTGAGGCGCCAGCTGGGCCGCCTTTTCGGACATCCCCTTCGCCACAGTCAGGATGGTCCCTTCCTTGGGCTTCATGACCGCCTTATAGGCTGTCTCCACAGCGCGCACAAAGGCATTGGCCAGGACGGTGGTATCGATCGTCTCCACACCCTTGATCTCCTTTGTGAACCCTCGAAACAGCTGGGAGAGGATAACGCCGGAATTTCCCCTGGCGCCTCTTAAGGAACCGGAGGAGATAGCCTTTGCCAAAGATCCCATGGTGGGGTCCTCGATCGCCGCCACCTCTTTGGCCGCAGACATGATCGTAAGGGTCATGTTCGTCCCGGTATCGCCGTCGGGGACGGGGAATACGTTCAGTTCGTTGATCCACTCTTTTTTTGCCTCCAGGCTGCTGGCTCCGGCTAAAAATGCCTTCTGGAGTAACTTTGCATCAATTGTATCCATCACCGGTCTCCTCCTTAATCGATCACTCTCACACCTTCCACGTAGATGTTGATCTTATCAACCTCCATGCCGGTGAACTCTTCTACTTTGTACTTGACATTCTCGATCAGATTGTCTGCTACCGCACAGATGCTGACCCCATAGGCGACGATCACATGGAAATCGATCGCCATGTGGTCGTCCTGGATGGCGACATTGATCCCATGGGTCAGGCTCTCACGCTTTAAAAGCTTGACCAGGCCGTCCTTCATGCTGACAGCCGCCATGCCCACGATGCCGAAGCACTCTACGGCTGTGGTACCCGCGTATAGTGCGATGACATTCTGATCGATCAAGATCTCGCCTAGCTTGTTACTAATTCGACCCCTCATATTGTAGCCTCCTAAAGATTTATAGGAACAAGTATACACTATTTTGCGTAAAAAAGAAATAAATTTTTAAATTTCCCTTGCTTTTTTCAGGGTTTTCTGCTAAGATATTTTTGTTGTGGATCTTTGGGAGAGAATCCATTAAGAAGATCCAAGTACCATCAAAGGAGGTGCAAAGTCATGGCAAAATGTGCGATCTGCAGTAAGGCCGCTCACTTCGGCAACGCTGTGAGCCATTCCCATAGAAGATCCAACAAAATGTGGAAAGCGAACATAAAATCCGTAAGGGTCAAGACCGTCGGCGGCTCTAAGAAGATGTATGTATGTACTTCTTGCCTGCGTTCCGGTCTGGTAGAGCGCGTTTGATCTTCTGACATCTTATCGGATAGTTTCCGTAAGTAAAAAGCCTCCGGTCCTTTGACCGGAGTTTTTTTATGTCTTAGTTAGTATGCAGAGGGGCTGTTGCAAGATAGCCGCTATATACAAGGTATGGTGCTCAGGCCACACGGCCGGCGCCCACATATCGCGTATAAGCTGCATTTTGCAACAGCCCCTTTGTATGTCACGACCATCAGCAGCAGAACAGATTATATCCCACGATCAGACATGCAACGATAAAGATCAATGTGGTCAGGGTCACCGGTATGAACAGAAGGGCGGCCATCCCACAACTAAAACAAAACAGCATCAATCCATATACCCGCTTCACAGGCTACCCCTTCTTTATCTTCCTTATGGGATATCCTATGCAGGAAGTCCGAAAACTATTCCTTCCCGGCGATCTTTTCCGCCGCTTCCATAGCCTCAGGCGAGATCTCCCCGTTCCCCTTCGGTCCTCCCACGAACTTGTTCACCAGATCCGGCACCAGGTCCAGAGCCTTTGTCATGGGATCTTGATGCTTCACGCTGACCAGCTTGGTGGTCCCGTTCTGGATCACCAGCACAGCGCTGGGCGACATCTTAGCGCTCATCCCTCCGGCGCCGTTATCCTTATTTTTCCCGCCGTCCTTAAAAGCTCCTGCCGCCATGCCGCAGGATACATCCACCAACGGGAGGATGATCGCATCCTCCACCTTGACCGCCTCTCCTACCACGGTCTTTGTTGTGACGAACTTATCCATCCCCTGAAAAAGCGACTGGATCGCTGACGAAACCTGATCATTTGCCATGATACATCCTCCTGCTCTATCTCTTTGCTCTCTGATACGCTATCTCTCTTATCGTCTGTCTATCATCTATCTTTTTATCCTGCCCTCTATCGGCCCGGCTTCCTTTCCTCCCCTGCGCTTTCCACGGGAAGGCCGGATCAGCCCCCACAGCTGCCGGCGGATGTTCTGATCCAAGAGCAGCCGCAGCACATGTCCCAGCAACATACCGATCCGGATATGCCCCTTTATCCATATCTCCCCTTCCAGGATCTTTTCGTCAAAGACAGGGGAAAGGGTCAGGAGATCATGGGTAAAGGGATATAAACATGCGGCTGCGGAAAGGACCTGTCCCATCTGGTAAGGATCCTCCAGCCCAAATGTGATCTGCGCGCGCCCCTTCCTGGGGAACAGATGGCGCAGGATCTTCTTTGTCTGTCGGAAGATCAGCTTGGCCGACTTTTGGTTAGCCGGATCCTGGAGAAATGCCTGGAACTTTTCCCATTTTTCCTGGAGCTGCCCCAGCTTCTCCTGGACTGCCTCCACCCTGTCGCCAAAAGCGCGGACCTGGGCCAGCAGCTTCTGGTACAGAGCGCAGATCCGCTCCCACAGACGGAGGAAGGCCTCTTTGCAGCGGCTCCCCAGGCTTGGCCTCCCTCCTTTTTCCGCCCCTTTTTCCGCCGCTTTCCCTTCAAGGCTGTTGACAGAGGCACGCCCTGCCGTCTTTCGGTCTCCATGGCCGCCTTGGGCCTGCGGCTCCTCTCCCGCCTTTTTATCTACAGGACTGCTCTCAGGCCCATCCGGACCGCCGGGACCTTTCGGCTCCCAGGCCCATCCCCAGCTATCGGTCCCCGCTCTATCCGGCGCAGGCTCTGGTCTCGGCCCTGCCGGTGTCTCTTTGCGCCCACCGGTATCTTCCTGCCCTCTTGCAGTACCGCCGATCTCGTCCTGTCCTGCTGCGCCCCCCCTCAGATCCAGCTTGCGGATCGTCCGCCCAAAGACCTTGATCCGGACCTCCAGCCCCTCTTTGTAGGTGACGAGCACAGATAAGATCCACAAAAGCCAGGTGACCTTGATCTGTCCTTCCAGCGCACGCCCCTGCTTTTTCCCCGCCACCGTATACCGTATAGCCGAAAAGAGTACCAAAAGCAGGATCCCCAGGATGACTCCCAAGATCCCCAGCAGTATCCACCCTATCGTTTTTAAAAGCAAGCCTAAAATATGGATCATCCTACCACTTCCGCATCATCTGCCGCCCGGTCTATCCGCCCTGCGGCCTTTCCATATCCATCCGATCCCGGATAGCCGTCCAACCCAAGATAAGCCTTTACGTCAAATGCCCCCGTAGCGCGGTAGACCTCATCTACCATCCGCCCGGCCAGCTCCAAGGCATCCTGATAGCCCCAGGCGATCCCTAAGATAAGGGGCTCCCGCCCTGTGAGCCTGCTCCACAACGCCCCCTGTTCCCCGCAAAGCCGGAGCGCCTGCAGGATATCCAACAGATCTTTTCCGTTGGCTGCCGGGAGGATCGCGTAGGCGGAGGGCGCCGCTTTCCCGGACCGCATCGTCTGTATGATGGAGGCCCGCCTCTTTTCTGCACGTTCCCCTACATAAAGATCTTTATACCACAGCATCTTCACTCTCCATGATCTGACGGATAAGGTCCACGCAGATCGTCTTCTCTGCCAGATCCGTACAGGAGGTCAGGCAGCCCAGGATGAACTGCCGAATCTCGTCAAGAGTCGTAAAGAACATGGGAAGGAAGGACAAGAGCTTTGCCATGACGGCCCGCACCAGCATCTTCGGCATAGACTTCCAGGAAGCCTCCAGCTCCTGCAGAAAGGGCTGGCACATCTCCTCCACCGCCTTCCGGCTCAATAAGATCCCCTCCGGCTCTGGCTCCTCCTCTTCCTTAAGATCCATAAAGGAGCTGGTAGAGAGGAGGCGTTCTACCTTGCGTATCCGCAGGGATCGCTCATCTCCTCCATCCGTGTCCTTATCCATATCTTTTCCAGGATCTGTCATCTCATACCGGGCCCATTGGCCGTGATAATGCTCTTGCTTTCCTTCCATCTGTACCAGGAGCGCATCCATGTCCTCCATCGCTTCGATGGTCTCTAAGTCCTTTAAAGACTCCTCCGGTCCGACAGAAAGGGCATGCTCCGCTCTTTTCTGCACCTTTCCCACGATCGTCTTGAACAGCTCTTCCTCCTGGCTGTCCATCAGGGTATCGCTCCTGGTCAGGCAGACCACATAAAGATCGTTCACCAGATCCATCAGCAGCATACAGGCATAGGAAGCATCGGTCAAACGCTCCCTTGCGATCGAAAAGGCATCCCGCATCTCCCGATAGCTCTCTCTCGTGGGGTTCTTATGGTCCCCTCCCGCCAGCTTCGCCAAGAGGTCTTTAAGCTCTTTATGCCCCTCATCCTCTGCGGGCTTGTCCAGCATAGCTTCCGAGCGGAGCACGGTGAGCATCTGCTCCAGGCTTTTCTTATCCGTCCCTTCATAGACCGAGAGAGACTGGCTGACGATCGAGAAAAATTTGGCCTTGGTGAACCGGATCGGCAACTGTTCCAGGATCATCTTGATCCGGCTGTTGACGACGGCGGTATCTCGCTGTGCCATGATGAACCCCATGACCTCATCGGCAAAAGCCTCATCATCTACAAGCTTCAGATCGTCCATATCGGCAAAGCGCCCTTCCATCCGGTTCAGGACATATTCGTAGATCTGGAACCGGTCCACATAAGCCGTGATCAGATCGACCTCCCGGATGATCCGGCTGCGCAGCCGATCCAGCTCCTCAAGGGGATACTCCCCCTGCGAAAAGAGCCCGGTGAGCTCTAAGAAGCTCTTCTGCAGCTCCTTCTGCTCGTCGGAAACATATCTTCCTTCTCCCATGGTCTCGTAAAACATATAGAAATTCAGCACGAACCTGCTATAGGCATATTGGCAGGCTGCCGCCATCATCCTCTTTTCATTTCGGCTCTCCAAAATGCTCTCCTCCTGCATCTACGTTGTGTATCCATCCGCCTTATACATCAAAACGCCTCCTATCAGCGCTCCTCCTCAAGGATGGACCGGCGCAAAAGGTCCAGGGCTTTTACCACGGACTGCTCACGGATCTTATTGCGGTCGCCCTTGAACTGATATCGCTCTACCCGGACCTTTTCCCGCAGATAGCAGGCGATATAGACTAAGCCCACCGGCTTTTCCTCCGTCCCGCCATCCGGACCGGCCAGACCGGTTATGGCCACGCACACATCCGCGTCTGTGGCGAAAACGCCTCCAGTCGCCATCTCCTTGGCCGTCTGTTCGCTGACCGCCCCATATTTTTTCAGCGTGCTCTTGCTCACATCTAAGATCTTCCGTTTCGACCGGTTCGCATAGGTGATGAAGCCCTCCCGGAACACATCCGATACGCCGGGGACATTGACCAGACGGGCGGCCAGCAGGCCCCCGGTACAGGATTCAGCCGTGGTGACCGTCAGCTCATGCTTCTTTAACAGCCGGACCACTGCCATCTCCAGGGTCTCCCCTTCCTTCATCGAATAGATATGATCCCCAAATCTCTTTTTGATCTCCTTGACCACCGGCTTGATCAGCCGCTCGGCTTCCTCCTCGCTCCTGGCCTTTGCGGTGACCCGCAGATGGACCTCCCCTGTCTTGGCGTAGGTGGCGATGGTGGGGTTGGTCTGCCGGTCGATCATATCCAGAAGCTTATCCTCCACCTGGCTCTCACCCACCCCGCAGATCTTGACCATCTGGGAACGGATCACCTCCGGACGCAGCTTCTGCAGGTAGGGATAGACCTGACCCATGAACAGAGGGATCATCTCATTTGGCGGTCCCGGCAAGAGGACGCACAGCTTGCCGTTCTTCTCTAAGATCAGGCCCGGCGCCGTCCCGTTCTCATTATCTAAGACCCTGGCTCCCTCGGGGCTGATCGCCTGCTTCCAGTTATTATCAGTGATGTCCTTATAGATGCTGTTCTTAAAGTAGTCCTCGATCCGCTCTCTGGTATGGGCATCCTCCACCAGGGAAAAGCCCATGACCTCGGCGCAGACCTCCTTCGTCATATCATCCTCCGTAGGTCCTAAGCCGCCGGTGAGGATCACCACATCCGCACGCTTTAAGGCGGTGCGCACGGCTTCCGACAGGCGCTCCCGGTTATCGCCCACGGTCACTTGGTGGTACATGGAAAGGCCCAGGAGGGCGCATTTTTCAGCAAGAAACTGCGTGTTTGTGTTCACGATATTGCCAAGCAGCAGTTCAGTCCCCACGGATATCAGTTCACAGATCATCGATCACATACTCCCTTCTGTCAGCACTTTGTGGTTCTTCATGATGTAATCCACCAGAGAGATCACGGTGAGAGCCAGCGCGATCCAGACGCAGATCTGGGTCACTACGGCAAGAGCCGGGATATTAAAGATCAGCAGGATCACCGCGATCATCTGGAACGTGGTCTTAAACTTCCCCCAGTAGCTGGCGGCGATCACGATCCCATTGTCCGAGGCCACCAGGCGGAAGCCGCTGATGATGAACTCACGGCTGATGATGACGATCACCATCCAGGCCGGCAGCTGCTTTAGCTCGGTCAGGCAGATCAGGGCGGAACAGACTAAGAGCTTGTCTGCCAGCGGATCCATGAACTTGCCGAAGTTGGTCACCAGGCCATATTTCCTGGCGATCTTCCCGTCCAGAAGATCGGTCAGGCTGGCTGCGATAAAGATCGCTGCAGCCACATACCGGAACAGGACCTCTTCCCCGCCGCGATAGAGCAGGGAAAAGACAAAAAAGGGGATCAAGATCACACGCAATGTGGTCAATTTATTGGGCAGGTTCATCATACATCTCTCCTATCAGATCATATTCTAAGGCTTTCGTTACCTTTACCCGGACAAAGTCGCCGCTGACCAGCTCCTGGTCCGTATGGATAAAGATCAGGCCGTCTACATTGGGACCGTCCATATAGGTCCGGCCCACATAGGCCTCTTCGTCCACCAGCCGGCCTTCGATCAGCACCTCCAGCACACGTCCCACCTTCCCTCGCTGCTTTTCAAAGACGATCTCCTGCTGAAGGCTCATCAGCTCATCCCGCCGTTCCTCCTTGATCTTTTGGGGGATCTGATCGGGCAGCAGAGCCGCCGGTGTATCCTCCTCTAAGGAATAGGGAAATACCCCTAACCGCTCAAACTCCATCTCATCCACAAAGTCCAGCAGCTCCTCATGGTCTTCCTGGGTCTCCCCGGGAAAACCGGAGATCAGTGTAGTGCGGATCGCGATATCCGGGATCTCCCGCCGCAGCTTTTCCACCGTCGCCTTCAGCTCAGCCTTGCTGGTCCTGCGGCCCATCCGTTTCAAGACCCTGTCACTGGCATGCTGGATAGGCATATCCAGATAGCGGCAGACCTTTTCTTCCTCCTTGACCGCACGGATCAGCTCATCGGTGATCTCCTCCGGGTAACAATACTGGATGCGGATCCAGCAGATCCCCCGGATCTTGGCAAGCTCCCGCAAAAGCTGAGGCAGCCGTTTCTCTCCATATAGATCCACGCCGTAAAGGGTGGTCTCCTGGGCCACTAAGATCAGCTCCTTCACGCCTTGCTCTGCCAGCTCTGCGGCCTCACGGACCAGCTCTTCCATGGGCACGCTGCGGTAGCGTCCCCGCAGAGAGGGGATGATGCAGTAGGTGCAGTGCTTGTCGCAGCCCTCCGCGATCTTTAAAAAGCTGTAGCAGCCGCCGTCGGACCTCCTGCGGGCCGCCGTCGTCTCCGGGAACAGATCGATGTCCCGAAAACAGGTCACATGATCCTCTCCTTTTTCCAGCAGCCGCTCTATGACTGCCCCCAGCTGGCCGTAAGCCGAGGTCCCCAGGATAGCATCCACCTCCGGGATCTCCTTTAGGACCTCATCCTGATAACGCTGTGCCAGACAGCCGGTCACGATCAGCGCTCTGCAACGCCCGTTCTCTTTATACTGGGCCATCTCTAAGATCGTGTTTATGCTCTCTTCCTTCGCATCCCCGATAAAGCAGCAGGTGTTGACCACGATCACATCGGCCTCCTCCTCGTCATCGGTGAAATGGCAGCCTCCGCTCCCCAAAAGTCCGAGCATCTTTTCCGTATCCACCAGGTTCTTATCGCAGCCCAGGGAAACAAACAATATCTTTATCATCCGTCTTCTTCCTTACTGAACAAATATGGACACTCGATATGCAAAAAGAGGGGGTCACAAAACCGTTCCGTTCAGCAATCCCCTTTCTCCTCTTTCTTTATCCTGTTCCGACATACTATCCGTTCGGTGACGAACGGTCCTCCCTAGACGTTTTTTGCGGCCTCCTCTATCGCTATCGCTGCCTCTTCCTTTGTCTCCTGGAGCGCCTCTTCCTCCTCCAAAGCGTCCTCAAGGACAGGAGCCTCTTCCTCTGTCTCCAGCTCCTCCTCGCTCAAGATCTTCACCTTTCCTTTATAAAGCTCTTCAACTGAGACCGACAGCGATTTCTTTCGGTAAGAGCCTCCCACCAGAGGCTCCGCCCCGTCGATCAGCTGCCGCGCCCTTTTGGAAGCGGCGATGACGATCGAATAACGGCTCTGCACCACCGGTGCTTCACCAGGCTCGATCTCGCTGTTCAAAACCTCGATCAGATCGCTATAAGATGGACGCAACATATAAAGATCTCCTTTCTGACTTTGACCATACGGCCCCGCTTAAAGACCGATACTATCACACTCTCCCCCTACCCCAGCTGACCAAGCTCCTGCCGTACCTTATCGATAAAGGCCAGCCGTGCGGACGTTCTGTCGTGCTGCACCTGGATCATCTGGTGGAGCCGCTCCACACAAGCATCGACCTGGTCGTTCACCAGGATATAATCGTAAGCCTCGATCCCCACGGCTTCCTCCGCCGCTCGCTTTAACCTGGCCCGGATCACATCTGGGCTCTCTGTCCCCCGGCCGGTCAGGCGGCGTTCTAATTCTGCCGCATCCGGCGGCATCACAAATATGAGCAGCGCCTCCGGGAATCTCTCCTTTATCTTAAGCGCTCCCTGGATCTCGATCTCCAAGATCACATCCTTTCCGGCGGCCTGCTGCTCCTTGACATATCGTTTCGGTGTCCCGTAAAGATTATCCACATACTGGGCATGTTCGATCAGCGCATCCTCTTCCACCATGGTCATGAACTGTTCCTTTGATACAAAGAAATATTCCCG
>CAJUSS010000108.1 GCA_910588895.1 uncultured Lachnospiraceae bacterium
TAAGGAGCATTACAAAAGGGAGTATTTATCGAAAGATAGATACTCTTTTTTGTTATATATATATTTTCAGATGATTTTGTGGAGCGCGTTTGGATTTCTTATGAGAAATGGATCACTGGCGCTTTCAGGGGTTTTAGGGATATTGGATCTATGATACTGCTCTAAAGCTTGCCTTAGAAAACAAAATAGGCGACTTAAAAGGGATCGACTATCAATACGTATTGAACCATATTTGTTATTTTGCCAGCTTCGGGAAAGGTATACCCGGAGCTTTTTATGTATATGCGATCTGTCACCTCCGACATGACAAATGTAATAAAAACCGATGTGTAAATAGTGACAATAGGCAGATGGCTTTGGTGAAAAAAATTGGTATGATCATACTACAAGAACAAAGCCGAAAGGAATGGAACAAAGGAGGTACGGATATGAAGTATGTTGTACTGGTCAGCCATGGCACCTTTGCCCCGGGACTGCACAGCGTTTTGAAGATGCTTGCCGGAGGGGACAGAGCGGATATCCTGAGCGCCAGCATGGAGGACGGCATGGGAGCGGATGCATTTGTGAAAAGGTTTGAGGAGACCATCGCACCGGTCAAGGCGGAAGATGAGATCCTGGTCCTGGCGGATATCATCGGCGGTTCTCCCCTGACGAACGCCTTGGATGTACTGTCGCAGAAGGGGCTGTTGGAAAAGACGGTCGCCTTCGGCGGGATGAACCTGCCCATGGCGCTGACCGCATCCATGATGAAGGATGCGCTGGATGGGGATAGTCTGGCGGAGACACTGCTCCAGGAGTCAAAGAACGGGATCCAGAAGATGGATCTGAACGTGGCCGATGAGGAGGAAGAGGTGTGAGCGCATCCTATAGCGGAGACCATTGAGGTTAGCAAGGAGGATCTAAAAGGCAAGATCCAAAGCTGTATCGATCAAAAAAAACGATGAAAAACAGACAGGAGGAAAAAGAGATGTCAGTATCATTTGTCCGAGTAGATGACCGCATGATCCATGGCCAGACCTGTACCAGGTGGGCGCTGGAGTATCCCTGTGACGGATTGGTAGCGGTGAACGACTTAGCCGCCAGCAATCCGGTGCTGAAGACGGCGTATAAGAGCGCGTCCGGTAAGAAGACCTTCGTGTGGACCATGGAGGAGTGGAAGGCCAAATGCCAGAAGGTGCTGGACAGTAAGGACCGGTATTTCCTGATCACCAAGAACCCGGTGGATATGAAGAAGATCTTGGTGGATCAGGGCTTTGATCCCGGAGTCAAGACCGTGATCATCGGACCGTGCAATGACCGGCCAGGTGCTACTAAGCTGGGCAATAACCAGTCGATCACCCAGGAGGAGGCACAGGCCCTGGAGGAGATCATGAAGAAGGGCTACAGTGTGGAATTTGCCCTGTTAAAGGATGAGGCGATCGGGAACTGGACCAAGTTCAGGGGGCAGTTCGGCTTTAACTAAAATCCAAAGAAAGGAAAGGTAGTAGATCATGCAGATCAATCTATTCCAAGCGATCTTGTTAGGGTTCTGCGCATGCTTGTCCAGTATGCCGGGTATGGGCGGAACATCTTTTGGTAACTATACATTGGGCCGTCCCCTGGTAGCAGGTCTGGTGGTAGGCCTCATCTTAGGCGACATCCAGACCGGGATCATCGTGGGCGCGGCGATCCAGGTCATCTACATAGCGCTGGTCACCCCAGGCGGAACAGTATCCGCAGATGTGCGTGCGATCAGCTATATCGGGATCCCCCTTTCGATCTGCGCGATCAAAGGGATGGGCTTGGACCCCGCATCCGGCGCGGCAAAGGATATGGCGGCAGCTCTGGGCGCAGCCGTGGGCACGCTGGGCACCGTATTATTTTATGGGACAGCTACCGTTAACCTGGTCTGGCAGCATATCGGCTGGAAGGCAGTGGAAAAAGGCGATTTCAAGAAGCTGTATCTGGTAGACATGGGACTTCCCTGGATCTCCCATCTGCTCTGCTCCTTCCTTCCCACTGTGGCGATCACCTTGGCAGGTTCCAGCATGGTGGATCTGATGAAGGCTTATCTGCCCATGGACGGCATCGCCATGAAGACCCTGTTCACCGTAGGCAGCCTGCTCCCGGCAGTGGGTGTTGCGATCCTCCTAAAGCAGGTGGTGACCAAGGCGACGGATTTCTTGACCTTTTTCTTCGGCTTCACCCTGGCCGCGTGTATGGGGGTAAACCTGATCGGCGCGGCTGTGATCGGCGGTTTCTTCGCAGTGATCAACTATAAGATCCAGATGCTGAAGGTGCGTCCGGCGATCGTTGGAGTAGGTGCATATGATGAAGAGGAGGATATCTAAGATGAAGAAATTATCGAAAAAAGCACTAAACAGATCTTTCTTATCTTGGTTCTACGGCCACCTGACCTGCTTTTCCCAGGAGCATATGCAGACCTTTGGTTACCTTTGCGCCATGCTCCCGGTAGTGGAGGAGCTGTATGACACGCAGGAAGAGAAAAAGGACGCTATGCAGACCTACACCGCGTTCTTTAACACAGAGCCCCAGATCGGGACCCTGGTGGTCGGCATGACCGCCGGTCTGGAAGAGGCAAAGGCAAACGGCGAAGCCATCGACGGCGAGACGATCAACGGTATCCGCGCCGGCCTTATGGGACCTCTGGCTGGTATCGGCGACTCTCTGATCGTAGGTACATTGATCCCGATCTTGTTAGGCATCGCGCTGGGACTTTCCAATAACGGGTCGCCTTTAGGCGCTCTCTTCTATATCGTTGTCTGGAACGCGCTGATGTTCTTCGGGATGCGGTTCGCGTATTATAAAGGCTATGAGCTGGGCGGTAAGGCTGTGGAGATGCTGGTAGGGGAACAGGCACAGGCTCTCCGCGATTCGATCATCATGATCGGCACCATGGTCATCGGCGCTGTGGCGGCCAGCTGGATCAACGTCACCACATCCTTCGCGATCCCGGGAGTGATCGAGCTGCAGAGCACCTTCGATCAGGTCTACCCAAAGCTGCTCTCTGCAGGCACGGTGATCCTCTGCTGGTGGCTGATGACCAAAAAGAAGATCTCTCCTACCATGGTCATGCTGATCTTAGTGGTCGTGGCGTTCATAGGCGTACTCCTGGGCTTCTTCGATCCAGGCCTGTCCTATTGATCGGCTGCGGTAAAGGAGCTGCTATCCTCCGGACGATCCGGTCCGGGGATAGCAAAAGGAAAGACTAGAAAGGCAGAAAAAAATGGATGAGAAAAAAGAGTTCCTGATCAAGGAAGCCAAGATGCAGACAGAGGCCTTGCTGCGGCTGGGCGTTTGGCAGAGGCTGGCCCTGTCCGCGGCGGCGATAGGGGTCCTCCTGGCCTACACAGGGGCCGTCATCAGCCCGGATCTTTTGAGGGGAGTGTTTGGGGCATCGCTCGCCATCCTGTCAGGCGGTGCAGCACTTCTCATCCATACAGGGCGGAAAAAAGGAAAGAAAAATGTGGAAGCGATCTTAAAGGCAGCAGGGCAGATATAAGACAAAAAGAAGGCAGAGGGGGAGGCGCGGGGAGCGCGTCTCCCGGTTGTCGTTCCATGAACGGCCGCAAAAATGCTCCTTTAAAAGCGCATGGGATGATGATAAAATAGTCGCAGAGAGCGATCCAAAGAACACCGCGGCAGCGGAGACGGGCAGGGGGGAAAGGATGAGCGGAAAGAGAAGATGGATCTGGATCCTTTTTGGCGTCGTATTGCTGGCCGGAGCCCTGGCATTAGGGCTGTGGGTGCGGCAGGCCAGGCAAGGGGCAGACCGGAGGCATAAGTTCGGAGCCACCTATATGACCATGAACAATCCGTTTTATGAGATCATCGATAATGAGATCCGCAATGAGCTGGAAGCCAGGGGGGATATCCTGATCACCAGGGACCCGGCGCTGGATGTGGATAAGCAGATCAGCCAGGTACAGGAGATGATCCGGCAGAAGGTGGACGGGATCTTCATCAACCCGGTAGACTGGAAGCAGATCGGCCCTGCTCTGGAGGATGCCCACAAGGCGGATATCCCGATCATCGTGGTGGACAGTGATGTGTTCGAAACAGATCTGGCAGCCTGTACGATCGTATCGGATAACTGGCAGGCCGGCGCGCAGTGCGCCCGGCATCTCCAGGAAAACTGTGCAGGAGGGGATATCCTCCTGTTGACCCACAGCGCGGCCAAATCCGGGCTGGACCGGATCCAGGGCTTTAAGGAGGCCATGGAAGGCCAGGCGGGGTTTAAGATCTTAGCGGAGGCGGACTGCCAGGGACAGTTGGAGCTGGCGATGCCGGCGACAGAGGAGCTCCTTGCGCAGTATCCGGAGGCCGACGTGATCATGTGCCTGAATGACTTGGCGGCCATGGGAGCCATGGCGGCATTAAAGGACGCCGGGCTGGAGGGACAGATCCATGTGTATGGAGTAGACGGCTCTCCGGACGGGAAAGCCATGATCGAGGCAGGCTTTATGGAAGCCACGGCAGCTCAGTTCCCCCGGGAGATCGGGAGAGAGGCTGCTGCTGCGGTTTACAAGATCTTAGCAGGGGAGAGCGTGGAAAAAGAGATCCGGATCCAAACGGAGCTGGTCACGAGGGATGACCTGGATCTGTATGGGATCGATGGGTGGCAGTGAGGGATACGTCCATGATGTGGAGCGTTGGGCCGGTACACCGGCGAGGGCCAGATCCTAAGAGCAGAGGGGGAGCGGTTATGAGCAGAGAGCGGGCATTTATCAGTCTGCAGCAGGCGGCGTACATCCTGAACCTGGGAGCGGTCTGCCTGGTGGCCGGGAGCATGGCCTACAGTATCCTGGCGATCGTGGATGCCATGGAGGCGGAGGCATTTTTAAATCTGATCCGCGTCCGGCCCTGGAAACCGCAGACCATGCTGGTCGCAGCGGTGACCGGGTATCTGTGCCTGGTGTTCTGCAGCTGTTTAGGGCAGCTCTGGGAGAACAGGCGGAGAGCCCTGCGCAATGCCATCATGGCGCTGGAGATGTTTTTCTGCATCGGGGCGACCGTGGCGATGAACATGAACTACAATGGCTTAGTGCTCTTGGTGGTATCGGATATGGTGCGAGGGCAGAAGGGGAGCAAGCAGAAGGTGGTCTTAGGAGTGGCCATCGTGGGCTTATATACCATCGTGAACTATAATCTGACCGGAGCGTATTTTAACATGATCCCATGGGAGCAGTTCCTCACGGCCTACGGCACCAGCACCCAGGCTTTTTTGCGGGGGAGCTTGAGCGTGATCAGCTCCATGAACCTGGTGCTGTTCATCCTGTATATGGCCATGCTGGTCCAGGGAGAATACCGGGAGAGGGAGCGGATCCAAAGCTTGAACGACCAGCTGGAGGAGGCTAACCGGAAGCTAAAGGAATATGCGGCAGAGGCGGAAAAAAATGCGGAGATGCGGGAGCGGAACCGCCTGGCTCGGGAGATCCATGATACCTTGGGCCATGCCCTGACCGGGATCGTGGCGGGGATCGATGCCAGCCTGACCATGCTGGATATCGCGCCGGAGGCCACGAAGCAGCAGCTGACCAAGATTGGGGAGGTGGCACGACAGGGGATCACCGATGTGCGCCGGTCGGTGAGCAAGCTGCGCCCGGACGCACTGGAAAAATTTGATCTGGAGCGGGCGGTCACAAAGCTCATAGAGGACACTGGCGCGGCTTCCGGAGCGGAGATCCACTTTGAAAACCAGGCGGCCTCCTTAAAATTCCACGAGGATGAGGAGGAGGTCATCTACCGTGTCGTCCAGGAGGCCACCACTAATGCGATCCGCCACGGGCACGCTACAAAGATCCATATCGTGATCTCCAGGGCCGACCAATGGCTGACGATCACGGTGAAGGATGACGGGATCGGCTGCAGCGAGGTCAAAGAGGGCTTTGGGCTGAAGCATATGCAGGAACGGCTGGAGCTTTTGGATGGCTCCTTAAGATATGAGGGCAGCGACGGTTTTTGGATCGCGGCACGGATACCGATCCGGTGGGGAGAGGAGTACGGATGAAAGAGAAGATAAAGATCGTCATCGCCGACGATCAGGAATTGATCCGGGACAGCTTGAAGATCGTGCTGTCTGCCAACATCGATATGGAAGTGATCGACACAGTGGCCGACGGGCGGGAGGTGATCCGTTCGGTGCGCAAGGCCAAGCCGGATGTGATCTTGATGGATGTGCGGATGCCAGGTATGGATGGCGTGTCCTGTACCCAGATCATCAAGGAGAACTATCCCCAGATCAAGATCATCATCCTGACCACCTTTGACGATGATGAATATGTCTATAATGCATTGAAATATGGAGCCAGCGGCTATCTGCTGAAAGGCGTCTCCATGGCGGAGCTGGCCTCCGCGATCCGCACGGTCTACGGGGGGAAGGCTATGATCAATCCGGATATCGCCACGAAAGTCGTACGGCTGTTCTCCCAGATGGCCAAAGGCAACTATACGATCCAGGTGGATGACCGGAACATAGAGGATCTGGGAAAGACAGAGTGGAAGGTGATCCAGCAGGTAGGATACGGCCGTTCCAATAAGGAGATCGCAGCGGCCTTAAGCCTTTCGGAGGGAACTGTGCGCAACTGCTTGAGCTCGGTCCTGGGCAAGCTGGATCTGCGGGACAGGACCCAACTTGCCATATGGGCCGTGCAGACCGGGGTCACCACACGGGAGCTGGGGTGACAGGCTTCTGTATACCTGTATAAAAAAGCTTTTGGCGGCAGGCTTTCCGTGAGAGGATGGCAGAAAGGGAGTTGGGACATGCGATATGTAGGAAAAAAAGCTATTGTGTTCTCTATGGCCATAACCGTGACCCTGCTGACGATCATCGGCGCGGTCTTTGTCTATCTGAGCCGGGAGCAGGAGGAGGAAAAGATCCTGCGTTTCGGGATGATCGCAGGCAGCTACTGGGATGTCCCTACAGGGAGCTGTTACAAGGTAGTGGATGAGGCGATCCGCCGTTTTGAAGAGGAGCATCCTGGCGTCCGGGTAGAATATGACAGCGGGATCTTAAAAGAGGATTATCCGGAATGGCTGTCCGAGCAGATCCTTTTAGGGAAAGAGCCGGATGTGTTCATGATCCCGGAGGGTGAGCTGGAGATCTTAGTCTCCCTGGGAGCTTTAAAGGATCTGGGGACTCTGATCAAAAGGGATGGGAGCTTTGACAGCGATGCCTATTACGAGGGAGCCTATATGTATGGCAGTATAGGGGATGTCCAGTATGCCCTTCCCTATGAGAGCGTGCCTACCTTGATGTTTGTCAATAAGACCCTGCTCCAAAAGGAAGGGATCTCCATGCCGGGAGCGGATTGGACCTGGGAAGAGCTTCTGGCCATATGCTGTAAGGTCACAAAGGATACCGACGGCGACGGGGTCATCGATCAGTTTGGCTGCTTTGATTATGGATGGCGGGAGGCGGTGGCCTCCAATGGGGCCCTCTTGTTCGAGAAGGACGGGTCGGCCGCCTATTTCACAGACCCCAAGGTGGAGGCCGGGGTCAAGTTCGTCCGGGACTTGAACCGTGTGAACGAAGGCTATGGGGTGACAGCCCGGGAGTTTGACCAGGGGAAGGTGGCTTTCCGGCCCTTTGCGTTTTCCGAGTATCGGACCTATAAGCCCTACCCCTGGCGGATCAAAAAATATTCGGATTTCGAGTGGGATTGTGTAAAGCTGCCCGCCGGCCAGGGCGGGCAGGGGCAGAGCCGGCTGGAGACGCTGTTGATGGGGATCGGCAGCAGGACCAGACAAGAACAGATGGCCTGGGAGTTCATCAAGACCCTCTGCTATGAAGTGGAGACCCAGCTCCATCTGCTGGAGGCCTCCCAGGGCCTGCCGGTGGTAAAGGAAGCGGTACAGTCCCCGCTCCTATCCCAGGTCCTGGGCAACGATATCCCCGGAAATAGCGATATGGATGTGGAGGTGATCTGGCAGGTGATGGAGGAAGCGGTGGGAGCGCCCAATTTCCGTATGTATCCTGCCGCCATGGCTCTGGCAGACGGGGAGATCGGCCGGATCATCAGCGGGGAGATGTCCGTGGACAGTGGGCTTTTGAAGCTGCAGCGGGAAATGAACGGGCTCTTGAAGCAGTGAGGAGACCGAAAAAGGTCTGTTAAGGTCTGCTGCGGAAGGACTGTGCCATAACAGGGACATGCGCTTTCGCTCTGATGCCTCGGCAGGAGAGGGGCAGAGGTGTGAAAAATGATCGAGGAGGATGCAGGAAATGGAAGATAGAGAAAGGAAAGAGGACGTATATGGAGATGGCATCAGAGCGGGTATCAAAAAGGGAGCGCCGCCGGATATGCACTGCAGGGTGATCTACAGCGATATCGATGGCACATTGTTAGATAGCCGGCATCATGTACCGGCGCGGACCGCAGGGAAGATAAGGGAGCTGGAGGCGAAAGGGATCTTGTTCATCCTGGTCTCCGCCCGGATGCCCAGCGCGGTGAGACTGGTGCAGAAGGAGTTTTGCGACCGGGGGCCTATGATCTGCTACAGCGGAGGACTGGTCTTAGATAAGGACGGGAAGGAGATGTACAGCTGCCCGATCCGGCTGGATCTGGCGGTGGAGATATGGAATGTCCTGCGGCAAGAGCATCCGAAGGTGGTCCGCAACGGCTACGGCTGGGATGATTGGGTGGTGGATGACGACCAGGACCCGAGAGTGCGGCGGGAGGAGGATATCACGGAAGGGAAGGCGCTGGTGGGAGACATCGGCGAGATATTTGCCGAAAAAGGCGGGATCCATAAATTCCTTCTGATGGGTGAGCCGGAAGATCTTCTGCGGGCAGAACGGTCCTTAAGGGTCCGCTACCCGCAGCTGTCCATCCTGCGGTCCAATGCTTATTATCTGGAGGTGATGGCGCCTGGCGTGGGAAAAGCCCAGGGCATCCGGATCATGTGTGAGGATTACGGGATATCCACAGATGAGGCAGCGGTCTTCGGAGATGGGGAGAATGATATAGGGATGCTCCAGGCCGTGCGCTACGGCATCGCCATGGGAAATGCGCCAGAGCAGGTAAAAGCAGCGGCTCCCTATGTGACCTTGAGCAATGAGGAAGAAGGGATCTATGAGGCGGTCAAGGGGCTGTAAAGTAAAAAAGAGAAAAAGGGCGGCTGCACCGGAAAAAGGGCAGCCGCCCAGTCAAGCCTGGAAAAATAAACTGTAGTCTTGATTTCGCCGTTTACATGTGGTATAATCGATTGAAAATTTGTTGGATCTAGCTTGAACATTTTGTGAAAAATGGCGGGATAGCCGATATATCCAGAGCAAGGGCGCAGTGGATCTTATTTCCTGTGCCTTTTTTTGACGAAGTGACCGGCAAGATGCGCTGACAGCACAGAGGCAGTCCGTCTTGTACTGCTGAGAAATGAGGGAGATCATGGCAAGATACATCTTAAAACGTCTGGGAGTGGGCATCCTCTCCCTGTTCATCCTGATAACGATCACATTTTTCCTGCTCCACGCGATCCCCGGCGGACCCTTCAGCCCGGAGGACCACCGGAACGTCCCGCCGAAGATCCTGGAGAAGATCTCAGACCAGTACGGCCTCAACGATCCGATCCCGCAGCAGTACGTCCGGTATCTTGACAATCTGCTCCACGGAGACTTTGGGACTTCTTTTAAAAAGCAGGATACCACGGTCAGCGAGCTGATCAGCCAGGGCTTCCCGGTGTCGGCGCGGGTGGGCGCGTGGGGGATATTGATCTCTCTGGCAGCCGGGATCTTGTTAGGGATCGTGGCCGCGGTCAAGCGGGGAAAGGTGCCGGATATGATCGCCATGGTCGTGGCGACGGTCGGCGTGTCTGTGCCCAGCTTTGTGATCTGCGTGCTGCTGATGTACATATTTTGTGAAAAGCTGCACCTGCTCCCCTCTTTCGGTCTGACCTCCTGGAAGCACTATATCCTTCCGGTATTCTGTATGGCTTTTTCCCAGATCGCTTATATCACAAGGCTGATGCGTTCCAGTATGCTGGAGACCATGCGGCAGGACTATATCCGCACGGAGCGGGCAAAGGGGACGCCGGAATATGTAGTGATCGGAAAGTATGCCATGAAGAATTCCCTGCTGCCGATCGTGACCTATGTAGGCCCCATGGTGGCGGCGCTGCTCACAGGTACCTTCATCATCGAGAAGCTGTTCTCTGTGCCGGGGCTGGGCCGATACTTTGTCAGCGCGATCAATGACCGGGATTATTCGGTCACCTTGGGCCTCACGATCTTCGTGGGGGCGCTGATCATCCTGTGCAACCTGATCGTGGACATCCTTTACGCGGTGATCGACCCGCGGATCAAGATCGATAAATGAGAAAGCGGGGATCTGTCCGGAGAGGTATGCACAAAATGGAGGAAATGATGAACGAGAAAAATACACCTGCTTTTTCCATGACCGATGAGATCCCGGAAGAGCTGCTGGCGCTCTTGGATGAGCGTGAGAAGGAGAGCGATCTGATCCAGCGGAAGAGCCGGCCCTATCATCAGATGGTGTGGGAGCGGTTAAAGAAGGATAAGCTGGCTATGTTTGGGATCGTGGTCCTGGCCCTGATGACCGCCTTTGCGGTCTTTGCCCCTATGTTCTCCCAGTATAGCTATGAAAGCACGGACTTTGCCCATATGCTGGAGTGGCCCAGCCGCGAGCACTGGTTCGGCACCGATAAGATGGGGCGGGATATCTTCATTCGGACCATGTATGGGGCCAGGATCTCCCTGACCATCGGTTTTACAGCTGCTTTTGTTAATATGATCATCGGCGTCTTATATGGAGGGATCGCCGGATATTTCGGCGGGATGGCGGATCTGATCATGATGCGCATCGTGGATATCCTTTCCGGTATCCCCAGCCTGATCTACCTGATCTTGATCATGATGTTCTTAGGGAACACCATGGGGAGCATCCTGCTGGCCATGTGCCTGACCTTCTGGATCACCACGGCCAGGATGGTCCGTGGACAGATCTTAACGCTGAGGGAGCAGGATTTTGCTCTGGCAGCAAAGGTCTGCGGCCTGAACAAATGGCAGATCCTGCTCCATCATCTGATCCCCAACAGCATCGGCACGATCATCGTGACCGTTACGTTCCTGATCCCCTCCGCGATCTTCCAGGAGGCCTTCTTAAGCTTTTTAGGGATCGGGATCCAGGTCCCGCAGGCCAGCTGGGGGACTTTGGCGAACGATGCGATCGAGTATCTGTTCACCTGTCCTTACCAGATGTTCTTCCCGGCAGCAGCGATCAGCCTGACGATCTTTGCGCTTAACTTTATCGGTGACGGGCTGCGGGATGCCTTAGATCCCAGACTGAAGAAGTGACCGACGGGTCGGGATGGATCCCTGACGGCCGGATGTCGTGACCGTTCAGGCCATCTGAACGAAGAGATAGGAGAGACGATAGTGGCTTCTGATGATATCTTATTAAATATAAAAAACTTAAGGACCGGCTTTAAGACCAGCGACGGCTATGTACAGGCTGTGCGCGGGGTCAGCTTTTATGTAGGCAGGGGAGAGCGCTTAGGTATCGTGGGCGAGTCCGGCTGCGGGAAGTCGGTCAGCATGCTGTCGGTCATGCGCCTTTTAGAGGATAATGCAGTCATGGAGGCAGACGAGATCTTCTTTGACGGGGAGGATCTTTCCGGAAAGTCGGTAAAAGAGATGCGCAAGTACCAGGGGAATGAGATCTCCATGATCTTTCAGGACCCGATGACCAGCCTAAACCCTCTTTTTACGATCGGGGAGCAGGCTCACCCTTGGGGCCGCGTATATCGTCGGCGGTGATGGCGTCGCTGATGGTT
>CAJUSS010000109.1 GCA_910588895.1 uncultured Lachnospiraceae bacterium
TCCACTGTATCCTTGGCTGTAAGGAATATAACCGGCAGGAAGGTCGTCCTGCTGGGGGAGAGAGGGACAAAAAGGACCATTTATCTTGAACAGGCCGCCCGGAAGATCGGGCTGCCTGTCTTCTTTATAGAGTGGGCGCATTTCAAGGATCTTTGGGATGAAGGCTTTCGGGATGCACTGATCAAGATCGATCCGCCAGTGTGGGACAGCTGCGATCTGGAAGAGATGGACCGTTTGGTGAGGGGATATAAGGAAAAGCTGGAGATACTGGCCGACTTGCAGGAACGGCAGGGCGCGTGCTTCCTGGACCATCCCCTGGCGATCCGGGATCTTCTGGATAAGAGATCCTGCAAGAAACGGCTGGTGCAGGCCGGACTGCCAGTGACGGAGCAGGTGGCGGTGACAGGGCAGGGCGCGGGATGGCCGACCCAAGAGCGGATCGGGACGACAGATCAGCTCCTGGAGAAGATGGCGGCAAAGAAGATCTGCCAGGTCTTTATCAAGCCGCTCAATGGCTCCGGGGCGGCAGGGACGGCGGCTTTCCGCTGGGATCTTAGGACGGGGCGGATGATGCTCTATACCTGTGCGCTGCTGGATACCGGCCTTTTGCCAGATCCCGGTGCTCGGTTAGATCAAAGCGCTCCCTCGGTCCATCCTGCGCTGTCGTGCCGGGGCATCTCGCCAGATCCCAGGACCTTGCTGCCGTCAGGTGTCCCAGAGCAGTTTCCGGTCCGTTTGCTGAACACGAAGCGTCTGCGGCAAGCTTCGAAAGAGGAGGAGATCCGGCCGCTGCTGGACCGCCTTTTAAAGACAGGCTGCATCGTGGAGCGCTGGTATGCCAAGGCCAGTCACGGGGCCTTTTCTTACGACCTGCGGGCGGTGGTCCAGGGAGGGGAGCTGGACTTTCTCCTAGCCAGGCTGTCCAGAGGGCCGATCACCAACCTGCATCTGAACAACCATCCTTTAGAGGCGTCTGCCCTGGGGCTTTCCGATGTGGTCCTGGAGCAGATAGAGGAGCTGTGCAGGAAGGCTGTGGCCTGTTATCCGGGCCTTTGGAGCGCGGGGATCGATATCCTTTTGGAGAGAGGGAGCTTAAAGCCCAGGATCATCGAGATGAACGGCCAGGGGGACCTGCTCTACCAGGACATCTATGGAGAGAACCGGATCTATGGCCATCAGGCAGAGTGGATGAAGAGGCAGGCTGGGATAGGGCAGAAAAACAGAGGGTGGTCGTGGCGAGACAAGGAAAGGGCTGAGATGAGAGATGGAAGATAAGGGAGTACATGGATATAGAGAAGAGCGGACAGGGGCGCCGATAGAAGAAAGACCGATAGAAGAGCAGGAAGAGCTGCGGGAAGAACGGCAGAGGGAGAGACAGGCGGAAGGGGAGGTCCCTTCCCGCCTGTTCATGGCGGCCAAGGAGAAAAGGGAGCCGTCCGTAGATATGGAGCAGGTGGTAGGCGAGCAGGATATCCTGCTGATCTGCCTGGACACCCTGCGGTACGATGCAGCGGCAGAAGAGGAGGCGGCAGGGAACACGCCGGTCTTAAGCCAGTACGGCCCATGGGAGAGATGCCAGGCGCCGGGGAATTTTACCTACCCCTCCCACCACGCCATGTTCGCCGGCTTTTTTCCATGCCGGTATGGGGCGAAGAGTCTGGCGGACCGGGAGATGCTGTTTTTTCCGTCACAGATCGGCATGGGGAAAAAAATACCTAAGGGTGCCTTTGCCTTTTCGGGCAGCACGATCATGGAGGGGCTGGAAAAGGTGGGATATACCACCTGGTGCGTGGGCGGTGTGGCCTTTTTTGATAAGCGCTCGGACTTAGGAAAGGTGTTCCCCGGATATTTTCAGAAGAGCTACTGGAACCCCTCTTTTGCCTGCCCGGTGAAGGAGAGCACGAAAAACCAGGTAGACTTCCTCCTGCACAAACTCCGGTCAGCGGATAAGGGACAGCCCATCTTTTTGTACCTGAACGTGGACGCGATCCATTATCCCAATTATTTTTACCTGGAGGGGGATGCCCATGACAGCCTGGATAGCCACAAGGCCGCGCTCCGGTATGTGGACAAGGAGTTAGGGCGGCTGTTCGCGGGCTGGAAGGAGAGCAGGGGCGGCGCCTTCGCGATCTGCTTTTCCGACCATGGGACCTGTTACGGGGAGGATGGCTGCCAATTCCACGGCATCGACCATCCGGCGGTGAACACGGTGCCCTATAAGCATTTCTTTCTTTAAGTCTCAGATCAAAGATCCCAGAGCAGATGATCAGCCCAGGAGGTGACAGAGAAGATGGATCCATACATCCAATATATGTACAGCTATCCCCACAAGACCGCCTACGGTCCCCTGACCGGGATCTCCTTAAAAGACTATGGGGCGCAGCTTGCCGGGCCGGGGCACAGCCTGTATCTGCACATCCCCTTTTGTCAGACAAAATGCGGCTATTGCGACCTTTTTTCCGTTACAGGACAGAGCCGCCAGGAGATCGACCGTTATCTGGACGCAGTAGAACGGCAGATCCTGCAATATGCCGCTGCCCTTGCGCCGTTTAAGACCTGCTTTTCGGACTTGACGATCGGAGGGGGGACGCCCCTCCTTCTTTCCGAGGCCCAGCTGCGGCGGGTCTTTTCCATGCTCTTTGCCCATCTTCCCTTTGAAAAGGAGCGAAAGATCGTGATCGAGACCGCCCCCGCCCAGACCACAGCAGGGAAGCTTAAGATCTTAAAGGAGGTGGGCGTCACCAGGATCAGCATGGGGATCCAGAGCTTTTTTGATGCGGAGCTGCAGACGTTAAAGCGGCAGCATCTGGCAGACTGTGCCAGAAGGGCGCTGGAGCTTTTGATGACCTTTGCCTTTCCCTGTGTAAATGTAGACCTGATCTATGGGATCCCCGGGCAGACGGCGGACACGTTCCTGGCGTCCGTGAAGGAGGCTGCGGCATTTGGTGTGGAGGAGATCTTTCTGTATCCTCTCTATATCAGGCATGGGGCCAGGCTGGAGCGGGAGCTTGCGGGGAGGACGCAGCCGGGAGTGCGGGGATCGGCAGATGGCTTGTGGGCAGAAGATCCAAAGCAGGTAAGGGATCTGCGGCAGAAAAAGGGAGAGGGTGTGCAAAAAGGTCTGCAGCTGGACCCGGAAAGTGCATTTTTACAGTACAGAGAAGCTGCCGCATTTTTGCAGAAGGAGGGATTCCGGCAGGATTCGATGCGGCGTTTTGTGCGGATGGGAGCCTTTACAGGCGATCTTTCCGGGATGTGCCGGGAGGCAGGCCAAAGGGCGGATACAAGGCGCTTTGAAGAATGCGGCTTTGGCACTTCCCTGGCCCTGGGCTGCGGCGGGAGGAGCTATCTGGGCGGGCTGCATTTCTGCACGCCCTACAAGATCTGCCGGCAGGATTGTCTGGACCAGCTGCGGGCGTACGAGGCAGAGGAGGACTATCTGCAGATCCGCCATGGGATATCGCTTTCAAAAGAGGAAGAAAAAAGGCGGTATGTGATCCGGCACCTGCTGATCCGTCCGGGGCTGCCTATGGAACGGTATCAGACCTATTTCGGCACCGGGGCCATGGAGGACTTTCCGCTGCTCAAAGAGTGGCTCCAGGAGGGGTATCTGATCCTTCATGGGATGCGATATGGAAAGTGCGGCGAGGGCGAAGGGATAGAGGAGACCTTCTTAGCCTTGACCGATGAAGGGCTGGCGCTGTCCGATCATCTGGGCCCGCAGCTGATCTCCCCGGCCGTGCGCAGAAAAATGGAGGAGTGGGAGATGGACAACAGGAGCTCCCATAAAGCTTGATCGGATGAGATGGACCGGAAAAGGACCGAGGTCACGATCTTTTGCTTAACAGATCTTAGACAGCTTTAGTTTGTTAAGTTATAGGATAGATCGTGAACTTTTAAATAGATTTTTGGGAATGAACAGATCGGTGTCTGTAAGGATGATCCGTGGGATTGGCAGGAGGGGCGATATGAAACTGCAACTACGATCGAGAAGTCGCTGGAACGATAAGAAAGGTGGGGTGTGGCGTATGTATATGGACAGATGTAAAAAGATAGTGATATTGGTATGCGTTTTTCTGACAGCATTAAATGTTGTTGCTTGTGGACGAGCAAAAGGAGATGAGGTTGTGGATACGGATGGATCTTCTGCAAGACAGCAAGAAAGCAGTGCGCAGACAGTTGAAGGTACAGATCTGGAGATCAGCATGCAGACAGTTGAAGGTACAGATCTGGAGATCAGCATGCAGACAGTTGAAAGTATAAATTTAGAAACGGAGGAAGATAAGACCATTGGTGCAGAAAGCTCCAATGTACAAACGAGTGAGGCTATAGACACAGAAATGACAACAGAAGAATTACTAGATCTGTTTATCAACGGATCGATAAGTGCGATCCGTTCCGAGGGTCCGGCATTCTATATTACCGATCTAGATATGGATCCTGGTGAATGGGATCCCTATTCTATTGGTGAAAGGGTCGATCTTGACAATGATGGCGAAAATGAACTGATCATTTGCGGACCTTATGGTGGCATATACCTTGATGTACGCGATAACAAGGTCTATGAATTTGCTGTGGGAGAGGGTGATACGCGTGAGCTTTCTTATGTTTTTTATAACGGCTCCACATGGATCATGTACAGCAACAGAATGCATACAGGATATGAAGCATACCATATGGAAAAATTTGAAGGGGCAGATGATCTAGTTTCAGAAATGGATCTTCATGAAGAACTTGTTGATGAAGATGATGTGGAGGGTAAAGAAAAATATACATTGAACGGAACCGAAATATCTTATGATGAATATTTTGGATTATGCAGCAAGATTTTTGCAACTGAAGTAACTACGACCAAATGACAACTTTTATAAAAGATCGGCGTTTGGCTTATGGTTTGTGTTTGTTACGTTTTAAATCTTTTGAGATCCATAAAAACGATCATCTTAATGACATTGGGCCATAAGATCTCGTCGCGATGTTCCCCAAGAAGCTCGATCAGCTCGTTTGCTATCGGTGTCAGTCTTGTCCCCTTTTGCCAGATCAGAAGACATTCGCAGAAATATCCGATATCAGGGCTGTAGATGTCTTTTTTGGGGAGTTTTTTCATGGCAGATGCCGGGAGCAGAGAGGAGCCGTGTCCCAGGGGCAGCAGATCGGTCAGGACAGAGAGCCTGGCCTCGGCGGCGATCTGAGGCTCAAAGATACCTGCCTCCCGCAGCATCTGTTCCTGCAGCTCCCGCAGATAGACATCGTTCCGGCACAGCAGGAAGATGGGGTCTCCCGGAAGGGCGCTGAGGGGAGGCCGGCAATGTCCCCGAAGATCCGAGAGGCTGTCTCCTGTCCGATCCTCTGAATGGACGGCGCCGCCGGCAGGCTGGGAAGGGTGATAGAGCATCATGGGGACCCGGCCAAGGAGAAAGGCCTCATAAGGGATGTTCCCTGTGCCAGTCCCAAAGGTCAGATACAGATCCGCCTTTCCGGTGGGGACGGCGTTGCGGACCTGATCGCCGGTCCCGCTGGCCACGCTGGATGAACGAGAACTGTTCCTGTGATTATGTGCCGCATCTGCTGGAGCATTTCGATATGGGGGATATCGCCAGTATGATCTGCCCCCGGCCGCTATGGGTGCAGTCCTGCCAGGATGATCGTCTGAACGGACCTCGGGGGATGGAAAATGTTTATGAGCAGGTAAGGATCGTGCGGCAGGCATACCGCTGTCCCGGTGCGGAAGGCGCGCTCTATCATGAGGTCTGTCCGGGAGGACATCAGTTCCATCCAGAAAACCTGAAGACCGCTATGCGGTTCCTGGAAGGAAAAGCTTGTACATAAGAGCAGATCGTTGTATGCTAAGAGAAGAGTCTGCGCTTGTGGCCGTTTTCAGGCGATCCGAACAGCTGCGGACCCACAGGAAGATCGATAAAGGGAGGCAGTGAGCAGGATGAGAGTGATCGACAGCCATGCCCATCTGGTCCAGTATATCGCAGGTACTGGAGCAGGCGGGGAGTTAAGGAGCATCGGGGGAGGGATGGCGCGCTATGCCAGCGGGCAGATCGTGCGGATGATACCGGAAGAGTTCCATACGGACGGTGTTTCGGCAGAACAGTTCCTCCAGGTGATGGATCAGAACGGTGTGGAGAAGGCCGTTCTCCTCCAGGGAAATTTTTACGGGTTCCAGAATCATTATACCTGGGAAGCCGTGGAGCGGTATCCGGACCGGTTCATCGGAGCGGCGTCCTATGATCCATGGAGTCGGGATCGGGACAAGATCCGCCAGCATCTTTTTGAGGAGCTGGGGTTTTATATCGTGAAGTTTGAGATGAGCGAGGGCTCCGGCCTTATGAGCTGCCGCCCGGACTTTCGGATCGACAGCCAAAAGATGGAGGAAGCCTATCTCTATGCCAGTGAGAGAGGCCATGTGATCGTGGTGGATATCGGGAAATGCGGGAGCGCCAGCTGGCAGGTAGACGCGCTGCGCAAGGAGGTCCTGCGCTATCCAAAGACCAAGTGGGTAGCCTGTCATCTGCTGGCGCCGTCAGACCGGGATGAGCAGGCGCTGACAGGAGCATTAAAAAAGCTCTGTCTGCCGAATCTGTGGTTCGACCTATCCAGTTTGGTGCATAACTGCCGGCAGGCCCCGGATCCTTATGCGAGAGCGCTGCATTATGTAGAGCTGGCAAGGGATCTGGTAGGGGCCGATAAGCTGCTGTTCGGGACGGACTTTCCTTCGGCTCTGAAGGAGGATCCGTATCCTTGCTATGTGCAGTATCTGGATCAGTCTGTAAAGCTGACCAGAGAGGAAAAGGACCAGATCTTTTTTGGGAACGCGGAGCAGGTGTATGTCCGGTGAACGCATCGTCCGGAAGGTCCGTTTAAGGCGGGACAGGGACTGGAGGAGAGACCGGGTACAAGAGACAGGATAAAAAATGGGCCATAAGGAGGTCTTATATGGATAAGATACGATCGCGAAAAACGATCCTGGACCGGATCGAAAAGCCGCAGATCCCGGACAGGGAGTATCCTGTCCAGATGTTTGGCGTGATGCCGGATCGCATGGATATCCAGACCAGCCTTCTGCAGAAGGCGATCGACAAGGTCAGCGAGATGGGCGGCGGCCGCGTGGCGGTCCCGGCAGGGCGTTACCGCACCGGAGCACTGCGTTTAAAGGATAAGGTGGATCTGCATCTGGCAAGTGAGGATACAGTGCTCTCCTTTGTCAATGAGGATATCCATCTCCACTATCCGGTTGTGTTTTCCCACTGGGAAGCTACGCCCTGCTACAATTTCAGCGCCCTGCTCTACGCCTGCGGCGCCCAGGATATCGCACTGACCGGAAAGGGGACTTTAGACGGGGGAGCAGATGCAGAGCATTGGTGGGACTGGCATCATCAGGTGGAGGATGCCTGGTCTGCGGACAAGAGAGATCTGCAGCTGGCGGACCGGAACGCTCTGCGGCAGATGAACCTGGATGGTGTCCCGGTAGATGAGCGGGTGTTCGGACCGGGGCATTTTCTGCGGCCGGATCTGATCCAGATCATCCGATGCAAACGCGTGCTGCTGCAGGGAGTGACCTTGAAGAACAGTCCCATGTGGCAGCTGAACCCAGTGCTCTGTGAGAGTGTGACCGTGGATGGGATGACCTTTTTAAGCCATGGCCCCAATAATGACGGCTGCGATCCGGAGAGCTGCAGCGGCGTACAGATCGCAGGCTGCCGGTTTGACACGGGAGATGACTGCATCAGTTTAAAATCCGGGAGGGACCGGGATGGGAGAGAAGCGGCAGCGCCCTGTCAGTATGTGCTGATCGAAGAGAATGAGTTTGCAGATGGGCATGACGGCGTGGCTCTGGGCAGCGAGATGAGCGGCGGGATCCATCATGTGCTGGCCTGGCGCAACCATTTCAGCAGCCCTCACCTGACCTATGCCCTGCGGTTAAAGACCAACGCCAAACGCGGGGGCAGGGTGGAGGACATCATCCTGGCCGACAGTGTGATGGAGCATGTCCACGGCGCGGCGGTCCATGGGACCATGCTCTATGAGGACGGGCGGGATGGCAGCGACCTGCCGGTCTTTCAAAACATCCGGATCGAAAACATCACTGCCCACGGCGGGGAATATGGGATATTTTTAGAAGCCTTTGAGGAGGTGCCGATCACCGGCCTGGTCTTAAAGAACATCAGGATCGACGGGGCAGCGCAGGCTATGCGGAGCATGAACTGGAAGGATCCGGTGGTGGAGGATGTGACGATCAACGGGCAGAGCTATCCGCGGCCAGGAAAGGTGCGGATCCTGGGTGTGCCGGTAGAAGGCGGACAGGTGACCGCCTCTGCCCAGATCTGCGGGGGAGATGGGCGATGCCGCTTTCTCTGGGAGATCTCTGCGGATGGGAAGACCTGGGAGTCGATCAAAGAAGGCATGGTAGAAGGATCCCCGGGAAGAACAGAGCGGGGCGCTGCAAAAACGGCGTGCATCACGATCTTCGCAGGCTGCGGCTTTGTCCGGGTGACGGCCTGTGACCGCATGGGGAATAAGGAGACCAGCCGGGAGTACATCGTCCTTTCGCGGGAGCTGGCAAAGGAGCGGTCCAGGGACAGACAGCGGCTGATCTGCCGGGGGATGCTGGATGAGGACGATGTGACACCAGATGAACAGCCGGTCACAAGAGGGCAGCTGGCGCGGATGCTCTTGCCCCTGGCGGCAGCCTACGGTCGCTATGTTCATAAAGAAAAGGATAAGGAAAATGCGCTCTGCCGCATTGACAGCTGTACAGACTGTCTCCGGGCGGCGGTGTCCTGCGGCCTTCTGGCGCGGGCAAACGATGGAAGGGATCTGCCGGAGGGGACGATCTTTCGGCAGGAGATGGCGACGGTGGCCATGCAGGCCTGCGGCGTGGACTACCGCAATGCCTCCAGTACGATGCCGGCCTGTAAAGATGCAAAAAAGGTCAGCAACAATTATGGGACGAACGTGGCACGGGCCTTATACTTTGGTTTTATGGATCTAGATCAGGCGGGCTGCTTTGCTCCAAAACAGCTGGTGACCATGGGAGAAGCAGTAAAGATCTTGGACCGGGTCGCCGACTTTGCAGGGATCTAGAGAAGGAGGCTGCTGTATGTGTAGTTGTAGCCCTGTGTGGCTGGAGTATCTTGAAGGATATCTGGAGAACGTCTTTCCTGTATTTTTGCGGAAAAAGCCCTGGGATCATAAAGATGACCTCTGTGTGATCGGTGCCTCATATCTAAGCGATGCTACCGGCGATCTTCGGTGGGAGCGGTATATCCGGGACAGCAGCCGTTGGCTGTTAAAAGAGGATGGGAGAAAGGGCAGCGAGATCCTGGACGGGATCCGGGATACCTATCTGCGAAGAGAGGAAGACGGCTATCATCTATATGGGATCTGTGCCAGCGCCGGTCTGGGTGTGGGGCCCGGTCCCCATAACCGCAAGGACCGTACCGGCAAACCAGGATATTATGTGCGTGAGGCCCAGATGGCCGATAACCAGCATGGGGCGGCGGCCTGCATGATGGCGGTCAGTGAGCAGGTGAGACGGTAGGCTGGACCGGCAGAGCATTTTGATGCTCTGCCTTGTCGCGTCATGTAGGTTTCGGAAGAAAAAACTTGTACATGAGAGCAGATCGTTGTATGCTAAAAAACATATGAAGACATCATGCTCTCGGTCTCGCGATAACGTATATCGATGGGGCGGGGAGCGGTCACAGGAAGGGATAAGCTTGAAGAGATGGCAGTATCGGATCTTGATCGGAGTCTTATGGGCCTGCTTTCTGGGAGGCGCTGCAGGGATCTTATCCTGCTTAAAAGACAGCCGAGAGCCGGGAACGGGGACCCAAATGGAGGAGGTGGAGCCGCCGGCTTTAGAGGAAGAGCGATGGATGGAAGGGGCCGGGGAAAGATTGGCAAAGAAGATCTTGGCTATCCAGAAAAAACGGGCAAAGAAGCCGGAAAAAGGAGGGAGGGCAAAGATCGCAAAGATCAGACCCAAAGCTTTTGCAGTCCGGGAGATCCCTGCCGCGGTACAGGATGAGCCGGTCTGGATGCCAGAAGATCCGGCAAAGCTCCAGGAGGATCGGCCGCCGGTCTTATATATCGCGTCAGATCTGCATTATCAGTCTGCAGAGACGACAGACTATGGGACCGCCTATCAGCGGTTTGTGGCATCAAGTGACGGGAAGGTGGTCTCCTATCTGCCCCAGATCCTGGACGCATTGATCGATGAGACGATCTTGGCCCGTCCGGATGCACTTTTGCTCACCGGTGATATCACTATGAACGGGGAACAGATCAACCATCAGGAGCTGGCGGAAAAGCTCCATCGGCTGACCGAAGCGGGGGTCCCTGTCTTGGTGATCCCGGGAAACCACGATATCAACGACCGCTGGGCAAGCGTATATTTTGGAGAGCAGGCCCAAACGACGCCGTCGGTATCGCTGGAGGGCTTTACCCAGATCTATCAGGAGTTTGGCTGGGACCAGGCCATCAGCCGGGATGAGGCTTCCTTTAGCTATATCTATCCGCTGCGGGAGGATATCTGGCTGATGCTTTTAGATACAGCACAGTATGACCCGGTGGACCGGGTAGAGGGGGCGGTGCGGCCGGAAACACTACTGTGGATGGAGGAAGAGCTTAAGCTGGCCAGGGAAGAAGGGGTACAGGTGATCGTTTCAGGGCATCATGATCTGCTCCAGGAGAGCCGGCTTTTTACCACCCAGTGCGTGCTGGAAAACAACAAGGCAGTGATCGCTTTGCTGGAGTCGTATAAGGTCCCTCTTTATATCAGCGGACACCTGCATCTGCAGAGGACCCAAAAGCATAAAACAGAGCCGGGAGCAGAAGGGTACGGGATCTACGAGATCGTCAGCGATGCCATCAGCATTCCGCCCTGCCAGTATGGGATCTTATCCTGGGAGGAGACAGGAGCCCTTTTTTATGAGACCAGGCCGGTGGATGTGAGCGGATGGGCAGAGAGGACAGGCCAGACCGATGAAGACCTTCTTGGATTTGATCGGTTTAAGGAAGCATACCTGCAAGATCTGATCAAGGCACAGATCCTAAAGAAGCTGTGGCAGGCGCCAAAAGAGGCGGCAGACCGGATGGCGCGGCTCTATGCATCGATCTATGCCGACTACTGCGCCGGGATCAAGATCGACCCAAAAGAGGTAAAGGAAACAGCGGCCTACCAGGATTGGCTTTGGTATGAGCCAGGCAGTACAGAGTGGAAGGAAATGCATCAGATGATCAAGGACAGCGCAGAGGACCACAATACACTGCGGCTTTGGGCAAAGCCATGAGCGGCGGCCGACGGGTCATCATATGCGAAAGGAAAGACCGGCAGAAGGGAGGATGACCGGATGGGGGAGGACGATGGAACAGGAAAGACATAGCGGAGCGAAAAAACGGATGATCCTTTATCGAGGCGCGTTAAAGAGCTGCGATCACCGCTGTTCGTATTGCCCGTTTTCTAAGCATGAGATGACTGAAAAAGAGCTGGAAAAGGACCGTGTACTGTGGATCCGGTTCTGTGAGAGCCTGGTGCAAAAGGCAGCGAGCCTTGACATCCATGCTCTTTTGGTGGTCCCTTACGGGGAAGCGCTGATCCATCCCTGGTATTGGGAGGGACTGGCGCACTTAAGCGCTCTGCCGGTCATGGATGCGGTGGGCGCCCAGACAAACTTCAGCTTTCCCCTGCAGGCCAGTCTGGATCGTTTTATCCGTGAGGGCGGGGAAGTGGGCAAGCTGCGCCTCTG
>CAJUSS010000110.1 GCA_910588895.1 uncultured Lachnospiraceae bacterium
TGTAGCAAAAACTATATAATGTATTGGGGGGGTTACGTCTATTATAATAGCATAACTTTCACGATAAGTGTGCACAAACTTCACTTTTTTTCATTTTCCTTTTTGTGCAGATCATCTATCCCCTATCCAGTCTCCTTCTCAGGCCATCCCCGCCGCCCCTGATGGGAACAGCTCCTCGAACTCCTGCTGTCCGATCTTCTCTTTTGTCAAAAGGAGCTTGCTGCAGGCATGGAGCACGCTCTCATTCTCCAAGATGATCTGCCTTGCCTTCTGGTAGCACTCATCGATGATCCGCTTCACCTCTCCGTCGATCACGGTAGCCACCGTTTCGCCGTACGCTTTCGTGTGCGCCAGATCCCGGCCGATAAAGACCTCATCCCCATCGCTGCCGTAATCGATCATGCCCACCTTCTCGGACATGCCGTACTGGGTCACCATGGCCCGCGCGATACCGGTGGCCTGCTTGATATCCTGGGAAGCTCCCGTGGTGATATCGTCAAAGATCAGCTCCTCCGCGATCCGGCCGCCCAGAGAGACCATGATATGCTGGAGCATCCTTCCCCTGGTCATGAACATCTCGTCTTTCTCCGGCAGCGGCATCGTGTATCCGCTGGCTCCGTTCCCGGTAGGTATGATCGAGACCGTGTGTACCGGCCCTACATCCGGCAGCACATGGAACAAGATCGCATGGCCGGCCTCATGGTAGGCGGTCACCTTCTTATCCTTTTCCGCGATCACCTTGCTCCGCTTCTCTGTGCCGATGCCCACCTTGACAAAGGCCTTATCGATGTCCTCCTGGCGAAGGTAATGCCGGCCGTCCTTCGCCGTCAGGATCGCCGCCTCGTTCATCAGGTTCTCCAGATCTGCCCCTGTAAAGCCGGAGGTGGTCTGGGCCACCCGTTTTAAGTCCACATCATCGCTCAGAGGCTTCTCCTTGCAGTGGACCTTCAAGATCTCCTCCCGGCCCTTCACATCCGGCCGCCCCACGTTCACCTTTCGGTCAAAACGCCCCGGGCGCAGGATAGCGGGATCTAAGATATCCACCCGGTTCGTGGCCGCCATCACGATGATCCCTTCATTGACCCCGAAGCCGTCCATCTCCACCAAGAGCTGGTTCAGGGTCTGCTCCCTCTCATCATGGCCGCCGCCCATGCCGGTGCCCCTCCGGCGGGCCACCGCGTCGATCTCATCGATGAAAACGATACAGGGCGCGTTCTTCTTTGCATCCTCGAACAGATCCCGCACACGGGAGGCGCCCACGCCCACGAACATCTCCACAAAATCAGAACCGGAGATCGAGAAAAAGGGTACGCCCGCTTCTCCGGCCACAGCCTTTGCGAGCAAAGTCTTGCCCGTGCCGGGCGGGCCCACCAGCAGGAGGCCTTTGGGGATCCTGGCGCCCACGCTGGTATATTTCTGGGGCTGGCGCAGAAAATCCACCACCTCCGCAAGCTCTTCCTTCTCCTCGTCCAGCCCGGCAACATTGTGGAAATTGGTCTTGCTGTCCCGGCTGACCCTGGCCCGGCTCTTGCCGAAGTTCATCATCTTGGCATTGGCTCCGCCGCCTGTGGCCCGGGCGTTCATCATGGTGATCAGGACCACCACCACCACACCGGATAGCAGGATGGGCAGCATCACGCTCAGCAGGATGTTCTCCTGCGGCACGTCATACAGGATATGATCGATCTCCTTTTCCTGCAAAAGCCGTTGCTCCACCGTCACGTCGGACGTATTATACTGCCGGATACTGCCATCCTTCAGCTTCAGCTCCACCTCGCCTGTAGGCGTCTGCTGGTTCTGCCGAATCGCTACCTCCTCCACCTGGTCTCCGTCTAATAAATGCAAGTATTCCTGATAACTGATATCTTCATTGATAAAGACCTGCCGGGAAAATGTCATCACGATCAGGAGCATCATCACCATGATGAGCACAAACCCGAAGCCTCTGTATTGCTGTTGTCTCAACTAGCTGCCTCCTTACTGTTCGTGACCGCGCAGATCCTCTGCACGGTCATGGCATCCGGTCATCTCAGATCGCTGCGCGATGGGCCGGATGCTTTCGACCACCACTCTTTCGTACGGTCAGCGCAGCAAGCTTCCGGAGCAGACCCTGCCTTAAGAGAAGCCCGCGCAGACCTGCCTGAACGGTCACTACAGTTCTACGACTCCGATATAGGGCAGGTTCCTGTACTTCTGGTCATAGTCCAGGCCATAGCCCACCACAAACTCATCCGGGATGGAAAAACAGGTATAGTCCACCTTCACCTGCTTCTTTATCCGGCGCTCCGGTTTATCTAACAGGGTGCAGATCTGGATGCTCTTCGGATGCCTCTGCCACAGGATCTCCAGCAGATAGGACAGGGTCCGCCCGGAATCGATGATATCCTCCACGATGAGGACATCCTTGCCCTCCAAAGGCTCATCCAGATCCTTAATGATCCTCACCACGCCGCTGGACTTTGTGCCGCTGCCATAGCTGGACACGGACATGAAATCCAGCGACACCGGCACGGTCAGCCGTTTGGCCAGCTCACAGGTGAAAAACACACCGCCCTTTAAGACACAGATCAGATGGACCTGTCTTCCCTCGTGATCCTTGCTGATCTGCTCTGCGATCTCACTGATCCTGGCATTTACCTCATCCTCCGAAAGCAGCACCCGAATTTTATCTGCCATCCTCTTCTCCTCCGCTCATGTGTACTTGTAAGATCCTCTTTGTCTTCTCTGTAACCTTGCAGCCCTCGCTGATCCTCCGCCCGATCACCCACAGGATATGGCTCCCGTCCGCTAAGAGGAACACCTGATCCCTCAGATGAGAGGGGACCTTCTCATCGATCAGATAGGACTTGATCGTCTTATGTCCGCCGCCCGGAAGGAGGAGATAATCCCCTGTCTGCCGGGTCCTGACAGACAACATTCCATTTATTTTATCATGATCGAACCATTTCGTATACTGGTTTTTGGGGATTTTCATCCCTTTCTCGTAAAAAAAAGTCTCAAAAACCAGCTTGGGGACCGGGGCGTCCCCCTTCTTCTTTTGGCCATCCTTCCTCTCGATCCAAAGATGATCGTAGGTCCGCCTGGCCATCAGGCCATAGGGAAGATCCGCCTGCCTGCCCGCCTGCTTCTCCAAAAGCTCCCGCACCTCTTCCACATGGACGCTGGTGATATCCTTTTTCGAGCCGGTCATATCCCCGATCATCTGTCGGATCACATAGGTCTGGATGATCGCCGGCTCTCTCCTTAAGGCCTTTGCATCTGCCCCAGACCGGGCCGTCTCCTCCTGCCCGTCCTGTCCATCCTCCAGGATGCCGTACTGCCTTAGCCAGAGCGCTGCCTGCTGCTCCAGATACCTATCGGCCTGGCGCATACGCTCTGCCGCCTGCAGGATATGTTCCCCTGCCCGCACATTGATGTCCGAGCAGATCATGGGCAGGACCTTTAAGCGCAGTTTATTTCTGGTCCGGTCCGCCTCCAGGTTTGTCTGGTCCTGGCAGTACCCGACCCCCTCCTCCTTAAGGAAGCGCAGGATCTCCTGGCGGGTCAGGGTGAGCAGCGGGCGGATGATCCTCCCCCGCATGGGGCTGATCCCCCCCAGTCCCTTTAGACCGCTCCCCCGGAAGAGATTGTGGAGGATCGTCTCCACATTGTCATCCCCATGGTGGGCCACAGCGATCCGGACCTCTCTTCCCGACTGCCGCTCCCACTGGTCGGCCGCCTCCTCCAGCACCTGATAGCGCAGCTCCCTGGCAGCCTCCTCCTCGGACAGCTTTTTTTCTTCAGAAAATGCATGTACATCTACATATCTTATGCTGCATTGTACCGAAAGTTTCCCGCAGAGCGCTTTCGTGAAAGCCGCATCCCGATCCGCCTCCTCCCCGCGGAGCCCGTGATGCACATGGAGAGCCTTGAGCTCTATGCTCCAGTCTTCCCGCATCTGGGCCAATACATACAAAAGGCAGACCGAATCTGCCCCGCCGGATACCGCCGCCAGCACCTGTCCTCCCGGCTGCAAGAGCCCGTGCTTTATGATCGCCTCTTCTACCTGTCTCCTCATCCTGCCTCCTTCGTATCCCTCACCTGTCATCCGCCCGCTCGTCTCTATAGCCGTCCCCCACGGCTCACCCCCGCTCCCAGATCCCGGCGGTGAGCACGGTCATGTCATCTCTCGCCCCTTCATCTGCCGACAAAGCGAACTGCAGCACCTGCTCTGCGATGTCCTGAGGCTTTCCCGGAGGAAGGGATACCAGAAAGTCCCGCATCACCTCTTCCTTATCCTCTCCCGGCAATGCCTCCAAGACCCCGTCGCTGACCATGATGATCCGGTCATCGTCCCAAAGCTTCCTGGAAAGGAGCACCGGCTCGATCGGGTTTAAGATGCCGATCGGCACATTTCCCGCCTCCAAAAGCTCCACGCCGTCTTGTCCCATCACGAAGGAAGCGGCCGCCCCAAGCTTCATAGCCTCCAACACACCGGAATTCAGATCCACACAGACCAGATCCACCGCCGCCGGGTTCTGTTCCTTTCCCGCCAGCAAGAGCACGGTGTTCACCAGCTTTAAGGAAGAGCGGGCAGAAAAACCGGCCTCCATCAGCTGCTCCGTCAGCTCGATGACCTTGGCGCTCTCCCGGCTGGCCTTTTCCCCGCTCCCCATGCCATCCGCCAGCCCCATGATCGCCTGGCCCTCCAGATCCTTAAAAAACGTATAGTTGTCCCCGGAGACCGCCTCCCCCTCCTTTGGGACCTTCGCGATCCCAAAGAGCATCTGATAGCGCCCCTCCTCAACAAAGCGCAGAGTACCTGCCTGCCTGGTGACGATCGCCTTGCTGTCCCGGGCCGGATTCCATCTCTGCTTCCCCATAGCCTGTCCCAGGACAGCCGCCGCCTCCTTGGCCATCAGGCAGGCTCCGTGGGTGGTCCGCACGGTCAGGAAGGCCTCCCTCTGCCGGTCCTCATACTCCAGCACCAGCATCTTTTCCACCAGCATGTGACGCCGGCGAAAGGCCTTCTTCACCGTCATCTCCCACTGGCTGGTCACATCCACTGCCTGCTCCATCTGTCTGGAAAACTCCTCGATGATCGTCGCCAGCTCCCTGAACTGCACGACCACCGCATCCCGGCTCTCCAAAAAACGGTTCTTCCAGGATAAGTTCATGGTGGCTCTTCCCAGACTGCGGTTCAGCTGCTCCAGATACCGGTCCTTATGGAAACAGGTCTGACGGAACAGGAGGGGCATGTCCTCCATCCGCACCGCCCCATGGACCTCAAATGCCCGCAGGAGATAGTACAGATAATAGCTGTCCTCCCTGGCGCTGTCCTGATAGAGATTGCAGCGGCTGCAGCTGCCGCACACCATGGCCGCTGCAGTCTGCATGGCCGCTGCCCCGTCCTCCTTCGTCAAGTGCTGCCCGTCCATCTCCTCTGTAAAAGACTGGGCCAGACGCTTTAAGGAGGAAGCCATATCCCCCAGCCGGGCCGCTGTATATACATTCACATCCGCCATATCCAGACGTCTCTGATCCTGTTTTTGGAACAACACAAAAATCCCTCCCATCCGCATATCCTTATTTTTGATGGGCTCTTTATGCCGCCTTCTCTGGTCAACGCCAGACCGCGGCATGGACTGCCACTCAAAAAGAGTATATGCTGACCGGAGGGAGATCATTACTGGTCACTGCACAGGTTTTAGCAGGATCTCCTCCCGCTTGACCAGTCCCAGCTTCTCTTTCGCCACTTCCTCGATGTACTGCTTTGTCTGGACATAGATCTTTCGTTCCTCCAGCTCTTCTTTCCGCGCTTCTTCTTCAGCCTTTTGGGCCAGCAGGTTCTCCTCCCGGATCTGATAGGCCAGATCTCTTTCCTTTAAAGATGCGCTTTTTAGCCCGATCACCACCGCCAGGCTGAGCACCACCAGCGTGACCCCTATGAGCGCAAATCGGTTCCCCCACCTGTCCCTCTTTTTCTCCCGGGACCTTTTCGTCTTGTTCTTCATCCGTACCACCACTTTTTTTACGGGCCTTTTTTCGACGGTATCTTCCTTTATCATATTTCATTTTACCCCATCCGATCCCTTTTTGCAAGAGTGCCAGCACATTTCTGCTGATCAGCCGGTCGTAGACCGCCATCCCGAAAAAGATCCCCCCGATCACATACCCCCGTAAGATCCCGTCATTCTGCCGGTACAGAAGGGAAAAGGCCGACAGGCTGACATAGATCCAGTACAGAAGGTCCTCCAGGCTCACCAGCCAGTCCTTCTTTGTGAAGAGGAGGCGGCTGACCCGCAAAAAGTCATAGCAGAACATCAGCCAGCAGCCCAGGCCCAGACAGCTCACAAGGAGCACGGCCTGGTCCAGGATCTCATCGCTCACCATACCCATATGCACGCCTAGCGGAACAGACGGCTGAGCAGGGACTCGCCCGACCTGCGCAGCGACACATTAGAACTGTAGATAAGGCTGTCAGCCTGTCCATCCACATCTACTTCCCCCTTGTCCAATGTGAGCCTGCTGACACACAGATCCTTCCCCTTGATCGTCAGCAGGCCTTTATCTGTATCCAGGACCACCTGGTCTTCATCAAAAGAGATCACATCCACGATACCGGTCATGCTCATCTTGCCCCGGTCTTCCATCATCAGGCGATGAGGGCGTCCACCCACTTTTTCTTCCATAATAAAAAACCTCCTGCTATACCAAACTTAGTTCAGTATATTAAGAGGTTTTGCAAAATATGACTGCCTACAGATACTTATAGAGATCCTTCGCCTCGTCCTTCTTGACCGTCTCCTGCACATCCAGCACCTGTACCTTTACCGCTTTCGCGCCAAACTGGATCTCGATCACATCCCCCTCCTTTACGCTCAGGGATGCCTTCGCAGGCTTGTCATTTACCATCACCCGCCCTGCGTCGCAGGCTTCATTGGCCACTGTACGACGCTTGATCAGGCGGGATACCTTCAGAAACTTATCCAGTCTCATAAGATCACCCGTTCACCAGATCCTTTAAAGCCTTGCCTGCTTTGAACTTGGGGCTCTTAGAGGCCGGGATGGTCATGGGCTCGTTCGTCTGCGGATTACGGCCCTCTCTTGCAGCTCTCTCTGACACCTCAAAGGTCCCGAAGCCGACCATCTGCACCTTCTCGCCCTTTACCAGTTCATCTGCTACTACATCCGTGAAAGCCTTCAGTACTTTCTCTGCGTCTTTCCTGGAAATCTCTGCCTTTTCAGCTACTGCTGCAATTAATTCGGTCTTGTTCATTCGATCTTCCTCCTAATCCTTACAGAGCCGACAAAAATGACTGTCGCCTGCTCCGCATCATGATCGTAGCATCTGCTCAATATCTCACAGCGATCCCCATGCCTTGCCGAAGCGCCGCCACGGATGACAAGGGTCACTGTGGATCCTCCGGGAGATGCACACAGAACGCAAGGATCGCATCCTGGCGCTGTACGGTCCGCGCAGCAGGTGCGCAAGACCTACCGTAAGGACCCGCTACTTTCACAGCAAAATGTGTACCTTATCATTTATATCTGTTTCTCTCCCGTTTGTCAAGGTTTTTCGGCACTTTCCGAGGCGGTTTGCCAGGCTTTTTTGCTTTTGCGCGCAGCCAGCCGGCACACCGGGTCCAAACGCCCTCCGCGCGGCCTCCCCTGTACTGCATTCTACGTCCATTTTTGCAGTCTGTTCCTTTAGATCACCTCCCCTGCTGCCTCCTTGGCGGCTTTCTTCGCTTCCTTTTCCTGACGCTTGATCTCATTCCACATAGCCAGTCCCTCCTCCGGTGTCCCGGCCTTCGCACCTCCGAACACATGGGGATGGCGGCGGATCATCTTCCGGCAGACCCCATCGATCACATCCTGAGCAGTAAAGTATCCCTGTTCGCTGGCGATCTGGCTGTCCATCATCAGGACCAGGAGCACATCCCCCAGTTCCTCGCACAGATTTTCCATATCCTTTCCATCTATAGCCTGGAAGACCTCCTCCGTCTCGTTCGCCAGGCATTCTTTCATCGTCTCCAAGGTCTGCTTCCGGTCCCAGGGGCAGCCATGGTCGGAGCGCAGTGTGGCGATGATATCCAAAAGGTCGTTAAAACCGTACATTTAGATCCCTCCTTTTCTAGTTTGCCGATCGGTCGTTCAGCCGATCGGCGCAGGACGCACATTTCTGCTGAAACAAAAAAGCCCAGAAGATCGACACTTCTGGGCTCTCTGCCTACTAGATCAGTCGCAGGTATACGGCATCAGCGCGATGTGGCGTGCTCTCTTGATCGCCACAGTCAGTGCTCTCTGATGCTTTGCGCAGTTCCCTGTGATGCGGCGGGGAAGGATCTTCCCCCTCTCCGACACATATCGTTTCAGTTTGTTTACATCCTTGTAATCGATAACGCCGTTCTTATCGCCGCAGAACACGCATACTTTTTTCCTTCTGCGCACACCGCCTCTTCTTACTTTCGAAGCATCTGTCCTATCACCTTTATTGAATGCCATTGGTGTTGTCCTCCTTTTCATATTCTGGAACCGGCCGCAGCCCTCAGACAGGGCTCGGGGCCGTAAACGTTGGTCTAATTAAAGGGAAGTCCCTCATCCTCGACCCCATCCGGGATGTTCATAAATCCGTCGCCGATCGCGCTGGACGGCGCCGGTCTCTGGGCCGGAGCAGACTGCTGATAGCTGTTATTCCCATAACCGCTCATATCAGCCGCCGCGCCCTTGCTGTCCGCGAACTCCTGATCGTCTATGATCACTTCTGTGGTATAGACCTTCTGGCCGTCCCGGTTGATATAGCTCCCGGTCTGTATCCGGCCGGAGATCAAAACGCGCATCCCCTGGTGGAAATACTTCTCCGCAAACTCGCCTGCGCGGTCAAAGGCCACACAGGGGATGAAATCTGCGGTCTGCTCGTTCCCGTCCTGGTTCTGGCTCCGGCGCCCTCTGCGGTCCACCGCCAGCGTATATCTGGCGATCGCCATGGCGCGCTCTCCCTGCGAATAACGGACCTCCGGGTCCCTGGTCAATCTTCCCATAAGGATCACTCTGTTCATATATCCACTCTTTCTCTCAAGCGCGGACCCTTCCGCAGCCTCCCGCTGCCGGACGATCCTCTTAAGCTTCCTGCTTCACGACTAAATATCGGATGACTGGTTCCATGATACGAACGTGAGCCTCGACTTCGTTAGGGCAGTTGCTGTCGCCTTCGAACTGGATAAAATAATAGAAGGCTTCTCTCATCTTCTGGATCTCATATGCCAGCCTCTTCTTACCCCATTCGTCCACGTTGGTCACAGTACCGCCGAAACGGGTGATGTAACCTTTTACTTTCTCGATCGCTGCCGCTCTCTCTTCGTCTTCCAGCTTCACATTCAGAACAACGGCTAACTCATACTTGTTCATCTTGCTTTACCTCCTTGTGGTCTTCTGGCCCCTGTCTGTCTCGGTTTGGTCACATAATGACAGGAGCAAGGAAAATGATATGTCACAATATGTTACTATAGCAAAGTTTTGCCGGATGTGCAAGCTTTTTTTGGGCTTTCGGCAGCTTTTAACTGATCACACCTACGCCAGAGAGGCCTATCGCAGGGATATGTCGCAGATGGTCCGCTCCGGGAGCTACTTTAGGCGGCTGAGCAAGGCGATACGGTGGCATCGTTAAGTGAAGCCAGCGCGGCAAATGCCGGAGCCCCATCGCTCCAGGGGCTCCGGCATCTTAAGATCCGGCTTATCTTTTTCCTTCTGTCTTCTCCAGCATATCCCAGCATCCCCACAGATACATGATCCCCAGAGCCCGGTCTCGTGGCAGGTGGGCATGATCAGCCGTCAGAACAGATTGGGGAACAAGGCCGCCGGGATCGCAAGGAACAGATCCGAGAACAGGACCAGCAGCACAAGCACCGCCACCGAAGAGATAAAATAGGGCAATACTCCCTTAAAGGATCTTTCGATGCTCAGCCCGCTGATGGAACCGGCCAGCAGCAGGCACAGGCCATAGGGCGGGGTCACCAGACCTAAGGATAAGGTCACGATGATGATCAGGCCCAGGATGATCGGGCTGATCTCCAGGGCGGTGGCAGACGGCAGGATGATCGGGACGAATAAGATCATGGCCGGCACAGCGTCCATAAAGGTGCCCACAAACATGAAGAACAGCACCACGACCACCAGAAATACCAGTCTTCCTCCAGGTATCCCGATAAAGAGCGCCTGGACTTTTTCATTTAGCTGATAGTAGCTCAGCAGCTCTCCCAGAGCATTAGCCGTGGCCAGCGCGAACAGGGAAAGGGAAGAAAGCTTCATGGTCTCCACCAGTATCCCCGGGATACGGCTGATCTTGATGGTATGATAGAAGAAGATCCCGATGATCAGCGCATACACACAGGCGACCGCCGCAGACTCCGTGGGGGTGAACAATCCGGTCACGATGCCGCCGATCAGGATGAGCGGGGTCAGCAGGGCCGGGAGTGAGGACCATACCTGCCGCATCACTTCCTTGGTGGGCACTTTCTCTCCCTTAGGAAAGCCCTTCTTCTTCGCAAACAGGACCACCACCAGCATCATGGCCAGGCCCAGCATGATCCCCGGCACCAGACCGGTCATGAACAGCGCGCCGGTCCCCACGTTCGCGATACCTGCAAACACCACCATGGTGATACTGGGCGGGATGATCGATCCTAATGTAGAAGATGCCGCTGTGACCCCTACGGCTGTCCCCTTGTCATATCCCTGCTTCTCCATCGCCGGGATCAAGATCTTACCGATACCGGCCGTATCCGCCTGGGAGGATCCGGAGATCCCTGCAAAGATCATGGACACCAGGATATTGGCATGGGCCAGACCGCCCCGCACATGGCCTACCGTGGACTTACATACGTCGATCAGACGGTCGGATATAGAACCCTCGTTCATCAGGTTTGCCACCAGGATGAACAGCGGTACTGCCAGCAGGGTAAAGCTGTTCAGGCCATTGAACATCTTTGAGAACACCACACTGTTGGGTATGATCGGAAGGGTCGCGATCCCCGCGAACGACACAAAGGCCAGTGCATAGGAGATCGGAACGCCTGCCAGCACGAACACGATAAAAAGAACCACCAATAAACCTTCCATACCTACTGTCCTCCTTTCATCAGACTTCCCGCACTTTCCATGATCTGTCCTGTCAGATATAAGATCGAGGTCGCGCCGCACACCGGGATGCACAGCCATGTGGGGCCTCTCTTAAAGCTGGGGATACTGCCCCAGCGATAGTTCCAGAACTGTTTCGTCAGCCGGCATCCATAATAAAACATGAGGATCGAAACGATCAGCATGATGACCGCGATCGCGATGTCCAGCATGGTCTTGAGCTTCTTATCGGTCAGCTTATCGCTGACGGATGTAAAGGCAAAATGCTGTTTCTCATAGACCATAGCCGCCGCCCCCATAAAGGCGGCCCAGATAAAGGAATACATAGACACATCCTCGGTCCAGATCGCCGCTATGCCCATGTAACGGCATGCCATCTGGATCACGACACTTCCCAGGAAGATACTCAAAAAGATCCCGCCTGCTATGATCTGTATCTTCTGCAGATAACCTAGTACTACAGCGAACTTTTGATGGCCTGCGCCCTCTTTTTCTGACTATAATGAAAGAAAAGGGGTGGTATTATGATGGATCCAACCATGTTTGATCCGATCGCTTTAGAAAACTGGTATTCCGATGATGAAAACAGTCTTTTGCTTCAAACAGAA
>CAJUSS010000111.1 GCA_910588895.1 uncultured Lachnospiraceae bacterium
GCCAGGGCGACTTTCTGAAAGTCGTGGCCATCGGCATCGACACCGACGGCAAGGGTGCGATCCTGCCCCCGGCGCGTATGCAAGAGGGCAGAGATAGGGTAAAAAAAGAGCGGAAAGGGCTGGGTCTCGTTTGACGGACCTGGCCCTTTTTGTAGAGCCCATGGGGGATAAAGGTTTTTCGGACATAAGGGTAAAGGAGGCGTGGGACAGCATGACAGAGGGCTTGCCGAGAGCGTTTGTGGAGCGCATGCAGGAGCTGTTAGGGGAGGAAGCCGGTCTTTTTTTGGCCAGCTATGCAGATCCTCCGGTGCGGGGACTGCGGCTGAACGGCTTGAAAAGAGACTTGGAGGAGTTGGAGAGGACCTGCAGAGCCCAGTTCCTTTTAGAAGAGGTACCCTGGGCGGAGGAAGGCTTTTATGTAGGCGAGGCTTATGCAGACAGAGCAGAGGTGAGAGCGGGGCAGGAGCCGGAAGGAGGAACCGGGAAGCGGCCGGGGAAGCATCCCTACCATGAAGCGGGGCTTTATTATCTCCAGGAGCCCAGCGCCATGGCTGCGGTGGCGCTCCTGGGACCGGGACCCGGAGACCGGGTGCTGGATCTGTGCGCAGCGCCGGGAGGGAAGAGCACCCAGATCGCCGGACGGATGGGCGGCCAGGGCCTTCTGGTCAGCAATGAGATCCACCCGGCCAGGGCGAAGGTCCTGTCTCAAAACATGGAACGGATGGGCGTGTCCGCCGCGGTCGTGACGAACGAAGATCCGGAGGCATTGGCGGACTGTTTCCCTCTTTTTTTTGATAAGATCTTGATCGATGCACCCTGCTCCGGAGAAGGGATGTTCCGCAAGGACCCGGAGTCTTGCAAGGAGTGGAGTCCGGAGGCAGTAGCGCTCTGTGCTGCACGCCAGAAAAAGATCTTGGAAGCGGGGGTGCGGATGCTAAGGCCCGGCGGTCTTTTGGTCTATTCCACCTGTACATTTGCCCCGGAGGAGGATGAAGGGAGCGTGGCGTATCTTTTGGAGGCGCACCCGGAGTTCACGGTGGAGCACAGATCGGCAGATGGCTTTGGAGAGCTTGGGATGGGCCGCCCGGAGTGGGTGCCAAAAGGGGAAAAAAAAGATGGCCTGGAGGGTACCTATCGGGTCTGGCCCCATAAGGCAAAGGGGGAAGGGCATTACCTGGCTGCGCTGCAAAAGGCGGGAGATGGCGTTTTGACCGATAAGAAGACAGCCCGGCCCCCTGCAGAGAAGGCAAGGGGCAGAGGCGCGTCCCCGGGCCCGGGGACGGATCGCCAAAAGCTCAGCGAGCTGTTTTGGCCCTTCTGCAGGGAGACCCTCTGCACACGGCCCTGGGAGCGGCAGCCAGGGCGTTACCTGACCTTTGGAGAGCAGCTCTACTATGTGCCTGCAGACATGCCGGATATGAACGGGTTAAAGGTGCTGCGCCCGGGCCTCCATCTGGGGACCTTTAAGAAAAAACGTTTTGAGCCCTCCCATGCGCTGGCGCTGTACCTGGAGCCGGAGCAGGTGGTGCGGCGGGCAGACTTTCCCGCTCTGAGCCGGGAGACAAAAGGGTATCTGCGGGGAGAGACCCTGAAGATCCGGGAGAAGGAGGAGGGCTGGACGCTGGTGACGGTGGACGGCTACAGCTTAGGCTGGGGAAAGGCATCTGGAGGCACATTGAAGAACCATTACCCCAAGGGCCTGCGCCTGCAGGGGTGAGACCGGTCGCCGGGTCACCCTTTATCCAGATGCTTGGTCTTGCCCACCGCATGGTCTACCAGAGCATCCTTTTTTAGGAAGCTGGCGCGTTTGATGCTGTCGGTGCCGAAGCGTTTCCGGATGGCATCCACGGTCTTCTCCATATCCTTGTGCTTCTGGCTGCGGGCATCCTCAAAGAGGACCATCTGGCAAAAGCCAGCTTCCTGGATCTTTCCGGCCCTTACACCGATCAGTCGGACCGGCGTAAGGTCCCAGGCCTCTTTTAACAGATGGCAGGCGGTCTGATAGAGGACGGCGGTGGAGTCGGTGGGCTCCTTTAGATTGGTCTGATGGGACTGGCTGTGGAACTGCCAGTCTTTTAATCCTATACAGACATTGGAGCAGAGGACATTGTGAGCCCGCAGCCGGGCGCCTACGGTCTCGCACAAGGACAGCAGGATCTGACAGGCTGTCTCCATATCGTCCACATCCCGGGATAAAGTGACGCTGTTGCCGTAGCCTTTATTGATCGGTTCCTTTTGGGCTACAAGATCATCATCGATGCCGTTTGCATATTGATGGATCAAAATGGCATACTTATCACCAAGGTGGGCTTTTAAGATCTGCAGGTCACAGGCGGCCAGCTGGCCGATCGTGTGGATCCCGATGCTCTCCAGCCTGCGCTGTGCAGAGCGGCCTACGAGGAACAGATCGCGGATGGGGAGCGGCCACAGGCGGGAGGGGATTTCTTCTGTAAATAAGGTATGGCATTTATCCGGCTTTTCAAAGTCAGAAGCCATCTTGGCCAGCAGCTTGTTAGGTCCGATCCCGATGTTCACGGTAAAGCCCAGCTCCTTCTTGATCCGCTCCCGGATCTGGTCGGCGGTCTTTAAGGGCGTGCCGAACAGATGGATCGTGGTGGTCATGTCCAAAAAGGTCTCGTCGATGCTGAACGGCTCGCTGTCCGGCGTATAATCGGACAGCAGCTCCATCATCGCCTTGGAGCATTTGTGGTAATAGGAAAAACGGGAAGGGACCACCATCAGCTGGGGACATTTTCGGAGCGCCTGAGCTAATGGCTCTCCGGTGGTGACCCCATATCGCTTCGCCGGAGTGGAGCTGGCCAGCACGATCCCATGACGGCTGGAAGGATCGCCCCCCACGGCAGATGGGATCGTGCGCAGATCCAGGGCATTAGGATCGGATGCAAGGCGGTAGACCGATTCCCAGCTTAAGAAGGCGGAGTTGACATCGATGTGGAAGATCAGGCGTTGTGAAGCCATGAGGCAGGGTGCTCCTTTCGGTTAGATCGCAAGATGGTCCGTTCGTTTGGGCGGATACGATCCATACCCGCGCCAGTTGTTGTATAGGTGCGGGCGCGTGATCGGTCACCCGTCCGCATCCAAAGGCCGGCCTGTGATAAAGTAACGTTACAAGCTAGTATAGCACAAAAGCTTCCCTGTGAGTATTGGCTAACCGGATAAATTGTGATAGAATAATGACATTACTGCACAAATGAACGATAATACAGGTCATCGATGCAGTCTGCTCCGGCAGGCGGCTTGGGAGAGGAACAGGATGAGAAAGTGGATCATGATGATGCTCCTGGCGGCGGTCCTGGCCGGATGCAGGCGGTATGCGCCCTTTGGAGCGGAGGAGAGCCAGGCGGAGCAGGAAGGACAGACGGGACCCTGGGCAAAGCAGGCAAAAGCGGCTTTAAAGGAGATGGAGGAGAAGATGCAGTCTCCTGAGGGAAGCGTATCTGTCAGGGAAGCGGGGACGGCGGCCTTGCAGACCCTTCCAAAGCGTCTGCCGGTGAAGGTAAAGGGGATCTATGTGTCGGCTTATGTGGCCGGGACAGAGGCGATGATGGATACGATCATCCAGCGGATCGACGAGACGGAGCTGAACGCTGTGGTGATCGATGTGAAGGATGACAACGGAAGGGTGACCTTTGCCACAGACTCCCCTCTCGTAGAGGAGCTGGGGGCCAGCGTGGCCTATATCCCGGATATGAAGGGGCTTATGGAAAAGCTGAAGGAACATCATATCTACCGGATCGCCAGGATACCGGCGTTCAGGGATCCCTATCTTGCAGAACAGATGCCGGAATGGTGCTGTAAGAAAGAGGATGGGACGGTCTTTCGGGACAGGAACGGCCTTGCCTGGGTGGACCCTTATAAAAAAGAAGTGTGGGACTACCTTCTGGAGATCGCCAGATCGGCAGGGAAGGCCGGATTCGATGAGATCCAGTTCGATTATATCCGTTTTTGTACAGAAAAAGGGATGGACCAGGTGGTCTTTGACCCTGCAGACGTACAGGGAAGATCCAGGCAGGAGGTGATCCTGGAATTTGCGGACTACGCTTATAGGGAGCTGTCCAAGGAGGGTCTGACCGTATCGGCGGATGTGTTCGGCGCGGTGATAGGAGGCGGGGAGGATGCCCGGCTGGTGGGACAGGATTATGGCAGGATGGCCCAGATCCTGGATCACATCTGCCCGATGATCTATCCGTCCCATTATGGAGACGGGTATTTTGGCATCGCCCACCCGGATATGCAGCCCTATGATACGGTCCTTAAGGCGCTGCAGGGATCGGCAAAAGACCTTCAGCAGGAAGCCTCAGAGGCCCAAGCTATGGAGGAGGCCGCAGGGGAAGGCTTTGGAGATGTGGCCGGACAGGGCGGACGGATGGCGACGGTGCGGCCATGGCTGCAGGATTTTACGGCCAGCTATCTAAAGCATCACATATCATACGGGGCCCAGCAGGTCCGGGAGCAGATCCAGGCGGTCTACGACAGCGGATATGAGGAGTGGATCCTATGGAACGCCGGATCCAGCTATCATTACGATGGGCTCTTGCCGAAAACACCTAGATAGATCTGCCTGCAGCGGGGAAAGGAGATCGATAAATAAGGAAATGGATAAGACAGACAGGATACCAAGGCCAGGCGGTTTTTACCGTCATTTCAAAGATAAGCTCTACCAGGTCCTGGCGGTGGCGGAGCACACGGAGACCGGGGAGCAGCTGGTGGTCTATCAGGCGCTCTATGGGGATTACCGCATCTATGCCAGGCCGCTCCAGATGTTCATCAGCGAAGTGGATCGTGAACGATATCCGGAGGCAGGGCAGCGTTATCGTTTTGAAGAGGTGGATATGCGGGCAGGCAGCCCCAGCCAGGAGCCAGAAGGCCAGATCAGCCCCTGGCTGACGCGTTTCCTGGACGCAGAAGGGTATGCGGCGCAGCTGGAAGCCTTAAACCAGATGTGGGGAAGGGTGAGCCAGAGAGAGCTGGACAGCATCTATCTGATCTTGGATATCGGGCATATGGAAGGAGACGAGGACAGTCAGCTGCGGGGGATCATGGGGCATCTGGAGACCAGGATGCAATATGACGGCAGCAGACTGCGCAGACCGGGATATTGATCCTGCCGGCAGATGGCAGGAACGGAAACGGCAGGCGACTGGCCGGGTAAGGGAGGAGATACAGGCGTGGGACAGATGGAAGATGAGCAGGGAGAAAAGGCCCTGGAAAAGGGGACGATAGGCGAGGGAGAGCCCCATGACCAGGAGGGAGCGGACCGTCATCTGAAGGATGTACGCCGTTCTCCGCTGGGCGCATTCGACGTGGAGGCAGAACTGAAAAAGCTCCCGGCTAAGCCTGGTGTCTACCTGATGCATGATGCCAGGGATGAGATCATCTATGTGGGTAAGGCCATCAGCTTAAAGAACCGGGTACGGCAATATTTCCAGAGCAGTCGGAACAAGACCGCAAAGATCGAGCAGATGGTCTCTAAGATCGCGCGGTTTGAGTATATCATCACCGACTCGGAGCTGGAGGCCCTGGTGTTGGAGTGCAACCTGATCAAGGAGCACAGACCTCGGTATAATACCATGCTGAAGGACGATAAATCCTATCCCTACATCAAGGCTACGGTCTATGAGGACTTTCCCCGGATCATGCTCTCACGTGAGATGAAGAAGGACAGGAGCCGGTATTTCGGCCCCTATACCAGTGTGGGGGCGGTGCGGGATGTGCTGGATCTGATCCACAAGCTGTACAAGATCCGCACCTGCAGCCGGTCGCTGCCAAAGGATACAGGGAAGGAGCGGCCCTGTTTAAATTACCATATCAAACAGTGTCAGGCCCCCTGCCAGGGCTATGTGACCAGAGAGGAGTATCAGCAGGGCTTTCGAAGGGCTTTGACGTTCCTGAACGGGCAGTATGCAGAGCTTTTAAAGGATCTGGAGGAAAAGATGCTGGCGGCGTCCGATGAGATGGACTTTGAGAAGGCGATCGAGTACCGGGAGCTCATCTCCAGTGTAAAGCAGGTGGCCCAGAAACAGAAGATCACCAGCTCCGGCTTAGAGGACCGGGATATCATCGCCATGGCAAAGGAAGGCCAGGACGCAGTGGTGCAGGTGTTCTTTGTCCGGGAGGGACGGCTGATCGGAAGGGATCATTTTCATGTCAATATGGCGGTGGCGGAGGATGAGGGCCAGGTCCTTTCCAGCTTTGTGAAGCAGTTTTATGCGGGAACGCCCTTTGTGCCCAGAGAGCTCCTGCTCCAGTACCCGATCGAGGAGGAAGAGATCATCGCCCAGTGGCTGACGGCGAAACGGGGGCAGAAGGTGCGGATCGCAAGTCCGAAAAAAGGGGAAAAAGAGCGGCTGGTGGAGCTGGCGGCAAAGAATGCCCGGCTGGTCTTAGACCAGGATAAAGAAAAGATCAAGCGAGAGGAGCTGCGCACCATCGGCGCCATGAACCAGGTAGGCGACTGGCTGCATCTAAAGAAGATCCGGCGGATCGAAGCCTTTGATATCTCGAATATCAGCGGCTTTGAAGCGGTGGGATCCATGATCGTCTATGAGGACGGAAAACCGAAGCGGAGCGATTACCGTAAATTTAAGATCCGGTCTGTCCAGGGGCCCGATGATTACGCCTCCATGGAGGAGGTGCTGACCAGGCGCTTCACCCACGGTCTGGAGGAAGAGGAGAAGATGCGGGAAAAGGGGATGGACAGAGCCTTCGGCAGCTTTACGCGCTTCCCGGACCTGATCATGATGGACGGCGGACGGGGGCAGGTGAACATCGCGCTGGCGGTGTTAAACAGGCTGGAGCTCTCCATCCCGGTCTGCGGCATGGTAAAAGACGATGCCCACAGGACCAGGGGATTGTATTTCAACAACGTGGAGATCCCGATCGACAAGCATTCGGAAGGGTTCCGCCTGATCACCCGGATCCAGGACGAAGCCCATCGCTTCGCTATCGAATACCACCGGAGCCTGCGGAGCAAGGCCCAGGTACGATCCATATTGGATGATATCCCCGGGATCGGCCCTGCCCGCCGAAAGGCATTGATGAAGCAGTTCAAGAGCCAGGAGGCGATCCGGGAGGCTTCTATAGAGGAGCTGGAGAAGACCCCGCAGATGAACCGCCTGTCCGCCAGGCAGGTCTATGCCTTCTTCCACAAAGGGGAGCCGTTGCCCGAGCGTGTCGGGCCTTCGGATGCGGACGGGTGACCGGTCATGCACCTGCACCTATATAACGGTCAGCGTGTGTGTGGATAGTAACGACAGTCCCTACTCGCAGCAGACCTTTCACGGAAAAGCCATGACATCCGGCACAAAGTATGATACTATAACAGTGAAGATGCAAGTTAAGGAGACCAAGTGATGCAAGAGGTAACTGTTTCTGTTCTGATGAAAAAGATGAAATTAAGGAATGCCACTCCGGAGCTGGACACGGATAAGACGGTCCTGACCCATCCGGAGGTGAATCGGCCGGCGCTGCAATTGGCAGGCTTTTTCGACCATTTTGACCATGAGCGCGTCCAGACGGTGGGGACGGTAGAGCGGGCCTATGTCTCTACGCTGAGCCAGGAGCGGAAGATGGAAGTCTTTGACCGGCTCCTTTCCAGTAAGATCCCCTGCCTGGTGTACTGCCGCGGCATGACGCCCAATGAGGATGTCTTAACCCTGGCCATTCATTACGATGTGCCCATCTTGGTCTCCGATCAGCCTACGTCCGACTTTATGGCGGAGACGATCCGGTGGCTGAAGGTGCAGATGGCTCCCTGTATCAGCATACACGGTGTCCTGGTGGATGTGTTCGGCGAGGGCGTCCTGATCATGGGGGAGAGTGGGATCGGAAAGAGCGAGGCGGCCCTGGAGCTGATCAAGCGGGGCCATCGTCTGGTCACCGACGATGTGGTGGAGATCCGCAAGGTCAGTGATGAGACGCTGATCGGCAGCTCGCCCAATATCACGAAGCATTTTATCGAACTGAGGGGTATCGGGATCATCGATGTAAAGACCTTGTATGGTGTGGAGAGCGTGAAGGAGACCCAGTCGATCGACATCGTGATCAAGCTGGAGGACTGGGATAAAGATAAGGAATATGACCGTCTGGGCCTGGAAGACCAGTACACGGAGTTTTTAGGCAATCAGGTGGTCTGCCATTCCATACCGATCCGTCCGGGCAGGAACCTGGCGATCATCGCGGAGTCGGCGGCGGTCAACCACCGCCAGAAGAAGATGGGCTATAATGCGGCGCAGGAGCTCTACAACCGCGTCCAGGCAAACCTGAACAGAGGTATAGACTAAGGGCGGAGAGCAGACCGCAGTGTATGGGGAAAGGATGAGGATGAGCGGACAGATAGTAGAGGCGTTGTGCAGTGTGGTGAGGACAAAAGAGCAGATCATGCTGGAAGAACCGATGAGCGGCCATACCACCTTCCGGATAGGCGGCCCCGCGAAGCTTTTCATAACGCCTATGGACAGCCGGGAACTGGCTCGAGTGCTGGACCTGTGCCAAAGCTCTGGCATCTCTTGGACCATCCTGGGCAATGGGAGCAATCTGCTGGTCAGCGACAGCGGCTTTGACGGAGCCGTCATCCAGATCGGAAAGGGCTTCGACGCAGTTTCTATAGAGGGATGCCAGGTCTGTGCCGGAGCCGGCGCGCTGCTGGCCCAGGCGGCACGAGGAGCCTGTGACATGGGGCTTACCGGTCTGGAGTTTGCCACCGGCATCCCCGGGACGATGGGCGGAGCCGTGGTGATGAACGCCGGGGCTTACGGCTCGGAGATGAAGGATGTATTGCGCTCCGTTCAGGTCCTGACCGGGGACGGCAGGGAGATCGAAGTCCCCGCTGGCGAGCTGGAGCTGGGCTACCGCACCAGCAGCATCCTAAAGAATGGCTGGATCGTACTGGGCGTCCGGCTCCTGCTGCAGAAAGGTGACCGCGGGGCGATCGACGAGCGTGTGAAGGAGCTGACCGCTGCCAGGAAAGCCAAGCAGCCCTTAGGATACCCCAGCGCGGGCAGCACCTTCAAGCGTCCGGAGGGCTGCTTTGCCGGCAAGCTGATCCAGGATGCCGGTCTGAAAGGCTTCCGGGTGGGCGGCGCACAGGTCTCCGAAAAGCACAGCGGCTTCGTGATCAACCGGGGCGGGGCCACCGCCTCCGATGTGATGGAGCTGTGCCGTCAGGTCTCTGAAAGGGTGAAGGCACAGTTCGGCGTGGAGCTGGAGCTGGAAGTGAAGACCTTGGGGGAGTTTCCTTGACCACATAAGGGATGGGGCCCCGGCCGGGCCGGTCCGATAGAAAGGTGCTACAAACAGAAAAGTCGATAGCAGGAGGCTACAGAGATGAAGCTGGTGATCGTGACAGGGATGTCAGGTGCAGGCAAGACACAGGCCCTGAAGATGCTGGAGGATATGGGTTACTACTGTGTAGATAATCTGCCCATATCTCTGGTGGACAAATTTACGGAGCTGAGCTTAAAGAGCACAGGCGATATCCAAAAGGTGGCCCTGGGCGTGGATATCCGCAGCGGAGAGGACCTCCCGCAGCTAAAGGACGTGCTGGGGCGGTGGGAGCAGAAGCGCTTTCCCTACCAGATCCTGTTTTTGGATGCCGGGGACGAGACCCTGATCAAGCGGTTCAAGGAGACCAGGCGCAAGCATCCTCTGTCCGGGACCGGGCGGATCGAGAAGGGCATCGAGGCAGAGCGGGAAAGGCTTTCCTTTTTAAAAGCGGACGCGGACCTGATCATCGATACCAGCCATCTTTTGACCAGAGAGCTGCGCCAGGAACTGGAAAAGATCTTTGTGGAGGACCAGGAGTATAAGAACCTCTATATCACGATCTTGTCTTTTGGGTTCAAATACGGGATCCCTACAGATGCGGACTTGGTCTTTGATGTCCGTTTCCTGCCCAATCCCTACTATGTGGAGGAACTGCGGGACAGGACCGGTGAGGAGCCCATGGTCCAGGAGTATGTGAAGCAGGGCGGGACGGCGGACGTGTTCTTAGGGAAGCTGGTGGATATGCTGGATTTTCTGATCCCCAACTACATCCTGGAAGGGAAGAACCAGCTGGTGATCGGCATCGGCTGCACCGGAGGGAAACACCGTTCCGTGACCCTTGCCAGCGGTCTTTATGGGCAGTTGGAGAGGAATGCCGGATATGGGGTGAAGCTGTTCCACCGGGATATCCAAAAGTAGAGGTGGCCGTTTTGAGACGGAAGGTCACCGGCAGACGGAAGGGGCGGTAGCCGATGTCGTACGCATCCACCGTAAAGGATGAATTATCCAGGCAGGTGCCTGCTGCCAGACATTGTATGATCGCGGAGATCGCAGCCATCATCAGTTTATGCGGGAGGATCGCCTGCTCGGCAGGTGGCTGCAAGATCAAGGTCCAGACAGAAAATCGGGCAGTTGCAAGAAAGTGCTTTACATTATTACGAAAAACCTTTAATATAATAGCGGATGTTTCGATCAGGAAAAATGCAAGATCCAAAAAAAATGGGGTCTATGCTGTGGTAGTGGGAGAGCATAAAGACGCTGCGCGCGTCCTTATGGCCACGAAGCTGATGGACCAGGACGGGGAGATCGGGGAAGACTTATCCATCACCAGAAATGTGGTGGTGAAGCAGGCCTGCTGCAGGCGCGCTTTTATCCGAGGCGCTTTCCTGGCAGCCGGTTCGATCAGCGACCCAAAGCAGTCCTATCATTTTGAGATCGCCTGCGCCACACAGCCGAAGGCACTCCAGCTCAAGGCGCTCATCAACACCTTTGGGATGGATGCCAAGATCGTGGTCAGGAAGCGATATTTTGTCGTTTACATGAAGGAAGGCAGCCAGATCGTGGATATCTTGAACGTGATGGAAGCCCATCTGGCTCTGATGGATCTGGAGAACATCCGGATCTTAAAGGAGATGCGCGGGCAGGTGAACCGGCAGGTGAACTGTGAGACCGCGAATCTGAACAAGACCGTATCGGCGGCGGTAAAGCAGGTAAAAGATATTGAATACATCCGAGACCGCCAGGGGCTTTCAAATCTTCCGGAAAATCTGGAAGATATAGCTAGGTTGCGCTTAGAGCGTCCGGAGGCTACCTTGAAGGAACTGGGGGAGGCATTAGATCCGCCCGTGGGGAAGTCAGGCGTGAACCATCGGCTCAGGAAGCTGGGAGCCATAGCAGAGTCCCTTCGGAAATAGAACGTCGGATCGGTTATTGGGGTAGAATGCGGGCCATCCGAAAAAGAGGAGGAAGATTATGATCAGAAAGACAGTTACCGTTGAACTCTCATCCGGTCTGGAAGCCAGACCGATCGCTATGTTGGTACAAGTGGCAAGTCAGTATGAAAGTAAGATCTATGTAGAGACTGGCTCTAAGAGAGTGAATGCTAAGAGTATCATGGGTATGATGACCCTGGGGCTGGCGACTGGCGAAGAACTGACGATCACTGCTGACGGTAATGACGAGAGTCAGGCGATCTCCGATATTGAAAACTACCTGAGCGAGAAATAAACCAGCTTAAGGCCGGTCAGGAGCTTTATGTAAAAAACACGCGCAAGCGTGTTTTTTTGTGTTATAATGTACACGAAAGCGAAGAGCAGTGCGGAAAAAGGCGGGTAAGGACCTGCGTTGTGCTCGCACAAAAGCAG
>CAJUSS010000112.1 GCA_910588895.1 uncultured Lachnospiraceae bacterium
GGCTTTTTTGATCTCCTCCAAAAGTCCGTAGGACAGCTTAAGGCCGCCTCGCCCCACACCGATCTGGATATCCGGCTTATTGCCCCCATGGAAATCCGAACCGCCTGTGGGCAGGAGGCCATATCGCACAGCCAGGTCCTGGAGACGGATGCTCTGGCTGGCATTGTGAGAAGAATGATAGACCTCCAGCCCTTTCAGTCCCAGCTCCTTCAGATAAGCCAGCAGTTTCTTGTTCTCCTCCCACCCCAGCTTGTACTGCATGATATGAGCCAATGAAGGAAATGCATGGTTTTTTACTAAGATGTCCATCGCCTCCTCCGGATCGATCTGTTCCTTTCGGATACAATAGCGGCCTCCATACTGGAGATATTTTTTAAAGGCCGTATCCAAAGTAGCTGCATAGCCCTTTTCCACCAAAAGCCTTGCAAAATGCGCTCGGGTGATCACCGTACCCGTCGCCCCTGCCTGCAGTCCCTCCAGCGTGATCTTAATGCCGTCTGCCTGAAAACGGCGGATCATCTCCTCATTCCGTTCATTCCGGATCGCCAGAAGCTTTTGGACTGCATGCGTAAAGGCAGGATCGCCGATCTCTACGAACAACCCCAGGATATGGATCTCCGTCCCCTTCCAGACACAGGAAAACTCGATCCCCGGCACCAGCTCCACACCGGTACGGGCAGCTGCCTCTTTCGCCTCCCGGATCCCAGCCACCGTATCATGGTCTGTCAGCGCGATCGCCTTAAGCCCCTCCTTCGCCGCCAGCTCCACCACCTGAGTGGGGGACAAGGTGCCGTCCGAAGCATTAGAATGGACGTGCAGATCGATGTATCCCATAAAAAGACCTCCTTCTCTTGCTCGTTTCTTTTGCTCGTTCCTTTTTGCTATTCCGCTGTGTGCTCATCTCTTCCGCAAACACGTTCAAACGTTCTATCCATAATGATCATATCATCCAGCCCCTGCTTTTTCAACCTGTCTTTTCTCCCCCCTGTCCCCGCTTTTTAAATTTTTTTGTAAGATCCCAGGAAACTGTGGCAAGCCGATCGACATATGATGGAGTGTAAAGAAAATCTTTTGGAGGAAATAACATGAGTGATGTAGCGGCAACAAACTGTGGGTGCGGATGTGAATGCCAGACAGGAGGAGGGAGCTGTTCTAATCTGATCTTCCTCATCCTGATCCTGTGCTGCTGCGGCGGCAACAGCGGATGCAACAACGGATGCTTCGAACATAACTGCGTATGCGGTTTCGGCGGCGGAAATATGTGCTGGATCATCATCCTGCTCCTCTTCTGCGGAAATGGGAACGGTTTCTTCTGCTGATCTGCCGGCATCAGATGACTGCCATCTAAAAAGCCCACTCTGGCGAGCCTGTGCCTCTGGCTTTCTGGCCCACAGGCTCTGCTCTTCGGACCACAAAACATGCTGAGGGCATCTCTCTTTGGAGAGGTGCCTTTCGGCTGTGGGATCGGTATCCGCCGGAGATCTGACCGCCTGTCTGCCCATCTGTGATACAGCAGACAGGCGGCCTATCTTCACATATATCTGCACTCCCTGCAGCGGCCTCCTCAGCTCTCGCAGCAGACCAGACCGCCCGATCCTTTATCGGCTCACAGGCTTTCCTTCCTGCCCCTGCAGTTTCCTGTCCTGTCTCTTTTCCAATTCCTCTAAACGTCTGCGGCGCCGTTCCATACAGGCATCATCTATCTCATACACAGCATTTCCATCTATGATCAATCTTGAAAACACCATCTTCTAGAACCTCCTTCTAAAGATAAGATATGCAAAAGAATAAAACCCGTACATGGATCATATACATAGGAGCAAAGAAAGCGCAGGATGGTATAATGAAAAATGGAAAAAGATGACTATAAGCTCACAGACCTGGACTATCTGATCGGCGACCACCATCTCCAGATGATCAAAGCCGCCCTTCCCTATGTCCAAGTCTCCCAACAAAAATTCCTCTCTGTCCTGGTAAAGGGAAATGAACTGATGCGGACCATGGAGCTGTTCCGCGAAGGGCCGGAGGGTGAGATGGGGATCTGCTCCGTGGGATCGGACCAGTCCTCCCCTATCGAGATGCTCAATGCCATCAAGCCTTACGGCACTCAGCAGGAGCAGGATCTGATGGATGTGATCATCAATATCCTCCAGGGCTTCCAGATCCGGAGGAATTATCAGGAGGCCACACCCACATCCGCCGTAGACAGCGGCCCCTCCCCTACCATCATGATGGAAAAGCTCAGATCCATCCTCTCCCCGGAACAGCAGTCACGGCTGGACAATATCCAGCTGATCATGCAGACCATGCAGGCATTTACATAGCCAGAAAGGTGCAGCTCATGGAACGATCATGGAAGAACGACCCCCGTTTAAAAAATATGGACCGGAGAAAACTAGATCTCCTGACCTCCTTCGCCGATAAGATCGCCAAAACACCAAAAGAGCAGCTCTTAAGCTCCTTCATGGAACTAAACCTGGATGCCCAAAAACAAGGCCTCCAGTTCACCGACCAGGAGACCGGACTGCTGACCGATATCCTCACAGAAGGCCTGCCGGAAGAAGACAGGAAAAAGCTGGATACCCTGCGGTTTTTGTCGCGGAAGCTGGCTTGGAAAAAATGAGCGGATCGTAAAACATAAAAAGAGATCGGAAAAGATGGTCAAAAGAATGGCTCCCGTGACTATCGTGGCGTACAGTCAGGGGAGCCTTTAGACCTCCTTGCCACACATTTGCATCTTGGTATCGATCCCCTACTCCATAATGATCCAGTATCTCCCGGACCTTATCATCCGTAAAGCCGAGATACTCAACTTTATCGCCTCCATTGCATGGTCTCCATATCCAAAGATCCTTCCTAGGAATTTATCTATCCGCTCTTTTCCGCGGTGAGCCTTAAGATCAGCCGCCCCATCCGCTCTCCTTCTTCCTCCCTGCCTTTCTCTATGCCTTCCTCCCGTCCCTCCTCTTTCATAGTCCGGACAAACCGTTCCTCGTCAAATTCTGTGAGCAGCATACGTTTTACCTCCCCTTTCTCAGCAGATATCCTTTCAGTACGCCTTCCCTGATGCACCGGTCGATCCCACGATCCACCGCGTCTGACAGGCCACGCCCTTCTCTCTGGTACCCCCGTATGTATCCGATCAGTGACACATAACCCTTTAATGGCGGACACGCATCCAGCAGTTCTTTGTCAAAGCCCTGGTTGATGTTCAGCACATGGGCGGTCCACTCGCATCCTTCCCTGGGGACGCAAAAGGCATCGGAAAGATGCAGCTCCAGACGCTCCGGCGCTGTAGCCAGGCCATTGTAGAAAACGTAATGATCCGGCGCAGGGATCTTCACGACCCTACTGCCGTACAGATCCCCCTACTGCCGTACAGATCCCCCTACTGCCGTACAGATCCACTCCTCTGGCTGCCAATATGCCCTCGATCTCACGGGCAAGATACAGCAGCCCTCTGAGGGGCATGTTCCTGTTCTGCGTGCGCTGGTGCTCCCAGAGCTCTAAATGGTCCTGGGACAAGACCGCCACATCATTCTTTTGGTGGATGTAGATCGCGTCTGAAAGGGGTGACCACCTCCAGCCCCTCTCAGCAGCAAAACCGCACACGTCCAGATCCTTGGCCTTTGCGCCCTCTGCCGGTATGTAGTGTACCGCGCTGGCCGTCGCTCCCTTGGTGTATCCGCAAAAAGCCAGGCCCGCCTCGCGGTCGCGAACGGTCTGAATATAGCTCCTGTACAAAGCATAAATTGTTGGTCAGGGGCAGCCTCCCATCCTCCATGAAGGTCTCTGGATCCCCCTCTGGTCGGATGCGTAGTTTAGCGCCCTGGTCAGCAGCTCGTTGGCGGCGGACAGAGCGGAGGTCTTTTCCACTCACGACTAAAAGGAGATAATGGGACAGCGGCTTTGTCCGCATACCTCTTTTTCTTGTTGTCTTCTGTGCCTCTTTTTCCATGATCTCCTCCTGTGCCGATCGAACGCACAGGACCCATCTGTATCATATCCCTTTTCGGCATCACAGACAATGCTCTTCTGCTCATCCGCGATGATCGGGACAGGCCCTGGTGCGATCATCATCTGTTAAGATGAGCACGCCATATCTTTACATAAATATCCAGTGAGATTTTAGAGCTTGCCCGTCAAGGCCTTATCCATAGAAGAAGTATGGAGATCCAGCCTCGGCCAGAAGACATCTCATCAGAGCCCATATCGCTCATATAGCTCCTCCTGGAATGCCCGGTCCTTTGCGGCGCGCTCCAGATCGCCGTATCTTTTCTCAGCTGTGAGTTTCAAGATCAGACGGTTCACACGCCCTTCCCCTTCTTGTCTTCCTTCTTGTCTTCCTTCCTCTCTCCCATCCTCCATCAGCATCTGTCCCAATAACGTCATCTTCAATGACCTCCTTATCTCTCCGATCTCTTCCTTCTCCAAAAACTTCATCGCAAAGGCATACAGCACGGACTGCATCCGGATCAGCTCCTCTTCTCCCAGATGCTCCCGCTCCTTTTCCAAAAGCCCAAATCCCTTTTTGATCCGCTCCCCCTGGGGCATCCGGCCGCCCATCAGCGGGGACAGCAAAAGCTCTAAGAGCTCTGCCCGGTCCAGGCTATGCTCTGCCGCCTGCTTCCCTTCCAGTCCACGGATGACGGCATCCGCGTCCCTGTCCTTCATCCGGACGATCCGCACCCGGTAGATGCTCTCCCCCTGGCGCAGCTCCCGCATCAGGTCCTTTACAGCCGAGCTGCACAAGACGCAGGTGACCACATCCACCTCATACTGATAGCTGATCACCGCCTCATCGGCGCGAAAGCGGCGCAGGTCCTTTTTCGTGATGCTGTCACTCTCAAACTCCAGATGCCGCCAGCTCCCATCCTCCATCTCGAAGTTGAAATCCGCCAGGAGATCCTTGACCTCCAAAAAGACCTGCTCCGTAGGGGCGGTCCGCTCTACCTTTCCCTCCACACCAAGGAGGGGCAGGAGCTCCTCGCCCATGAGCTGGGCTGCCGCCTTCAGCGCCCGGTCTTCCCAGGGATAGCTCTTGGCCCCTGCCCCAGGCGTACTCTGTCCTCCAGTTTTCCCTCGCATCTCTTTTTCCATATCTCCTCCTGTGTCAGTCGTACACACAGGGCTTACCTATAAGTATATCCCTTTTTCGCATCGCAGACAATGGCTTTTCGCTCCACTGACATGACCATGATCAGCCCTGATGTACCCATCATCCTTTGCTATGATCATATCACAACTTTACAAAAATATCCAGTAAAATTTTAGAAAACAGTGTCGCAAGAGAGCATCCATATATGATCCTCGGAGGATGGCAAGAGGTCAGTAGGCATACGCCCCTGCTGCATATGTGCAGACAGCATCATGGAAGGCGTTCAAGGCAGTGTCCCCTCCAGTAAGGATATCTGCAAAGGGCTATCATAAAAAAGCGCTTAAATGATCAGAAAACAAAAAAGGGAGGCAAACGTAGCCGTCAGATACCCTGAACGGTTACGGCATCCGGCCATTGAAGATCGCTGCGTGATGGCCGGATGCTTTCGATCACCACATCTTCGTACGGTCAGCGCGGTAAACGCGCAGACTTATCTGAACGGTTACAGGCAAACAGCAATACGACGATCCATATGGACAAAAAAACGGCTCCACCGACTGTAGTTGGTTTACAGTCAGGGGAGCCTTTTTCTTTGAAATGGTTTCTTTTTAGGGACTTACCTTCAAGCAGGCCTTTATACAAGCAACAATGGCCATGCAATATGGAACATAGCGACCACCCTCCATGGATGTCTCCAGATACTCTTTCTGGTTGGATGCGGCAGTTTAGCGCCTTGGCCAGCAGCTCGTTGGTGGTGGACAGGACGGAGGTCTTTTCCACCCACGACCAAAAGGAGATGATGGGACGGCGGCTTTGTCCGCATCCCACATCTCCTGCACCATACACATTTACCAACATGGTATGGATCTTGCACAGTTCTCCCAATGGTCTGACTGCACCGATCTTAGGCATAGATCCCTCTCAAAGACCATACTGGGTATATAGTTCTTCCTTGAAGGTCCGGTCTATCGCCGCACGCTCCAGGTCCCTGAACCTCTTTTCCGCGGTGAGCCTTAAGATCAGCCGGCCCATCCGCTCTCCTTCTTTCTCTATGCCTTCTTCTATGCCTTCCTCCCGTCCCTCCTCTTTCATAGTCCGGACAAACCGTTCCTCGTCAAATTCTGTGAGCAGCATACGTTTTACCTCCCCTTTCTTTCTCAGCAGATATCCTTTCAGCACACCTTCTTTGATGCACCGGTCGATCCCACGATCCACTGCGTCTGACAGACCACACCCTTCTCTCTGGTGCTCCCGTATGTATCCGATCAGCGACGTATAACCCTTTAATGGCGGACACGCATCCAGCAGTTCTTTGTTATAGCCCTGGTTGATGTTCAGCACATGGGCGGTCCACTCGTAGCCTTCTCTGGGGACGCAAAAGGCATCAGAAAGATGCAGCTCCAGACGCTCCGGCACTGTGATCAGGCCATTGTAGAAAACGTAATGATCCGGCGCAGGGATCTTCACGACCCTACTGCCGTACAGATCCACTCCTCTGGCCGCCAATATGCCCTCGATCTCCCGTGCAAAATACAGCAGTCCTCTGAGGGGCATGTTCCCGTTCTGCGTGCTCTGATGCTCCCAGAGCTCTAAATGGTCCTGGAACAAGATCGACACGTCATTTTTCCGATGGATGTAGATCGCGTCCGAGAGTGTGACCACCTCTAAGCCCCCTGTGTCCTGATAGGATGTGTGGTCCAGGGCGTTATAGAGGGAAAGGGCGTTCTCTTTATCTGAGAACAGGTCGTGAAAGATCGTGTCCTTGTAGTTGCGCTGTACGAACTGTATCTTTTCTTTACTCTTATCTTGATCCGGCATAGAAGACCTCCTTGATGATGGGTGAGACCCCACATCGCCAGCTGACCTGTGCCAGGTACTGGATCTTGTTGGGGACTCATGTGCGCCTTATGGATCATCCATTTTTTTACATTATAGACTATAAAACGACCCATGTCAAGGAGTTTTACAATTTGTGGATATTCTCTACACCCAGCTGTATCCAGTCTATGGCTCCACCTGCCTATAGTATAGCAGTTCCGTTTGTTTGATACAATATCCCAAGATGAGCAGGTCCCTGAAAGATGCCAATCTTTCAGGGACCTTAGAGCGTTCTCTCGTCACTTTTTTTCAAGTCAGTAGCAGGTGTCTGAGGCCTTCTTTTTTTATGGGGCGCAGAGCCTTTTTCTGTTCAATCTCCAGTCCTGCCAGGAGCCACTCTACCTGCTGGAGGGAGATATCCTCCACCTCAGATGGTGCCTTCGGCCACTGGGACTTCAGATCATCCAGCAGCTTTTGGTCGCCGATACAAAACCGTCCTGATCATAGCGGTCAGACCCATTATCTGTTTCCTGAAGTCCGTAGCTCCGCAGGCCAGGAAGATCCAATCAGCCCCGGCAGCCATATGCCGCCTCATAGCTGCCTCATCACCTGGAGCAGCTTTCGGAGCGTCTCCGGCTGGAAGCCTCAGGGATATAAATCTTTATCCCCTGGAAGTGGATCACTAGTACAATCCAATTTATTTAGACATATGTTTAAATCTGTGGTATAATGACCTCATCCAATGGAAGTCATGTTATGCCAAATTTAATAAAGTCCATTAACCTTACAGATGATGATAAAACCACTTTAGAGGGTGTCCTCCGCCAAAGTACTCGTAGAAGCAAGAACCTACATCAGAGCTAAGATACTGTTGCTCAAATCAAAATGCAGGTCAAATGAAGCTATCGCGGATAAACTTGATACCTGTGTTACAGCTGTAAGGCTGTGCCTTGACAAATATAATGCCGGCGGCATTGGAGCAGCCTTGCAGGACAACAAAGGGCGTGGTCGTAAAGCGGAGATCACAGATGCTGATATCACCTGGACCATAAACAAGGCCTGCCAGAAACCAAAGGATCTCGGGTATCCGGCCGGATTGTGGTACCCAGCCAGCTTTACGCGCTTTATCAATTCTATTGCAGAGCAGGAAGGACATCCCCGCATGGCATCTGTGACTGAGACAGCGCTGCGCAAGATACTGGCAAATGCAAAGATACGTCCTTTTAAGATATCTTACTACTGCGAGAGACGTGACCCTGAGTTTGATCCCAAGATGCATGATGTCCTTGTTATCTATAAACAGCTTTCCCTGCAGTTTGACGAGGATGGGACCATCCGGCCTTTTGAAGGGATACCAGTCCATACCCTGTCCTATGATGAAAAGCCTGGGATGCAGGCGCTGGATACTACTACTGACGACAGGCCGCCTGTCCCGGGAACAGAAAAAACAGCACAGTATGCCGTGACTATGGGTATGTGCGGCTGGGCACGCTGTCACTGCTTGCAGCCATCGACCTGCTTACCGGTGAAGCGGTCTCCCTTGTAAGCCCGACCCACAAAAGCTCTGATCTCGTCCGTTTCTTAAAAATGTTGGACGAGAGTATCCTACCGGGGATAAAATACGCCTCATCCTTGACAACCATTTAGCCCATACCTCAAGAGAGACGCAGGGATATCTCAATACAGTGGCTGGAAGATTTGAATTTGTATTTACGCCAACCCATGGCTCCTGGCTGAACATGGTGGAAGGCTTTTTCAGCAAGCTCACAAAGCAGATGCTGAATGGCATCAGGGTTTCCAGCAGAGAAGGATTGGAAAGTCGGATCTATCAATACTTTGATGAGATCAATAAAGTTCCTGTTCCCTATCACTGGTCTTACAAACTTGATGATATAGATCTTGCCAAGGAAGACATCAGCCAGATCGTATATGAAGTTGTAAACCATAAAGCCGCAAATGCATGTGATAAGGATAAGCGCGCGCCTAAGCCCCGAACAAGAAAACGTCAGGGGCAAGACAAGCAGGGATAATCAAACACGGTTTTATTTAAAGTGGATCATACTAGGCTCCCGGTTGCCCTTGCCGTCACCGTCTAACCATTTGATGATATTGTGCAAAGAGGAAGAGCATCACAGTACACCGTTTTTTGAGGCACTTACCACCCCAGACCGATGCGGTGATCGGGCAACTTGCTATCCTCCAAAAGAATGACCAAGCAGTCTCGATCAAACAAGTGGATCCCGGACCATACATCACCGGACATAACGGCTAAATTCCTCAACCGTCATCTTCAGATACTCAGCTGCCTTTTTTATAGACATATCACCAGCGCTGACCATCTCCAGTAACAAACCAAGCCTTCCCTCTTCTCTTCCTTCTTCTTTGAGCATCTGCATCGTTTGTGCTTCATTATATTCTGTGATACACATATCTTTCACCTCCGCTCTATTCCCGATCAGGAAGGATCTGATCAAAAAATCTCCTGGCATATCATCAAGGGCCGCATCTACTGCACTCTCGATATCGTCCATACTCCTTTCCTTCTCCCGGATCTGCCAGATCAGCCACGCATATTCAGCCAATGGACGGCAAGCCTCCATCAGCCTTTTGTCTCTTCCGTAGTTGATATCGATCATCCGGACCCTCACCTCGATGTCCGGCTCTGCGGACCTCCCTTCTCCACTCTTATCAAAGAGATCGCTCAGCTTTAAAATCGTTTCTTCCTTTTCCTCTATCCCATTATAGAATACCACTAACTTAGGGATCGGGAGGCGTACCTTCTTCTTCCCATAGATGTTCAGTTGGTTCATATGGATATATTTGTCATAAAGTTTCCCCGCATACATCAATTGACGTATCGGCATGTTCGGGTTAAATGTGCTCTGCTGCTCATAAATGTTCATGACATAAAACAAGATGAATGACAGGTCATTCTTCATCCCCATATAAACAACATCATCCATCGTTGTAAAATGGATCTCCTCTGGATCCGTATAACAGGTCTCGTTTATCGCATTATATAAGCTGAGTGTCCATTGCTTGTTCGTCTCACTGCCGAATAAAAAGCTGAACAGTCGATCTTTATGCTCTTTATTGAGCGCTGGCATATATCCCTCCATCCTTTGGGCTGATACAAAAATAGGCTCCATCTAATTCTATAGACCAATCATAACATATTTTTACAAAAATGTCCAGTAAAATTTTAGAAAACCATCTTTAGAAGTATGGTTAAAAAAACCATTTATAAAATAATTGAGAACGCACTCGCCAGGCTACCGGTCGCCCTTGTCAGAACTAACCTGTCATTTGATGGCATCAGGGGGTATCATCTGTAAGTACCTCATTAAATTCTTTTTTATTGACAAACCTGACTTTCGGCGTTGAAATGAAAAAAATGGTGTTAAGCCACAGGTCCGCCAAATCAGAGCCTGTGCCTCAACATCTTTTTTAGTTGTCGATCAGATAAAAAATATGAGGTAAGAGGGAGCCCTGTCAAGTTAGAAAGACCCTTGATAAAGGGTGCGCTCCTTATAAGGTTTATGTATCTCTTAGGGGATACCTCCGCTACCCGGAACTGTCTGAAAAAGTCAAAGATCTCCTCTGGATGATAGCTATCTCCTAAGATCTTGAACTGGAAGATCCTTATCAGCAGGACAGCCAGATAACAGCTCAGGAAATGCCCGGCGATCATCTCTTCCTTCTGAAGATAGACAGGCCGTGCATCCAGCTGTGACTTCTAGTAATGTATCTCCATGAATCACACAATTATCTTCAAATATACAATTGTCTAAAATAAAATTTATCTCTGTCTGTATGATCGTCTCGCATTCATCATCTCGAACACGTTCTGGTCTGAGCGATAAATACACTTTAAAATAATGTGCAATATCATGAAAATGACTGATCGTGCTTTGAGGTATATCAGTAATATCTTCCAGCAAAGTATGCATTACTGCTACTGTTTTAGCAAATATCTTCACTCGATCATTTATAGTTAAAGTGCCTAAATTGTCTCCGCACAAATATCGATACATCCTCCAGCATTCCTCACGCTGATCTTGGAAGATCATGTGCCCATCCGTATCTGGGATCCATTGGGGGATGGCAAAAGAATCCATTGCACTTTTTTGCCTAACATAAGCGTTTATGAAATTCCTATAGTTGTCTTCCAATGCTCCTATATTTTTTTCAAACACTGAAGAACCAATTTTTTGTACTATATATATTCCATCAATTGTCTCTACCTGATATGTTTTGTTTATGGTCCCAAAGGGTTCCCTTTTTATGGCCACTACTTCCCTATCGCCAATAAATTGCTTACATATTTTTACGATCGATCTGATACTCTCACCGTCGCTTTTGAAGAGGAACAGGGAGCTATCCCGTACAGAAATTTTGTCTATACCCAGACCATGTTCTCCATTTTGTTTATCAACCATCTTACTTCCTCCGTTACAAAGTAAGCGTCAAATAAGATAGTGGATAGAAAAATAACCACCAGACCTCTATACTAAAAGGCAGTGGTTATCGACACCGTTCCTGTGCTATAGGATTCCACGGCA
>CAJUSS010000113.1:0-2952 GCA_910588895.1 uncultured Lachnospiraceae bacterium
CTCCTCCTCCCAGGTCTTTTCGCGCCACCCTGTGCCAGGATCCTCCGCCTCTGCACCTGCACCAAAACCTTCCGGCCCTGCCTCTGCGACCCGTTCCTGCTCTAGCCATCTATAAAAATGCTCCAGATCCAAACGGTAAGCCTTCTCGGTCCGTCCGTCCAGGCCACGGCCAGTCACCTGGGTATCGATAAAGCCTTCGATCATCTCCTTGTGATCTGGCCCCCGCTCTGCCCCATGATATTGCCTGATATCCGATACGCGATCGATCAAGTTCCACCGCCTCCTCTCATGCATCTGTCTCTTATCCCGCCCCGCTGGGAGCCAGTCGCAAAAGCCGCTGCTCTCACAGACGCTCTCTCCGCCCAGCCACAAAGATCCTTCAAACATACCTTTCGCTCATACCTCTGAACGATCATTCCTCTGAACGATCCTACCCCTAGACCATCCTTCCAAATGATACCTTCGAACGATCTATTTAAGCGGTGCTTTTAGATCATCTTTTTAAACGGTCCTTTTATATGTCTGCCCGGTGCTCTGCCCGCCTCCATCGCATGGTGTAGACAGATGCTCCGCTTCCTGATGCCGCACCGCGTTCTCCGCCACCTCCGCCAGCCGCACTAAGGTCATAAAGTAAGACTGGTTCTTGGGCGTAAGTCTTTTTAGGATATCTGTCGTTTCCTTAACGACCGCATTTTCCATCCACAGCACTCCTTTTGATTAATTTTATGTTCATAAAATATCATATTATTAATACTATGTCAACGCATTTTATTAACTTAATGATATTTTACTTGATTTTTCATTTCCTGCATGATAATGTAAGATGGTGAGCGCGAGACAGAACGCGCATCGAGATATCAAAGATAGTATACTCGGATAATCGATAAACTATAGAGGAAGGATCCATGTTATAATGGTAACAGGTAGATCTATCTATGGGGCAGATCGATCATGATAAGGAACAGATCTTTGTGACGGAAACCAACATGACAAGAGACAGACCGTTACCGATACAAAAAACGAGTGAGGTAGATAGCTTTGATCAGTCGTTTAAAACAGCTGCGAAAGAAATTAAAGATCAATCAGACAAATTTTGCAAAACAATTAGGGATCACCCAGACTGCCTATTCCATGATTGAAAATGGGATCAATCCGCTTTCGGACCGGCACATCAAAGTGATCTGTTCGGTCTATCATGTAAATGAGGATTGGCTCCGCACAGGGGATGGGGAGATGTTCTTTGCGTCTCCATATGAAAAGGAATTTACGGATATCTTTACCCATCTGGCGCCGGAGACACAGCAATATCTTCTCCTTATGGCCAGAGAGCTGCTGCATACACAGGAAAGACTGTTAAAAGGAGATGAAAAAAAAGAAAAAAATGATGCACCGTGACGTACACGGACCACAAAAAAAGACCAGATGCCAACTTCCCGCATCTGGTCTTTTCTTAATTTCTATTTTCTATCTCTCTGCTTTTATCCACCTATAGCGTGCCACATACAGCGTATCCCGTATCACCGAGGTCTTTCTGCGACCGCCATATCACTGCCCGGTCTGACATATCCGCCCCTATATCACTGCCCGCTCTGACGTATCCGTCTATCGCTGCCCGATCACGGCGCACCCGCCCCTGTCAGTGGGTTCGGTGCGACCATATTTCCTTCACCGGGCCCCCCGGGTCCGGCTTCTACACCACCGGGGATCACAGTCCCGGGGGACTCTACGCTGGGCGTGACGGCAGCTGTGGTGGGAGCCGCCGTCGTAGGCGCTGTGTTCCCTGCTGCGGAGGAGGGCATCGTCCCCCCTGGTCCCTGCTCCCGGTTCCCGGCAGGACTGCTCTCCGCAGGATCCTGGGGTGTGCTGCCCTGGGTGGGCACGATGCCGTCTGCCGCTCCCTCAGAGGGGACGACCGTCTCCGCAGGAGCCGATGTCTCTTCCGGCAGCATCACTACCCCGGAGGTGTTCCGAAGGAGCACGGGTGCGTGTCCTTTGTAGGTAGTGTTATGATCCACCTCTTTGCTGATCTCCTCACCATCCTTTGTGATGACCAGCCTGGTCTCCCAATAGCTTCCCTGGCTCCCTTTGGACTTGACCTTCTCCTCACCAGGCTGCAGGGTCAGATCCTCCTCATAAGTGGGCGCCGGAGGATCCGTGTCCTTGATCTTCGTGGACCGAAGATCGTACTTCACGCCCTCCTCCAGGATCGGGATCCCGTAGATCGCGACCGTGCATACCTGATCCGCATAGCTGGCCCGGATGCCGATCGCAGTATCGGAGTTGTTCATGAATTTATAGTCCGGTCCGCCGAAGCTGACCGTAGCGTCCTGTCCTGGCGTGACATAGGAAGGCTCATAGGTATGGGAACGGCGCACCGTCGTCTTTAACCCGGCCCGCAGGACGGTATTGTAAAGGGTGGTGGATACCTGGCATACGCCGCCTCCGATCTCCTGGACCACCTCGCCGTTGCTGTAAGCGCCGGCGGCCTTATAGCCTTTCTCCTCTGTACGCTTCCCTACCACATCGTTAAAGGAAAATTCCTCGCCGGGCTTCAGCACATAGCCGTTGATCGCCTCACAGGCCAGACGGACATTGGTGTTCCGGTCTTTATTGGCTGTGGTCTTGGTGCTGAAGGTGGAGATCGTCTTATATCGTTCCTTGGCTGTGCTCTCGCCGAACTCCGGCTGGATATCCTGGACCGAGGCTTCGATCGATGCATCGAACTCCTTCTTTTTCAGAGCGGCCAGGATATCCTGGATCAGCTTTTCCTGATCCACGGCCTTTCCCACCTCTTCTCCGGCAAAGACGAAGGTCCCTGCCGTCTTATCAAATTCGGAGATGGATCCGTTCTTCGCCGCTTTGTCCCAGAGCTGGGCCACAGCCGCCGCCTGGGCGGCTACCGCCTCGTCAAGGCCGCTGATGTCCAATGTATAGGACTCCTTCGGTTCGCCG
>CAJUSS010000113.1:2962-8271 GCA_910588895.1 uncultured Lachnospiraceae bacterium
TACTCCAACCATATGGAGGAACGGGGCTACCACTGGTTTGACGTGCCGGAGGACTTCGGTTCGCCGAAGTAGATCTCGTCTAAAAGTGTATCTAACCTCTGCTCCACTAAGTTCGCCACCGCATATACCTCATCGCCGTAGGTCACCTCCATGGACCATGGATATTCTTTTAAGATCTCCCCCTTTGCCGCATCCCGGCTCATCCCGGTGATGTCCACCCCGTCCACCATCACTTTTTTCTGCAGCTCGGTGGGCGGCTCCGTGGTCTCCTCTATGCTCTCCGTCTCTGTCTCGGAGGCTGCCTGCTTCCCTCTTATCCCGACGATGACGGCGATCACTGCCACGATGGCTACCAATCCGATGACCGCCAGCCACCAGCTTCCTCCTGAAGGATACCGACCTCCATGGGACGGCCTCCGCTTCCTGTACGCATTGCTGCTCCTATATGCCGATCCGCCAGACCGGGCCGTGGTCCTGGAATGGGCGCTGCTCCTGGCCGATCCACTGCTCCTTGAGGATCCGCCCCTGGAGGAAGTGCCGCTTCTGGACGTATGGCTGCCTGTCCTGGCGGAAGAACTCCTGCTCCTGCTATTTCTCGCACGGCTCTGGCCGGCCGTGCCGCGGCTTCTGTCATCATACATATCTATGTCCACCTATCGTGATCTTTTGTTTTCAACGGACTCTAGTATAGCATATTTTGGACAAAAAGGAATTACCAAATTATTAACTTTTTTTGCGCAAATGTTAAATCGATCACGGTCCACAGGTGGCATCCTGCGAGGCCTGCTTTGAGTGTGAAGATCCCTCAAGATCCGTCCATCGCTTTTTCAAATCCCTCCACTGCCGCAGGGATATCTTCTCCCGCTCCCACCTTCTGCAGCATCTCCCACCATGCGGTACGCGCCTGGGACCAGCGGGGAGTGACCTGGTAATAGTCCCCTGCATAGGGGATGAAGATATCATATTCCTGCATCAGGGCATCATTGGCATAGATATCCGGCATGTCCCGGACCGGCCAAAAATTGGAAGCCTGTACGGCCCGGGTATATTGCGTCTCCTCTTCTGTCATATAACGGATAAAGGTCTTTGCCGCCTGGACCTTCGCCTGGTCGCCGTTGTCAAAGACCCCAAAGCCCCATATCCCGCTCTGGAGACTGGGCTCCCCGGTAGGCGTGGGGAAGGCCATGGGGAAGATATCAAAGTCCAGAGTCGGGTTCTGGAGGGACTGGATCACCTCCAGCGACCCGTTCCAGCAAAAAGCCATGGCCAGCTCCCCGCGGCAGAACAGATCGACCTCATCGCTGCCCACTATGGAAGGATCAAAATCGATCCCTTCCATATCATAGAGCAGCTGCAGAGCGCGGATGTTCTCCGGACTGTCCACCTGGTAGGACTGATGGTCCTTGTCTGCAAAGGAACCGCCGTACAAGCCGGTCACTAAGCTTCGGGTCCCCTGGTCGCCTCCCTGGCCGCCGCAATAGACCACGGCCACCCGCTCTTGTCCGTACGCTTTTAAGGCCTTTACTGCCTGTATGAAGTCTTCTGTAGTCCAGGTGCGGGTCTCCTCGTCGATATACTCCAGGGCGCCCGCCTCCCTGAACAGGTCATAGTTGATCGCCATGCACTGTGCGCTCATACAGATGGGATAGATGGGATAGGTGCCGTCTTCATAGCGGCAGGCGGTCCTGACCTGCTCATAGACCTCTCCTTTCTCCATCCCCCACAGATCGGTCAGATCGGCCATCAGCCCCCTGGCCCCCCAGTCGGCCACCAGCCGCTCCGGGCTCTCAAAGACCAGATCCGGGGCGTTCCCCTTTTGGATCGCCTCTTCGATCCGCTCGTCGCCGGTACTGTAGTCCACACATTCCACTGTGATATGGATATCCGGATGCTCTTTTCGGAAACCGCCAAGCAGGCTGGATACAGTCGTTCGGTTCCCCCAGCTCCCTACCGGATAGGTCCAAAGGGTCAGCTCCACCGCATCCTCCTCATCCTTTGGCGCAGGTTCTCCCTCCTGGGCCTTTTTGCTCTCCTCCTCATCGGGAACAACGGCAGGACCGCCACTCCCATTACAGGCAGTCAGAGCCACCGCCGCTGCGGCGATCCATACAAACACTCTTTTCATCGTACGACCTCCCTTTGCTGGAAAAACTGATCCAGCAGATGTGCCACCACACGGACATCGATCGGCTTTGGCGTATGCGCGTTCATGCCGCAGTCCAGGCAGCGCTGGATATCATCATAAAATGCATCGGCGCTGATCGCGATGATGGGGATCTGGCCCGCATCTGCTCTGGGCAGCCCGCGGATAGCGGCGGTCGCCTCAAAGCCGGTCATGTTCGGCATCCTTAAGTCCATCAAGATCGCATCATACCAACCCACCGGCGACTCCTGGAATTTTTCCACGCAGATCTTGCCATCCTCTGCATGGGTGAGCTCCAGTCCCAGTTCGGAAAGGAGCTCTTCCGCGATCTCCCGGTTCAGCTCATTATCCTCGGCCATCAATATGCGGCGGCCGGCAAAGTCGATCTGCTCTTCCGTCTCTTCCGGCAAGGCAGGCTCTGCCTCCGCAAACTTCCGCAGGCCGTAGTATAAGCCGGAGATGAACAACGGCTTGGTGATACAGCCTGCCGCGCCTGCAGCCCGCGCCTCACTCTCCACTTCGCCCCAATCCCCGTCAAACAGGAGCAAGATCGGGATCTCCGCCCCCAAGATCTTTTGCAGCTCCTCGATGACCTTGAGATAGCTGTGGTCAGACAGGTCATGATCTAGCAGGACGATCGGGTAGTCCTTGTGGGCATCATGCCGCTCCTTTGCCAGCCTTAAGCCTTCTGCCCCATCCGGAGCGCACTCTGCATGAAAGCCTAAGGAGGTGAGCATCTCTGCGGCAGTCTCCCTGATCTGCTCATCTTCCTCGATCACCAGGATCTCCCGCTCCGGGAGCTTCAGCTCCTGCTCCTGGGCATTGGTCCGTTCCAGGTCTAAGATCACATGGAACATGCTGCCCTTCTCTGGCTGGCTCTCTACCTGGATCGCGCCGCACATGGCGTCAACGATATGCTTGGTGATCGTCAGGCCCAAGCCTGCCCCCTCTGTCTTCTGCACCCGCGCGCTGTCCTCCCGGACAAAGGGTTCAAAGATCTTTTTCTGGAGCTCCGCCGTCATGCCGATGCCGTCATCTTGTACATACAGATGGGAGCGGACATACCCATCCCCCTTAGGGGAGGGCTCCTCGCAGAGGGTGATCTGGATGTGCCCTCCCTGAGGGGTGAACTTGACCGCATTGCCCAAAAGGTTTAAGAGGATCTGGGTCAGGCGCACCATATCGGTCAGCATATTTTCACAGCGCACGCCCCGGGTATAGATATGGAGCTCCTGCCCTTTTTCCTGGATCTGGGGCTGGATGATCGTCAGCACATTGTGGAACACATCCCGCAGAGAGACCGGCTCCACGTTCAGGTGCAGCTCCCCGCTCTCGATCTTGGACATATCCAGCATATCATTGATGATCCCTAAAAGATGCTGGCTGGAGACATTGATCTTTTTTAAGCAGGAACGCACCTGGGGCGTATTATGCAGATTCGCGATCGCCACCGTGGTCATGCCCATGATCCCGTTCATAGGCGTACGGATGTCATGGCTCATGTTGGAGAGGAATTCGCTCTTTACCTGGCTGGCCCGCTCTGCCGTGCGTTTTGCCTCATCCAGATCATGGATCTGCTGTCTTGTCAATCGGAAATAGCCCAAGAACACCAGCAGGAGGACACCTAAGATCAAGCCGCAGCCGCCCATGGAGACCACTGTCCACCGCATCCCCAGCCGGTCGATCGTCTTGTCTAACGTATTGTGGGACATGTACAGGATGAGATACCACTCCGAATTCGGAAGGGCTGTGACGTACAGGCTCTTACTGCCTGCATTGGTCCGGACAACGCCGGTGTAATCCTGCCGGTCGTCCATAGCAGCGGTCAGCTCGGCCACATATTGTTCAGGATCTTTCCCGTCTATCCGCTCATAGACGCTGCCTACCCGGTCAAAATAGTTGTCATCGCTGTCCATCTCCTTGCTCTGCAGGATATAGCTGCCGTCCCGCCGGATGATGGAGTAATCCGCCAAAGAGGTATCCACATTGAGGGCAAGGGTATCCCGCAGATAGCTGGTCGGGAGCCCTGCTACCAATGCCACGCTGGTCCGCCCATCCTCCATTGGATAGGCGGCAGGCACCCCCATCATGACCACAGGCGTCCCCTCGTCATCTGTACCTGCGCTCACCTTTTGCTCGCCTCTCTTTAGAGAGCGCAAAAAGGCCTCCGGAAGGCCGGACTCCATGTAGGGGCCATAGATCATCTCACAATCTCCGTCCTCCGTATAAAAGGCCAGATAGCCAAAGCCCCGCGATCTGGCGCTGTAGGCCAGCGCGACCTTTGTCTGCTCATCCTCTCTGGCCCGCTGCGGCGGTACCGAATCCACCAATGCGCTGACCTGGCTTAAGCGCAGCTCGATGGTGGTCCCAAAATGGGTAGCGATCTGCTCGCTCATCCCTGACATATAGATCACGCCGATATCTTTGATCGCATCTGCCCCCATCCAGTTACTCCAGGCGGCCTGGGTCCCAAAGATAATGACGCAAAAAGCCGATACAGATATCAGGCTTTTTATCAAAAACCGTGTCATCCTATTTTCCATGCTCCTATCTCCCAACTGCTTAAGATCAAAAACCTCGCGGCATCGCTCGCGGGGATGATGAGCGGTCAGATCTCCTGATCTATATCACTGCTCCCTCTCACAGGGATGCGCTGCCCACATCCATACTGCCGGAACGAAACCCCTCCAGGTCCAGTGTAAGATAGGTGTAGCCGGCCTCCTTTAGATGGCAGACGATCTCCTTCCTGTGCTGCATCAATGCCGGAAAGTCCTGTACGTCCACCTCCAGCCGGAGGACACTTCCATGGACCCGGAGCCGGACATTTCGAAAGCCCAGGCCCTTCAGATAGGTCTCTCCCTGCTCCACCCGTTCCATCGCCTCATAAGAGAGGGCCGCTCCATAGGGGAACCGGGTAGCGAGACAGGGGGCCGACGGCTTGGATGCTTCCGGAAGGCCATAGGAGGCCGCAAGGCGGCGGACCTCTTCCTTGGTCATATGGTTCTGGGCCAGCGGGCTGACGATCTGCAGCTCCTTGAGCGCCCGGATCCCCGGGCGATAGACATGCAGGTCGTCCTCATTGGTCCCTTCCAGGACGACAGGGACCTTTAGCTGGTCCGTCTTTTCCAAAAGCTTTGTGAACAAGAGCCTTTTACACCGATAGCAC
>CAJUSS010000113.1:8281-11464 GCA_910588895.1 uncultured Lachnospiraceae bacterium
CAGTCAGCACCGGTCCACCGGATTATCCATGATCCCAGCTCCCTCCAGTTCATCTACAAAGATCGTCAGGTGGACCGCGCCCATCTCCCTTGCGATCCTTTTCGTCTCCTTAAGCTCCCCGGCAGGATGGAGCCTGGTCTCCATGGTCACCGCGTAGACCTTTGTCCCGTTCTCCCTGGCTGCCTCACAGGCCAGCTTTAGGAGCAGGCTGCTGTCCACGCCGCCTGAGAACGCTATCGCCACATCCTGCCGAGCATACCGGCTCATCTGCTCCCACAGCTTTTCCTTCTTCTGCTCAAATATCTCCTGTCCGTCTATGTCCATCTCCCTCCTCCCGTCTATCGGACCGCGTCCGCTCTGCCGTATGATCTTCTGTCAAACCTCATCTCTTGCCCCTCCAGGCCGGCCTTCTTTCATGAAGACCTCCATGACCTGCTGGTAGGAGAGCCCGTTGGCCTCAGCCAGGCGCACCACACTCTCATACTCCGGGTACCACCGCTCCTGTCCGTTTGACAATGTACACTTCTTTACCTGCAGCTCCCCCAGAGACAGCCGGATACGGACCGCCTCCCTCGGCAATACCGTCCGCTCCATCCGCATCCTCCGTATGCCGATCGTGGTGGTCTCCCGGAAGATGATCTGCTCCAGCTCGTCCACCTTGGATGGGTCGCAGAGCACGTTCAGCTCATAAGCCGGACGGTTCTTTTTCATATAGATCGGGACATAGTAGACATCCCTGGCTCCGGCCTCCAAAAGCTTTCCCTGGACATAGCCAAGGGCTTCGCCTGTACAGTCGTCCACATTCGTTTCCAGCTTATAGATCCCGTCCCAGGGGCTTTCCTGCCCCTCTTCTTTCTCCTCCTCCAGCAGCATGGCCCGCAGGAAGCTTGGCCGCTCATACTGGCGCTTTCCCGCGCCTATTCCCAGCTTTTTGATCGTGAAGGTTTTGGGGAGCCGGCTCCTGGTCCGTATCGCCGCCGCGATCGCAGCTCCCGTGGGCGTGACCAGTTCTCCTTCCATATCGATGATCTTCAGAGGGATCTTGTGGGCCTGGACGATGGCCGCCACCGCCGGTACCGGTATGGGCAGGATCCCGTGCTGGCACCGCACGCTGCCCCTGCCCTCGTAAAGAGACGGCACGATGACCTCGGTGATGTCCAGATCGTCCAGACATACGGCCGCGGCGATGATATCCACGATGGAGTCCACAGCCCCCACCTCATGGAAATGGACCTGATCCATCGGCACCCCATGTGCCTTCGCTTCCGCCTGGGCCAGGACCGTAAAGATCCGGGCCGCGGTCTTTTTGGCGCGGTCGCTGATCCCTGCCTGTCCGATGATCTCTAAGATCTCCGGGAGGCCCCTGTGTACATGGGGATGGGCGTGGCCGTGATGACCATCTCCATGGGCATGGGCACCATGGAGATGGCTGTGTCCGGCCTGCCGGTCAATGAGTCCGACCTGCCCATGACCATGCTCTCCGTGCCCGTGGTCATGCTCTCCATGCCCATGATCATGCTCCTCATGCCCATGGCTGTGCTCTCCATGAGCATGCCCATACAGATATTCCATGTCATGGTCATGGTTCTCATGCTCCGCATCCAGGCGTACGTTAAAATCGCATGTGTCCAGTCCTGCCTTCACCACCCGGCTGATCTCTATGGAAGCGCCCTGTACCGGCAGGCTTTCCAGCGCCCTGCGCAGCACCTCCTGATCGGCCCCTAAGTCCAGAAGGGCCGCCACCGCCATATCTCCGCTGATCCCGGAATAACATTCCAGATACAATGTCTGTCCCATCTTTCTCCTCCTCGTCTTCCCTCATCCTTTGGCCCGGCGCTGCCGTCCTTCACTTTACATTTCGGTCATCGGCAGATCCATCCCGGTCAATGCCCGCCGGATATCCTCCGCCATAGCCCAGCCGGTTGATCTGGGCCGCGATATAGCCCGCGCCATAGCCGTTGTCAATGTTGACCACCGCGATCCCATTGGCACAGGAATTGATCATGGTGAGCAGTGCCGAAAGGCCGTGCATGCTGGCCCCATAGCCTACCGAGGTAGGCACGGCGATCACCGGACGGCTCACCAGACCACCCAGCACACTGGCCAGCGCACCCTCCATGCCGGCCACCGCCACCACGCAGTTCGCCTCCTGGATCACATCCAGCCGGGACAGCAATCGGTGGATCCCGCTGACCCCCACATCGTAGATCCTGCTCACATCTGCGCCGAAATACTCTGCTGTCTGCGCCGCCTCCTCTGCCACCGGGATATCCGCCGTCCCCGCCGTGCAGACCGCGATCTTCCCCTGCCGCTCCTTATCCTTTTTCTCCACCTTCAGGATATGGGAGATATCATCATATGTGACCTGGGGCAGGGCCTCGCGCACCAGCGCATACTGCCGTGCATCCGCCCTGGTCCCGAACACCTCTCCGTTTGCCTCGAACAGTTTTTGATAAATGGATACCAGATACTGATCCGGCTTCCCACTGCAATAGACCACCTCCGGGAACCCGGAACGCACCTCTCTGTGGGTATCCAGCTTAGCATACCCCATCTCCTCAAAAGGCTGCTTCTTAAAATACCGCTCCGCCTCCTCGATCGAGATCGTCCCGGCCTTCACCTGCTCTAATATCTCTCTTGCTTCCACAAGCCTCTCTCCTTGATCTATGCATCTCTGCATTTTTATTTTCTTCTTTGTAGTAAATTATAGTAAATACATAGAAAAAAAGCAACCCCAAGAAGGAGCGCTGTGGGAGAGCCATATCACACCGGGGAGGCGCTCTCGCTCCGGTGGGACGCGGCGGACTGTCCGCCGCATCCCTCAGCCATAGGACTCTCTGGCGTGGATGTGGACAATGACCAAGTAACGAGGCAGCTACTCCCTTAAGTGAGGTCCACCTTGACACCCTCCCGCCAGCCTTGCTAAAATGATAGTATCTTAAAAACGAGGAGGATGATGTATATGGAAAAAGCAAAGGTCTATTTTACGAAAACGATCTCTCCTGAAAGCCTCGTGAAGATCTACGAGGCTCTGGGAAGAGAACTCCACGGGAAGGTAGCGGTAAAGCTCTCCACCGGCGAGCCGGGCGGCCATAATTTCCTCCAGCCTGCCCTGATCGCCCCGCTGGTGGAAAAGCTGGAGGGTACGATCGTGGAGTGCAACACAGCCTACGAAGGCCGCCG
>CAJUSS010000114.1:0-3985 GCA_910588895.1 uncultured Lachnospiraceae bacterium
ATTTTTTTCTGATCTATGATATGGTCCATAGGGCTAAAAGTCCTCATAGCTATCCTGGAAATAGTCCTTTCTGCCTGCCACCTGGCCGCCGGACAGATAGACCCTGGGGACCCGCTTTCCGATGGCGCAGACGATCTCATAGTGGAAGCCGCCGCCTGCCCCGGCCAGATCCTCCACCGTGATCTGCCTGCCGCCCTCCTGCCCGATCAATGTGACCGGGTCGTCTTCTTTTACGCCCTGGATATGGGTCACATCCACCATGAACTGGTCCATGCAGACTCTCCCTAAGATCGGAGCCTTTTCGCCCCGGATCAGGACCCATCCTTTCCCGGATAGGTTCCTGGGGTAGCCGTCCCCGTAGCCTACAGGGATCGTGGCCACACGCATAGCCGCCTGGGTGGTAAAGGTGCCGCCATAGCTAATCTCCCGCCCGGGCTTTAGGGTCTTTACATAGGTGACAAAGCTCTTTAAGCTCATAGCCGGACGCAAATGGATGCGGGTCTTGTCCACCTCGTCAGACGGATACATGCCGTAGATCGAGATCCCGGCACGGACCGCGTCTAAGTCCAGGCCGATATGCTCGACGATCCCGGCGCTGTTGGCGCAGTGCTTTACCGGGATCGTTACCCCCCGCGCTTCTAATAAGGAAACAAACTGGCGGTATCGTTCCAGCTGGGCATAGGTCTTGGCCTTGTCAGCCTCATCTGCCCTTGCAAAATGGGTGAACATCCCCTCCAAAAAAAGCCCCGGATGGCCGGCGGCCCAGGCCACCATGTCCGCCCCGCGCTCATCCGGCTCCATGCCGATCCGGCTCATGCCTGTATCCAGGGCCAGATGGACCGGAGCCCTTTTCCCCAGCCCAGCGGCCAGATCGCCATAAGCCTCCAGCTTTTCCTTTTCAAAAAGGGTCGGGCGGATATCCTGCCGGATCATCTCCACATATTGGCTCTCATGGACCACGCCGAGCACCAGGATCGGTCTGGTGACGGCGTGGCGGCGCAAGAGCAAAGCCTCCTCCACAGTGGCCACCCCGTAGCCCCGGACAAAGGGGTCGATCGCCTTCGCCACCGGCACCGAGCCGTGGCCATAGCCGTCTGCCTTTACGATCCCCAGGATGCCGGTCCCTTTCGGGAGCTCCTTTTCCATCTCTTCCATATTGTGCCTGATCGCGTCTAAGTCGATCTGCGCATATACTCTGCTATATGGTCTCATCTTTTTCTCCTTGCTGTTCCTGTATCCCAAAGGTCCGGATCCTGCAGATATCCTGAAGGATCCTATCGCTCCTCCACTGCACGTCTGGCTTGAGAGCTGCCTTGCAGCACTTTCCCTGCATAGTCCGCCAGCTCCCCGGCCAGCATCCCATAGGCCCCGTTTTCTTCTCTATAGCGGTCCCCGGCCGCCCCGTGGAGGTAGACCGCCAGGACCACCCCATCCATCTCCTCCATCCCCTGGGCCAGGAGGCCGGCCATCACACCGGTCAGCACATCCCCGGAGCCGGCCTTCGCCATAACGCTGTTGCCGCTGGTGTTCAGATAGACCCGTCCATCCCGCAGGGCCGCCACCGTGGCGGCATCCTTCAGGACGCAGGTGATCCCATAGCGGGCCCCGTACTCCCTGGCAGTCCCGATCAGGTCTTTTTGGATCTCTGCTATGGTCTTTCCCGTCAGACGGGCCATCTCGCCGAGATGAGGCGTGATGATGATGTTTTCTGTAAAATATCCGGTCAGACGCGGGTCTGCCGCCAGGATGTTCAATGCGTCCGCATCTACGATAAGAGGGCTGCAGACCTCTGCCAGGACCAGCTCCACCAAGGTCTTCGCATAAGGCGCCTGGCCCAGCCCGGGGCCAAGGACCACCACATCTGCCCATTCACAGTCCCTGCGCAGCCTTTCTTGATAGCGGAGCACATCCTCCGGCAGGAGCGCAGAAGGGTACGTCTCCAGGACCGCCTCCGGCAGCCTGGCCTGCAGGGGGGCCCTCCCCTCCTCCGCTGTCAGGATCTTCACCAGCCCGGCCCCGGTCCTATAAGCGGCCAAGGCGCTGAGATAAGCGGCGCCGCACATATCCCGGGAGCCTGCCACCAAAAGCACCTTTCCGAAGGTGCCTTTATTGGAGTAGGGCGGACGGAGCGGTCTTTGCTGCTCCAGATCCTCCGGATCAAGGGTGAAGGCACAGAGCGGCGGCTTTGTCCACAGCCGTTCCGCCTGCACAAAGGCATACTCCGGGAACCCGATATCCGCCGTCACCACCTGCCCGGCATACGCCCGCCCCGGAAAGAGGACGGTCCCCAGCTTCTCCCATCCAAAGGTGACCGTCACATCTGCCCGCAGCGCCTTTCCCAGTACCTGGCCGTTATCGCTGCTGATCCCGGAGGGGATATCCACCGCTGCCGTCAGCTTAAAGTCCAGCTGCTCCAGCTGCTCCATAAACTCCCGGTACATCCCTTCCACCGGTCTGGACAGGCCTACTCCAAATATCCCGTCCACCAGGACATCTGCGCTTTTTGGTTCCCAGATCCCAGAGGAGCGCACGGCTATCCCCAGCTTCTCCGCGATCAAGACCTGCCGCTCAAACTCCTGGCTGCTCTTTTTGCGGTCGCCTACAAATACCACCTCTGCCGGGTACCCCGCCAGAAAGAGCATCCTGGCCACGGCCACTCCATCCGCCCCGTTATTGCCGCAGCCGCAGGCGCATAGGATGCGCGCCTTTTTCCCTGCCCGCTTTTTCACTTCCTCCGCCACCGCCAGAGCAGCCCGCTCCATCAGTACCAAGGAGGGGATCTGGATCTCCTGGATCGTAAAACGATCGATCGCCCGCATCTGCTCTCCTGTGACCACTCTCCTCATCGCGTCTCCACATCCTTTCTTTTGCCCTGTCCGGACACACGATCCGCACTCGTGCCTGCTTTTGTGTCCGATGTGTCTCCCCGGACACCCTGTCATGCAAAAACGCGCCCCCACGCAAGCATCGCTTCGTAGGTGGCGCGCGTTCCTCCTGCCATATCTCTTCTATGCGCTTATGTCTGCTTCTGTCCCTGCGCTCGCCTCTCTGTCTCCTCATCCTGCATGCTGCTCACCCGGTAGGACAGGCGCATCAGGCTTTCGGAGAGATGGACGTTCTCCACCACCACATCGTCCGGGACCACCAGATCCACATGGGCAAAATTCCAGATCGCCTTGATCCCCGCCTTCACCAGACGGTCCGCGATCTCCGGCGCCTTCGTCTTCGGGATGGTCAGCGCGGCGATCTGCACCTCATGCTCCACGATGAACTTCTCCAGCTCCTCCACTCCCCGTATCTCGATCCCTCTGACCACCAGACCGATCAGCCGGGGGTTCACATCGAACATCCCCTTTACGATGAAGCCACGTCGCTCAAAATTCGCATAATTGGCGATCGCCTGCCCCAGGTTCCCGGAACCGATGATGATCAGATTATGCTGCCGGTCGATCCCTAAGATCTTTGCTATCTCCGTGTATAGATATTTCACATTATATCCATATCCCTGCTGTCCAAAGCCGCCAAAATTGTTCAGGTCCTGGCGGATCTGGGATGCGGTCACTTTCATGCGTATGCTCAGGTCGTTGGAAGAAATGCGCTCTACCCCCTCCTCCAGCAGCTCTCCCAGATACCGGTAATACCGTGGCAGCCTGGTGATCACCGCTTTCGATATCTCCTTACGTTCCACGTATTTCACTCCTTTTTTATGATCCGTACTACATCCATTATAAGGATAGCACAAATCAATGTCAAACAATTTTTCACACCTTGCCAAAGTATCATGTATATATTATACTATATACTGCTGTTTTACCAAAATAAATGGGTTTTTTATCTTTCCATCTAACAAAAAGCATGGCAGGATGTACAGGCGGCAAAACGTCCGCTTTATCACAAAAGCGAAAGAATGTTCAGGAGGGATCACATGATCTTATCATGCAGCAATATCTCAAAGGCCTTCGGCACCGATACGATACTGAAAAAC
>CAJUSS010000114.1:3995-11330 GCA_910588895.1 uncultured Lachnospiraceae bacterium
AAAAACATCTCCTTTCATATAGAAGAGCACGAAAAAGCGGCCATCGTGGGGATCAACGGCGCGGGAAAATCGACCCTGATGAAGATCATCGTGGGGGAGCTGGCCGCCGACAGCGGCGATGTGGTCCTCTCCAAAGGCCGGACCATAGGCTATCTGGCCCAGCACCAGGACCTGGAGAGCGACCGTACCATCTATGAGGAGGTCCTGGAGATCAAACGCCCTATCATCCGGATGGAGGAGCGGATCCGTCAGCTGGAAAACGAGATGAAAAGCCGTGAGGGGGACGAGCTGAAGGCCATGCTGGCCGAGTACAGCCGCTTGAGCCACCAGTTCGAGCTGGAAAATGGCTATGCATACAAGAGCGAGGTGGCAGGTGTCCTAAAGGGTCTGGGCTTTAGCGAAGATGGATTTGACAAAAAGGTCTCCACCTTATCCGGCGGACAGAAGACCAGGATCTCCCTTGGCAAGCTCCTGCTCTCCGACCCGGACATCATCCTTTTAGACGAGCCTACCAACCATCTGGATATGGGGTCGATCACCTGGCTGGAGAACTACTTACTAAATTATAAGGGCAGCGTCATCATCGTGGCCCACGACCGGTATTTCCTAAACCGGGTGGCCAAGAAGATCGTGGAGCTGGATCAGGGCGAAGCCCATGTGTACCTGGGAAACTATGAGGCCTACAGCGAAAAACGGGCTATGGTCCGCCAGGCCCAGATGAAGGCCTACTTAAACCAGCAGCAGGAGATCCGCCACCAGCAGGAGGTGATCGCCAAGCTCAAGTCTTTTAACCGGGAAAAATCCATCAAGCGGGCGGAGAGCCGGGAAAAGATGCTGGCAAAGATCTCTGTGCTGGAAAAGCCCACCCAGATCAATGACGCCATGTCCATCACCTTAGAGCCCAGGATCGAGAGCGGGAACGACGTGCTGCAGATCGCGGATCTGGCCAAGTCCTTCGGCTCCTTGGAGCTGTTCTCCCATGTGGACATCGACATCAAGCGGGGCGAGCGGGTGGCCATCATCGGCAGCAACGGCACCGGAAAATCCACCCTCTTAAAGATCATCATGGGGCTCCTCCCCGCCGACTGCGGCCAGATCCGTCCCGGCTCCAAGGTCCATGTAGGCTACTACGACCAGGAGCAGCAGGTCCTCCACATGGAAAAGACCGTATTTGACGAGATCCAGGATGAATACCCGGATATGGACAATACCCGGGTCCGCAATGTGCTGGCCGCCTTCTTGTTCACCGGGGACGACGTGTTCAAGCGGATCTCTGACCTCAGCGGCGGCGAACGAGGGCGTGTCTCCTTAGCAAAGCTGATGCTGTCCGAGGCCAATCTGCTGATCCTGGACGAGCCCACCAACCATTTAGACATCACCTCCAAGGAGATCTTGGAGGATGCCCTGCTCCATTACACCGGCACCGTCCTCTATGTGTCCCATGACCGGTACTTCATCAATAAGACCGCCACACGGATCTTGGAGCTGACCGGAGGGACCTTTATCAATTATCTTGGGGACTACGATTACTACCTGGAGAAAAAGGACGAGCTGACTAAGATCTATGTCGGCGGGGGCGCTGTTCCTGATCCCGGTGGGAAAGCCTCTCTTGGTGCCGGAGGGAATGCTCCTCTTGCTGTCGGGGGAAATGCCGCTGCCACAGACGGACAGCCCTTTCTTGCTGCTGCCGGGAAGACCCCGAAAACCCTAGCCGGGCTCACAGTGACAACGCCCGCCCCAAAGGCCTTCTCTGATCAGGCCGGGAAGCTGGACTGGAAAGCCCAGAAGGAAGAGCAGGCCAGGATCCGCAAACGGCAGAACGATCTGAAAAAAACAGAGGACAGCATCCACCAGCTGGAGACCCGGGACGCCCAGATCGACGAGCTGCTGACCCAGGAAGAGGTCTATACGGATGTAGGGCGGCTGGTGGAGCTGGACCGGGAGAAGGAGGAGATCGCAAAAAAGCTGGAAGAGCTTTATGCGGTGTGGGAAGAACTGGCGGAGGATGACTAGGAAAGGAAGGAACCGATATATGGAACGTTTTCGACGGCCTTTGGCTGTGATCTGCCTGGTCCTCATAGGGATCTTGATCGTGACCGCCCTGGTGCTGGCTGTGATCGGGACAGAACAGGCCCTGCGGCTCTTAGCCGCGGACCTGTTCTGCCTGATCGTAGTGCCGGTGGCATTTTATGGGTATCAGATGTTGTTGAACGCAAAGAAAAAAGATCAGGAAGATGACCAGGAGTAGGCTATCTTCCCTGCTCTTTCTCTATCCTTGGGACCCGGCCGCCCCGCTCTTCCAGGGGCCTCTGCGGTAAAAGGACACCGACAGCACCGTGGCGATGCTCCAGCCGATCGGCCAGGAACACCAGATGCCGATATAGCCCAACTGCCTGGAGAACAGGAAGGCTAAGACCACCCGCAGGACCAGGTCCGTAAAGGTGGAGACCATAAATTCCTCCATCATCCCGGCTCCCCTTAAGATACCGTCCGCCACCAGCTTTACCGCGATGACAAAGTAGAATGGCGGGACGATCTTTAAAAACCGGGTCCCGGAAGATAACGCCATCTGGGAGGGCTGATCCATGAAGATCCGGATCAACAGGTCGCCGGCAAAAAAATACAGCAGCACGATCGGGACAGCGATGAGCCCGACCATCTTTACCCCGACCCTGAACCCCTCCTTTACTCTGGCAAAGATCCCTGCGCCCATGTTTTGGGCCGTATAGTTGGAGATGCCATTTCCCAGGGTGGTGAAGGATGTGACCACCAGATTGTTCAGCTTCACTGCGGCAGAATAGCCGGCGATCACACCGGCTCCAAAGCCATTGATCACGCCCTGGATGATGATATTGCCCACGGAGATGAAGCTCTGCTGCAGGATGCTGGGGACCGCGATCGCCGCCAGCTTTTTTAAGAGCAGGAAGGAGAACACGGACACCCTGCCATCCGTCTCCACCTGCGCAAGCCTTTTGAGCAATACCCACATGGACAGCACACAGCTCACACCCTGGCAGAGGAAGGTGGCCCAGGCCACGCCCTCCACGCCCATATGCAAGGACGCCACGAACAGGATGTCCACCAGCACATTGGCTGTGGAAGAAAAGGCAAGGAAGAGGAACGGTGTCTTGGAGTCGCCCAGTGCCGAGAAGATACCGGTGGCGATATTATAAAAGAGCAGGAACGGCAGGCCCCATATATAGATATCCAGGTAGGCCTTCGAATCCGCAAAGATCTCCTGAGGCGTCCGGATCAGTCCCAGGAGCCAGCCACACCCTAAGATCCCAAAGAACATCAGACAGGCACAGACGATCCCGCTGGCGATCATGGCCGTGTACACCGCGGTCTTCATATTTTTGTAGTCCTTCGCCCCAAATAGCTGGGAGACGACCACCGAGCAGCCGATGTTGCAGCCAAACGAAAAGGCGATAAAGAGCATGGTGATCCCATAGCTGTTCCCCACGGCGGCCAATGCGTTCTCCCCGATCAGCTTGCCGGCCACAAAGCTGTCAGCGATGTTGTAGAGCTGCTGGAAGATGATACTGCCAAAAAGCGGCATGCAGAATCTCCATAAGACCGTCTCCGGTCTTCCTACGGTCAGGTCTTTGTTCATGATCGATCTCCTCCTGTCTGGTCATCTATATCTCCTAAATTGATCCAGGGAGTATTATACGCATTTCCGGGCGATCTGTAAAATACATAAATACTATCGCGATCATGCTATTTTTATATGGCCTGTGCGATCCATCTTTCGTTTTTTTGTCAGGTTGGCTACGGGCAAAAACAGGGTCTGCCAGATAGCCGACTGGACCTGTCAGGGATCCTTTTCATCCCGCGACATCGAGATAACGTTGCTGTGGGAGAAGGATAACCGCGATCCCTTCGCCTGATCGGTAAAAAGAAGGGATCAAACACTCGCAAGCAATATTTCTCATAAAAAGGAGCTGCCATGGACATCAGCTACGAACACTACCGCATCTTCTATCATGTTGCCAGATACAAAAACCTTACGACCGCCGCTAAAGTCCTCCACAACGACCAGCCGAATCTGTCCCGCATCATCCGGCTCATGGAGCATGCCTTCGGCTGTCCTCTGCTGATCCGTTCCAACCGGGGGATCACGCTGACACCAGAGGGAGAACGTCTCTATGCCCATGTGAAGATCGCGGTGGAACAGCTCCAGGCTGCAGAGGAGGAACTGCAGATGGTAGCCGGCCTGCACCAGGGGATGCTGACCGTGGGGGCCAGTGAGTCCGCCCTGCGCCTTTTGCTCCTGCCCGTACTTGGCAGGTTTAAGGCCTCCCATCCCCATATCCGCATCCGCATCCGGAACCATCTGACCGCCCAGGCAATGGCTTCCGTTCAGCAGGGCACCGTGGATCTTGCCGTGGTGGTCTCGCCCGCTGATATCCCAAAGCCTCTAAAGTCCTATCCGCTGATGGATTTTCACGATATCCTGATCGGCAGCAAAGACCTGGCCGCTCTGGCCGACCATCCCCTGTCCCTCCAGGAATTCAGCCGCTATCCCCTGATCTGCCTGGGCGAAGCGACCACCACCTATCAGTGCTACGATGCCTTTTATCGTGCCCATGGGACTCTCCTGAAACCCGAATTAGAAGCCGCCACCACAGACCAGGTCCTCACGATGGTCCAGCACGGCCTGGGCTCAGGCTTTATCCCGGAGATCTTCGCCAGAAGCGCTCTGGCCGCAGGTGAGGTCTGCCAGCTCCGTCTGGAGGAAGAGCTCCCCCGCCGCCAGATCATTCTGCTAGAAGATAAAGAACGCCCCCTGTCCGTCACGGCGGGGGCGCTGAAAGATATGCTGGTGCAGTATGCGGGGGAGGAGCATTGATGCCCTTCACATCATCTGTTCAAACTGTTCTACACTGTCTGCTCTGGCCGCAGACCTTAGCCATCGGCGCAGGGTCCCGTCATCTTGTTCACACTTGATCCTCGCAGCAAGCTCTGCCGGCACCCCTCCGATCTCGCTCAGCAGATCCAGGATATCTTCTGCTTTTCCTTCTGCTCTTCCCTCGATCCTTCCACGCAAGATGCCCTTCTCGATCCCATCTTGTACCAATATCTGTCCTAATATAGTCATCCCGACCGCCTCCTTTTACCATTTTGATCAGGTCCTTTCCCATCACAGCACATTTATTTTTTTAAACTCCAATACCACCCGTCCCTTTTTTTCACCGAATGGATCTGCAGTAACTTTTTTGCCTTCGCTACCGTCCTGATACCGATCCCCATATCCCGAAACCGCTGATGGACCTCTGCACAAGGAAGCGTCTCCTCTGCAAGCCATTGACGCAGGTATGTCTCCGCCTGAACCAGCTTTGAACCGCTCCTCCGATACGTTCCTGCAGAGGGAGACATCTCTGTCTCCAAAGCCGTAGCCGCTCCATCTAAGATCTGCTCTCTATCCTCCAAACGTTCGATCGGTCCGATCCATTGGAAACCAGCCATTGGGTCCAGCCTAAATGCAAAATCCTCTCCTTTCGGTGCAAGGCTGGACTTGATATGACGGACCACGCGGATATCCTCCCAACCTTCTAAACGGCCCACCTCCACTACACTCCTGGCCGCCGCCACGATATCGATACTCCCCAGGCTCCGATATAAGCTCTTGGAGCCTCTGCTCTTGTTCATATGGCCGATCAATAGCACCGCACAGCGATACTTCTCCGCCAATGTCGCCAGTCCTGCCATGACATTCCGGATACTTCCTGCCCGCTGCATATCGATCCCTTTTCCCAAATACGATTGGATCGGGTCCACGATCAGCAAGCGAGCACCCGTCCTCTCTAACGCTCTTTCAAAACAGGCGTCCGCCAATGTCAGCGCATCTCCTCCTTCATCGATAAATGCGATCCGCTCACAGTCAGCTCCAGCCCCCTCCAGCCTGGGGCGGATCGTATCTCCTTTCCCATCCTCCGCACATTGATAGATCACTGTAGCCGGGGTAGCCAGGCAGTGTCCATCTGGGAGTAAGGTCCCATTCGATATCGATGCCGCCAGCTTCAAGGCCATCGTGGACTTCCCCTCCCCCGGATCCCCCTGGACCAAGGTGATCTTCCCAAAGGGGATGTAGGGATACCAGAGCCATTCGATAGATGTGACAAGTACATCTGCATAATATCGGATCTGGGTATGTTCTTCCATCCGCTTTTCTCCATAAGTTCTAATATATATGAAGTTATCCAGAAAACATCTGATATACTTTATTATAATATAGAAAAATCTGTATTACAATAAGTATGTATGGATTTTTCATCATTTTCTCATATACACCTCAACTTTCAAGAAAGGTATACCCACCATGGAGCTCAATATCGATTACTTTGCGATCGGAAAGCGGGTAAAGGCTGCAAGGCTGAAAAAAAAGATGACCCAGGAAACCCTTGCCCATCTGACGGACCTGGCTCCAACCTATATCAGCAGCATCGAAAACGGCAAGACCAAACTAAGCCTGCCCACGCTCATCCAATTCGCCAGACAACTGGACACCACCGTTGACGCCCTTTTATATGATAATACACCCATTTTGTTCACACGATATGATGCCGATATCAAAGAGATCATGGAGGACTGCAACACACAGGAGCGCGTATTTTTGATCGATCTTTTAAAAATGGCAAAGGATGCATTGCGTGCATCTGGCTTATCTGTTGAGAAATAAGCATACTGCATGCTTGCATCCTTGCAGCGTTATATTTTTACAGTTGATCTTCTTAAGTTCTGCAGATCCAGAACGGATCAGCTCGAAGTCATCGATCCCAGAAAAACAGGCCCCAGTACGCTGTCCCCTAAAACCCAGATGACAGTCCTCATATGTCTCGATCCTATAGTTTGGAGAGGTCCTCCCACCACTGGATCCACCTCACAGTGCTGGCCCGCAGAGCCTCCTCTGGCACAGACTCCAGGCAGACCGTGATGCTCATATCCATTTATCTTTGTTTTATCGCCCTTGCTGGTATCCCGGCAACTATCGTATATTCCTGTACATCTTTTGTCACAACTGCTCCAGCCGCTATGATCGCACCATTCCTGATCTTAACACCAGGCAATACGATCGATCGAAATCCAAGCCATACATCATCTCCGATCTCCACAGGAGCTTTGGTCACTCCCTGTACATTCATTGGGATATCCTTTCGGCCATGTACGTGAGATTCCGCTATGATCGCTACCTCGGGAGCCATCATAACATCATCTCCGATCTTTATCTGACCTTGAAGGTAACATCTATCACCGATCCCTGATCTATCCCCTATAGAGATTGAGGGTCATGGCCTTCATCTTGGCCGCACCCCACTTCTCGCTGACGACACA
>CAJUSS010000115.1 GCA_910588895.1 uncultured Lachnospiraceae bacterium
CCAGAAGCTCTAAAAAGTCCTTCTCTGACAGGATCGGGATACCCAGCTCCTTCGCCTTTTTATTTTTGGAAGAATTGCTGGTCACGTCATTGTTGATCAGATAACTGGTCTTTGCGGACACGGAGCCTGCCGCCTTTCCGCCCTTGGACTCGATCAGCGCCTGCAGCTCCTTCCGGTTCGAAAAATGCTCCAGGGACCCGGTGATCACAAAGGTCTTTCCGGCCAATACCGCCTCCTCTGTTCCCACGTCCTCCTTCTGGATATCCAGCTCCGCCAGCAGCAGATCTACCTGGCGTCCTTTCTCTCCATCCGCAAAATATTCCAGCCAGGCCTTTGCCAGCACATCACCGATACCATCCACTTCCACCAGATCTTCATGGGAGGCGCGGCGCATGGCATCAAAGTCAAAGTCGAACCGCCTGCACAGCATCTTGGCATTGGCCAGCCCGATCCCCGCGATCCCTAATCCATAGACCACTCTGGGCAAGGTGGTATGGGATGCCTTCTGGACCGATGCGATCAGGTTCTCGTAAGACTTCTGCCCAAAGCCCTCCATCTCCACGATCGTCTCCCGATGCTCCTCTAAGTGGAAGATATCTGCAAAGCTGTGGATAAGGCCCGCCCCGATAAACTTCTCCAGGGTGGCCTCCGAAAGTCCGTCTACGTTCAGCGCATCCCGGCTCACGAACAGCGTGAAGCTCTTGATCTTCTTCGCCTGACAATCCGGTGCCGTACAATACAGCACCCGGACCCCGTCCGGACTGTCATCCGTCTGCCGGATCTCCGTCCTGCCCCCGCAGACCGGACAAGTCTCCGGGATCTGGATCTGTCCGCTGCGGGTCAGGTTGTCCGCGATCTGAGGGATGATCATATTGGCCTTGTAGACAGTGATCCGATCTCCCTCTCCCAGTTCGAGAGCCTCCATGATGCTGATATTGTGGACGCTGGCCCGGCTGACCGTGGTCCCCTCCAGCTCCACCGGCTCAAAGACCGCCACCGGATTGATCAGTCCGGTCCTGGACGGGCTCCATTCGATATAGCGCAGAGTGGTCTCCCGGGTCTCGTCCGCCCATTTAAAGGCGATCGAATTCCTGGGAAATCTCGCCGTCCGGCCCAGAGACTCCCCATATGCGATATCCTCAAAGGTCAGCACCAGACCATCCGAGGGGATGTCAATATCCCCCACCTTTTTTGCAAAGCGCTGCACCTGCTCCGCTATCGTGCTCCGATCCACCCGGCAATGCTCTACCACCTCAAAGCCCTGGTCCTTCAGCCAGCAAAACTGCTCCATACGGCTGTCCTTAAGATCTGCGCCATCGGCCCGCACCAATGCAAATGCCTTAAAATGCACATTCCTGGCCGCTGTGATCTGGCTGTTCAGCTGGCGCACCGAACCGCTGCACAGATTTCTGGGGTTCTTATATCTTGCATCCACATCCTCGATCTCGTCGTTCAGCTTCTTGAAATCCGAGTACCGGATCACCGCCTCCCCGCGAAGGACCAGCTGCCCCTTATAGGGTATGGTCAGGGGGATATTGGCAAATACCCTGGCGTTCGGCGTGATCACCTCCCCGATCTCTCCGTTCCCCCTTGTGACCGCCTTTTCCAGGCTCCCGTTTTCATAGGTGAGGACGATGGTCAGGCCGTCCAGCTTCCATGAAAGGACGCCGGCCCGATCGCCCAGCCACTCTGCCAATGCCTCCACGCTCTTTGTCTTATCCAGGGAGAGCATAGGCGACTCATGGGCCTCCTTGGGCAGCTCGCTCAAGACTTCGTACCCCACCTTCTGGGTAGGGCTCCCGGAAAGGATCACACCGGTCTCCTTCTCCAGCTCCAAAAGCTCATCATACAGCTTATCATATTCCAGGTTGCTCATGATCTCCCGGCTTTCCTGGTAATACGCCTTCCCGGCTCGGGAAAGCGATGCCGCCAGCTCTTTCATGCGAAGGATCTTCTCTTCCATCGCACACATCCCCCTCTCTTTTTCTCAGTCTGACCCTCATCTGCCAGAGCCGGTCCCGATCTGGCTCTGCCTGACGGTCATAATCCGCCCACCTATCGGTCCGCCCATCTATCCTCCATCATCAGGATCTGCCTGCCGATCGGTCCATCCGCAGAAGCCTGCACATCTCGGCATACTCCTCCTTCGTCATCCTCCGATAGGTCCCCGGACGCAGAGCGCCCAGATGGATGTTCATGATCCGGACCCGCTTAAGCTCCATCACCCGGTATCCGAACACCTGGCACATCCGGCGGATCTGCCGGTTTAAGCCCTGGGTGAGCACGATCCGAAAGGACATCTTCCCGGTCGCCATGACCTCACAGGGCCTGGTGGTCCGCTCCAGTTCCTTGAGCTCCACGCCGGCCGCCATCCCTTTCAGAAAGCTCTCGGTGACCGGCTTATCCACTCTTACCTCATACTCCCGCTCATGGGCGTGACTGCCCCGCAGGAGCGCATCCATCAGCAGCCCCTGGTTCGTCATCAGGAGCAGGCCCTCTGAATCCTTATCCAAACGTCCCACCGGATAGACCCGCTTAGGATAGCCGATCATCTCCACGATGTTCATGGCCCTGTCCTTATCCGAGGTGGTACACACGATGCCTCTGGGCTTATTGACCACCAGCCAGACCGGTTCCGGCCGCCGGCCAGCTGCTCCTCTGCCCTCCTGCGGCCCGGCTGCCATCTGCCCTCCCGCATCCTCCTGCGGCCCGGCTGCCATCTGCCCTCCCACATGGTCTTGGTCGTCCGCGTTCCCATCGCAGACCAGCTTCCCGTCACAGACGATCCGCTGCTCTGTGGATACCTTCTGCCCCATCACCGCAGGCTGGCCGTCCACCAGCACCTTGCCGGCCTCCACCAACCGATCTGCCTCCCTTCGGGAACAGATCCCCATCTCGCTCAGAAATTTATTTAAACGGACCTTTTCCATATCCTCCGCCTTTCCTTCCCCACCAGTACATCGGCCAGCCTGTGGCCGCTTTTTTGTATACTTAGGCATATAAAAACGTCAGGGACCTTTTTACCAGATCCCTGACGTATATTTAAGACAAGCTGCTGACGGGAATCGGACCCGTGACCTCCGCACTACCAATGCGACGCTCTACCGACTGAGCCACAGCAGCACTCTATAGCCGCTCAACCTCTTTATCATCTGTATCTTGCGGACCTTAGATATAATATCATGAGATGCGCGTTTTGTCAACAAGAAATTTTAAAGATCGGACAGAAAATGACAGAACAAGATATCGCCCTATCATTCTTCAGTCCCCCTCCTCCATCTCCTTCTCGATCAGATACTCATCATACTGCATCTCCAGCTCTTCCAGATCGTCATTATCCAGCTTTTTCAGCTTCGCGAACCGCATAAAATCCCTTTTGTCCCCATAGTCCGGGTCCTCCTCCGGCGTTCCCTGGACAGACTGCTTTCTCCAGGCCTTGTACTTTTCAAATAGATAGCTCATCCTTTATCCTCTCCTCATCCCACAGCCAGGGTTCCTGGCCGCTCCTTCTCTTTTCTTTATCTCCTGCGCTCGAGCCTGCCGCAGATAGTAACCTTTTTCCGCCATTGCTCATATCATAGACTAAAAGCCCAAGAGGTCTTTTCTATCATGGATGAAAATAATACCTTCCCCTCTCCGTCCGCTCCGACCGATGACTGCGCCAGCAATGGCTCTGCTGCCCCTGAGATCGCCGGATGGCACAGCCCCACCCAAGGAGGCATCACCACGCCGATCGCACCGGAGGGCGGTATCGGCGCCTACCCGGGCAATGACACCAATGACACGGACAGCACAGGCGGGCAGGGGCTCACCACACCGACCGCGCCGGAAGGCGGCATCCCCGCCTACCCGGGCAGCCCGTCAGGCGCCGCCTCTCCCCTGTTCCCGAACACTCCCACAGACCCCTGTGTCCCGGCCAGGCCAGATCTCCCTGCTCGCCCAGGCCAACAGAGCCCGGGCTTTGGTCAGGTCCGTTTCATCAACGCTTCCACCAATACCTTTCCGGTGATCTTCAGCATCGACGGGACCACCTACGCCGTGGACTCCCGGTTCGGCAACGTCTCCGCTTACCAGTGGATCACCGACGGCTTCCACACGGTCTCCGTGAACCGTTCGACCGGCATGCAGGCGCTGCTCCTGCAGCAGACATTCCCCTTCAGGGCCGATCACAAGGTGACCATGGTGCTGATGGATTCCCGTGAAGGCGGGCTGGAGCTCCTGCAGATCGCCGACACCTGCTGCTGCAATATCCCCGGCGGCTATGGCTGCTACCGGGTGGCCAACGTCAGCTACAGCGGATCTGACTTTGACATAGCTCTGTATAATGGGGATACGATCTTCCGGAACGTAGGCTTTAAGGATATCACCGCCTACAAACAGGGGCTGGCGGGAAACTATACCTTTTATGTGACAAATGCCAGCTTTTACCAAATGCTCCAGGAACTCCCGGTCATCCTCATCGGCACGGTCACCAGTTCCACAGCGATCGCCAGACCCCTGACCTCCGCCAATGTCACCATCCGGGCCGGCCAGAACACCACCACCTATATCATGGGCAATACCTGGTCCACTTATGGCCTGCGCATGGTCACAGTAGACGACTGACCGATAGGGTCTCCCTCTCAAAGGACCCCTTCAAAGCTTTCCTGGAGGGTCCTGCAGGAGGCGGCGAAACGATCTCTTTCCTCCTCGGTCAAGGGAAGCTCCAATATCCGCCGCACCCCGCTGCCATTGATCACACAGGGGACCCCGGCAAATACATCCCGCTGGCCGTATCCGCCCTTCAGCATGGCCGATACGGTCAGCACACTGTTCTCATCTCCCAGCACCGCCTTGGTGATCCTGGTCATAGCCATCCCGATCCCGTAATAGGTCGCCTGTTTAGCATCGATGATCTGATAGGCCGCCATACGCACCTGCTCCTCGATCTCTCCCAGCTTATCCAGGCTGATCTTCTCTTCCTCCACATTTCCCGATGCCCCGGCCTCTTCCCTGCAGAGCTCCAGGATCGGTCTGGTGGCCACCATGGCCTGGCTCCAGGGGACAAATTCGCTGTCGCCATGCTCCCCGATCACATAGGCATGTACATTCCTGGGATCCACATGGAGATATCCGCCCAAAAGGTACCGCAGCCTTGCCGTATCCAGAGCCGTGCCGGTCCCCAGCACCCTCCCTGAGTTAAATCCGGAGAGCACACAGGTGATCCTGGTCATCACATCTACCGGGTTCGTAGCCACCAGGAAGATGCCGCTAAAGCCGCTCCTGGTCACCGGCTCGATGATCGAGCGGAACACCGCGGCATTCCGTTTTAGAAGATCTAATCTGCTCTCTCCCGGCTTCTGCGCCACACCGGCACAGATCACCACCAGGTCCGCATCCCGACAGTCGCCGTAAGTCCCGGCATAGATCTCCATATTAGAAGCAGCAAAGGCAAGGCCATGGTTCAGATCCATCGCCTCGCCCATCGCTTTCTTTTCATTCGCATCGATCAGGACCAGCTCATCGCAGACCGTCTGGTTTAAGAGACAGTAGGCATAGCTCATCCCCACCATCCCACAGCCGACCAAAGCCACCTTTCTTTTATCTACTCTCATCATAGACTCCTTTCTTAAGGACTGTACTCACCGTTCCTTCCTTAGTATAAGGGATCTATGACCGATCTATACCTGATCTGCAGGCTCACATGCGGCTGATCTTTTTCTCCATCAGTTCGCTGTTGCTGCTGTACATCACCGCATGCTCCTTGGTGATCTTGCCTTCCCGATACAGACGCAGCAGACTGTTGTCCATGGTCACCATGCCGCTGTCCGCCGAGGTGGAGATCACGCCATCGATCTGATGGATCTTCGCCTCCCGGACCATGTTCCGGATCGCGTTATTTAAGAACATGATCTCCAGAGCCGGGACCACGCCCAGGGTATCCTTTCTGGGGATCAGCTGCTGAGAGACCACTGCCTGGAGCACCATAGACAGCTGGATCCGGATCTGGGCCTGCTGATTGGGCGGGAAGCTGTCGATGATACGGTCGATGGTATTGGCCGCACCGATCGTGTGAAGGGTAGAGATGACCAGATGTCCGGTCTCCGCCGCCGTCATCGCTGTCCGGATCGTCTCAAAATCACGCATCTCGCCCAGTAAGATCACATCCGGCGCCTGTCTCAAAGCCGCCCGGAGACCACTCATATAGGAGGCCGTATCCGTGCCCACCTCTCTCTGGGTGACCACGCTCTTGTTGTGCCGGTGGAGATATTCGATCGGATCCTCCAGCGTGATGACATGGGCGTTCCGGGTATTATTGATCTCATCGATGATGCAGGCCAAGGTCGTGCTCTTTCCGCTGCCCGCAGGCCCGGTCACCAGGACCAATCCTTTCGTCATCTTAGAGATATCGATCACATTCCTGGGCAGGTTCAACGTATGAAAATCCGGCAGCTCAAACCGCACGATACGGATGATCGCCGCCAAAGACCCCCTCTGGCGCATCACGCTGGCACGGAACCGGGACAATCCTTTGATCGCAAAGGAAAAGTCATCATCCCCGCCCTCCTCTACCTTATCGATATCCCGATGGCCCGCGATCTCGTAGATCTGTCCGATCAGCCGATCCATCTCATCCGGAAATATCTTTTCCTCTCCGCAATAAACGATCTTTCCTCCGATCTTGTAGGAAAAGGGCATGCCGGGGATCAGGAATATATCCGAAGCCTCCTGCTCCACGGCCTGCTTGATCAGTTGTGACATGTCCATCTTACGCTCTCTCCTCTCTCACCGCTCTTAAACCACTCGGCCCTTTTCAGCCTCTCTGTCGGTCCACCCTATCGCGACCTATATCCCTACATCTACATCTCTGCATCACAGCCTGCCCGCGGGGCGGATCTTGTCACTCTCCGGTCCACACCGGCATATCCTGGTCGATCTCATACTCCTCCCGGTTGTAGACCGTCCACTCACGGACACGGATCTTCTCCGGTCCGTCCCAGTCGATCCCCAGCTTGATGGAAAGGGCCTGCCCGCTCTCCATGTCGATCTCCGTCCTGGCAGCCTCCTCATCCGGCAGATAGGCCTCGCCCAGCGTCTCCTCAAGATAAGCCGCCCTGTCTTTTTCTTCCAGCTTCAGGGCCTCCGCCACCGCCTGTTCCACCTTCATCCGAAAGGCCTCGCCCTCCCCGTCCGCCCGATAATAGCCGGACACGGCCGCGGCGTTCCGCTCTGCCAGCTCCAGGTCATTATTTGCGCTGGTAAGGGACAGCAGCCCGAAGGTGCCCAGGCAGAGCACGATAAAGATCAAGATCAGGGAAGCGCTCCCGATATTGGCTCCGCTCTTCATCTCTGTCTTAGCCACCGCTCTTGCCTCCTTTACAGTCTGTACGCCTCATCTCCTGTCTCTCCGGACAAACCGTCAGGGGGCAGGCGAGTACCGCTCTACCTCTAATGTATAGAGTACATTTTCCGGGTCCTCTGGATCTTGTCGGGGATGGTCTTCCCCTCTCCGGATCTGGATCGTCATATGACAGACCGTTCCCGGCTCTTCCTGCCGGTATAGATCTGCGGTATACCAACGCGCAGCCCCCTTATCCAGATCCTCCATATCCAGCAGTGTCCAGTCCTGGTCCCAGCTGACCTGGTCCGGCCAGCCGCCCCCCGACGGGCCTTCATTCTCTGCGGCTCCCACCTTCCATCGGTCTGCAAGGCTTTCCGCCGCCAGCACGGACTGGTTCATCTCCCGAGCCCGGCGGCTCATATGGTCTGCCTGGATGAACACCCGGATACAGACTGCCGCACATAACAGGAAAAAGCCGCAGACCATGATCATCTCCATCAAAAAGATACCGGAACCAGACCCTTTTCTGCTATTCATCTACGCCTCCTCCACTGCGCAGGGCAAGGCTTAAGCTCCCGCTGCCCTCCCCTGACGTAGTGATATGTATGATCTTCTTATCCTCTCTCTGGCTCACATCGAAGCCGTCACATTCCAAGATCTTCAGCCCATCCTCCAATCCAAGGCCATCTGCCGGGTCAGAGAACAGCTCACAGATCGCGCCGTCCCGGTAATAGATCCAGGAAACATAATTTCCCACATCCAGCCCGCTGGCGATCTCTAACACCGGGGTCCCGTCCACCTCGATCACATTGACCCCGCCTTCCCGGTCGCCCTGGCGCACTTTATTGGCCACATACTGCAGCGCTACGCTCCCTGTAAAATTCTCCTGGGAACGGATATTGATATTTTCATAAACCTGTCCGCCGATCAATACAGTGAACAGGGCACAGAGGACAAAGACTAAAAACAGCAGCATGGTGAACAGAACATTGATCAGCTGCCCGTGGTTGCCCATGTTCCCTTTTTTAGCCGGTCCTGCCATATTATCTCCTGCCATCCCAAGGTCCCTCCTTATCCTTCCGGCGGGGTCGCCGGGATCACCGTGATATCCGGCATGATGTTCGAAGCAAACCCTTCATAGAACACATTGTACCGTTCCCTGTCGATCTGGATCCCGTAATGCTCCTCCAGATACTCGATGCTGGGCGGATAACGTCCTTCGATCGCATAGCACTGGACCGTGGCCCTGGCGATCGCATTTTTCAGGGTCACATCGCCTTCCGACCTGGCTTTCCCGGAAAAGGTGGACGCACCGTTCACAAAAGCGCCCACCACCAAGAGAAAGAGCAGGACCGAGAGGCAAAAACCTATAATGCTCAAGTTCTTCTTATCGATCTTCTTGACCTTCATCTGATCCACATCCTTATCCAGCCACCCTCACGCCCATCCAAAGATCCTGCGGGCCGGTGATGGCCGTCCATCTTCGCTATCTTTCTGCCTTACCCGATCGTGGAGAGGACCCCCACCAGCGGGAGCATCACAGAGAGCAATACCAGCCCTACTGCCACCGCCAGGACTGCCACCATGGTAGGCTCGAACCTGGAGATCACGCCGTCGATCGCACCGTCCGCCTGCTGCTCATAGTCGGCGGAGATATCCTGCATCACCTGGTCTAAGTGCCCGCTCCGGTCGCCGGTCTTGATCATCTGCACATGGAATCCGGTGAACAGGCCGGTAGCCTTCATGGACTCATAATAGCCCTGGCCTTCTCCCAGCATCTTGCGGCAGGTGACGATCTTCTCTTCCACTGCCTGGTTCTCTACCAACTCCTCCGCCAGCGCCAGGCCCTTTTCCATCTCCAGACCATTGTGCAGGGTCAGTGCCAGGACCGAGGTAAAACGGCGGTTGGCGATCGCCAGAGCGATCTTGCTCCTCCTCTTTACCCAGCCCGCCAGGTTCTCCACAAAAGCGATCTGATGGCCCAGCTTGGTAAAGGCCCATACGCCTGCGCAGACCACCATCACCACAGAGCCCACAGCCAGCGCGATGCCGCTGAAGGCTCCGCCGAACCGGATCGCCGACTTGGCCACCGGGGAGATCTCTGCTCCCAGCTGGGAATACACATCCTCGAAGATCGGCATGACCTTGGCGAACAGCACAAAGAGCACAGCCAGCAGCATGAACACCATGATCACCGGGTAGGTCAGCGCATTTTTGATATTGCGCATCAGGAAAAATTCCTTCTCATAATATTCCGAAAGGGACATCATCATATCATCCAGCGTACCGGTGCTCTGGCCCAGCTTTGCCATCCGGACCACATAGGGCGGGAACGCCTTGGTATCCTCCAGCACCTGGAAGAAGGGATCTCCCAGCTCCACGCCCTCTGACATAAAATGGAGCATATCACGCTCCCACTGTTCTCCCGCGTCCTCTGCCATGATCGAAAGGCCCTCATCCAGAGGCACGGCCCCTTTTAAGAGCAGGGCGATCTGCAGGCAGAAGGCCGATAACTGCTGGCTCTGGTAGCGGTTTACCGCCCGTTTCTTGCTGCCCTTTCCATCTTTCTTTTTCTCTCCTGCATCATCCGGACCCTTCTCCGGTCCGCCCCCCAGATCGGCCCCCATCCCCATATCCAGGTCTTCCGATCCAAAGTCCGTCTGCATGTCAAAACCATTATCCACGAACGTATCCTCCGTTCTATCTCACTGTCCTGTCTTCTCTGCCCCGGTCCGGCCGGTCTTTCCCGGCCCAGCGTTCTCCCTGGGCCAAACCCGCCTTAAGCGAAGCGTCTCCCCCTGGGCATGGAGCGCTCTGTCGATCAATATGCGTATTTCGCCTGATAAGAACCGTCCCCGGCGCCGAGGGCGATGCCGCCGCTGGAAGCGAAGGTGGGATCCATCAAGCTCCAGTTCTGTCCGTCAAAATAGATCACGTTCTCCACCCAGCCCTGGTTGGGGAGGTAGACGCTGATCCACGCGTGGTACAGCTGGCCTGTATAACCCACCACCAGCTTGGTAGGGATATCCTGGGCCCGCAGCATAGCGGTCATCAGGGATGCGTAATCAAAACAGATCCCGTTCCTGGTGGCTAAGGTCGAATCCACGTTGGGCAGATAACCGCTCTGGACGGTAGCCGCCTTATTGTGGTCATAGGTCAGGTTCTGGACCACATAGTCAAATACATTGGCCACGATGCCCAGCTGATCTGCCGCTCCGGCCGCCACCTGGGCGCTGACTGCCACGGCATTGCTGTTCTGGTTAAAGTTCACATACTGGTTCGGATACAAGAACGGCGCATACTGGTTCTCCAGGTTCACCTGGACCGACTGGCTGAACGCCTGGGCGTACTGGTTGCCGCTGATGTTCTCAAAGACCTTGATGGAATAGCTGCCATTGCCCTCGGTCAGGGGGAACACCTCGTAGGCGTCCCTGGCGTTCAGGTTGTAGGTGTAGGTGGTCTGCTTTGTGATCTGCACCTTGATCTTGCCATTGCTGCCGTTATACTTGACCATCACATAGCCCTGATCCATATGGGATACATCGACCGTGACCTTGTCATTCCCGTAGGTGGTCGTGCCGGATGCCACCGGTGTCCGCACCATGCCATAGGAGGTCATGGGCGCCGCGGCCAGACATAAGACGGCCAGCAAGGCCGCTGCTCTTTTCGTACTTTTGCTGAATAAACGCCTGATCTTCATCATAATCTTACCTTCCTCTCTATAAAAATCATATCGGCGGCGCCCACTTTTTCCTTTTCACGGGCGGCCATCCATATTATAACATTTTAGAAGATCTGAACCTTTGAAATTATCTGAATTATTGTTTACAAATTATTTACCGGCCTGCAGGCGCTGGCGGACGATCTCGTAAGCCAGGACCCCGGCGGCCACGGAGGCGTTCAGGGAATCGATCTCTCCCAGCACCGGGATGGCGGCCACCATATCGCAGGCCTCCCGGACCCGCTTTCCCACGCCTTCCCCTTCATTCCCGATCACCATAC
>CAJUSS010000116.1 GCA_910588895.1 uncultured Lachnospiraceae bacterium
ATGGTGGGTCATAGGCTGCCGCTCCACCTGCCGCTCCTGCCCATAGCGCCCCGGAAGGCTCACTAAGTCAAAGCCGGATCCATTTAAAAAGTCCAGGCACACGGACATGATCTTCTTTGGCTGGATGGGCCCGTCTCCCTGGTTCACCACCTTTACAGCCCGGGTGATGATATCCGCCTCCTCGAACACACTGTATAAAAGGACCACCTGCACATCACTGGCCTTATCGCAAAGTGTGACCTCCAGCGTGCTCACTGTGTCCGTATCTCTGGCGAACACACAGGGCAGGGTATCCAACTGATATTTCCCGCTCATGATCTTGTACCCTACCGTCTTTCCATGGTAGGAATAGCTGCCGTCGCTGTTGACCACCTCGATGCTGGTGGTACGGAAATCCCCCTGCTGCTGGGTGGAAAATTCCTGGGGCTGGGCATCTAAAGAAAAGGTCCGGGCGTTCCGGGACTCATAAGGGTTGCCGGAAAACCCCCGGTCATATTGTTTGATCTGATAGCTCATATCGCTGTCCGGGACCCACGCGCCATAATAAAGATGGAGCAGATAATCCAGGTTGCCGATCTTCATCTGATAGGTCGTGTTCTTTGTCTGGAGCGTGATCGTCTTTGCGCTCTCGTTGTAAATGATCGCCATAGCGTACTCCTTTTCACTCGATCGACCCTGATCGGACCGATCCTCTTAAGATAGATAGCTGTTGTTGCTTCGAACAGCATAGCATGAAAAGTGCCATTTGGACAGGGGATAGCACAACGCCCCTGCGCACAGACAGTTTACCATATCTTGCAGAAGATTTCCTTATACTAATGATGTGTAAAACAGGGAAAATGTGATATCGCCAGGTTGTGCTTGTCTCCGCTGTATGCAGGTGGTAAGATGCACATGGAGATAAGCGGCGATATACCTGCCGCTTTGGACATGAACGACCGCTATCTTTTTTTGCGATCGTCTTCTGCCCCATCAGTTGCCGGGAATTATGTAAAAAATCCCCCTTGACTGATCGATCTCCACCCCACCTATATCGGGCACCTCAACGCTACCTTAACACTGTGCTTTCCCTACCCCTTCTGGGACATCAGATGGCAATACACATAGTGATCATCCGTAAGCTGTGTCTTCACCGGCACTTCCTTCTTGCAGATCTCCATACACTTCGGGCAACGGGTATGGAACTTGCACCCGGTGGGCGGGTTTAAAGGCGAGGGGATGTTGCCCTCTAAGATCACCCGGTCCTTCTTCGCCGTGGGATCCGGCACGGGGACCGCGGACAGCAGCGCCTGGGTATAGGGATGGGTGGGGTTCTTGTACAGGCTCTCCTTGCTGCCCACCTCCACGAAGTTCCCCAGATACATCACGCCCACCCGGTCGCTGATATGCTCTACTACGCTCAAGTCGTGGGCCACGAAGATGTAGGTCAGGTTAAACTCCTTCTTTAACTGGTTCATCAGGTTCAGGACCTGCGCCTGGATGGACACATCCAGGGCGGACACCGGCTCGTCGGCGATGATCAGCCGAGGCTGCACGGCCAACGCCCTGGCGATCCCGATCCTCTGGCGCTGGCCGCCGGAGAACTCATGGGGATACCGGTTGGCATGATAATCGTCCAGGCCCACCTTCCGGAGAAGATCCAATACCTTCTCCTCCAGCTGGGCCTTACTCCCAGTCAGGCCATGGATGATCAGCGGCTCCGCGATGATGTCGAAGATGGACATCCTGGGGTTTAAGGAAGCGTAAGGATCCTGGAACACCATCTGCACCTTTTTGCGGACCGGGCGCATCTGGTTATTATTGTAGGTGGAGATATCCTCCCCGTCCAGGACCACCTTGCCTGCGGTGGGCTGCTCCAGCTTGCAGATGCCCCGGCCCAGGGTGGATTTCCCGCAGCCGGATTCCCCTACGATGCCGAAGACCTCGCCCCGTTCCACCTGAAAGGAAACGCCGTCCACTGCCTTCACATAGTCCGTTGTGCCGAACTTTTTTCCGGCTACCGGATAATAGATCTTCATATCCTCTACATTCAATAAGATATCTGCCATTACTTTCCCTCGCCTCCTTTTTCGCAGAGCCAGCATTTGCACAGATGGCCGTTGCCGATGTCAAAGAAGCCTGGCTCTTCTGTCTGGCACTTTTCAAAGGCATAGCTGCATCGGGGCGCGAACTTGCAGCCCTTGGGCATATATTTGGGGTTGGGCACGTTGCCCGGGATCACCTCCAGCTCCTCTACCGCCTCCCCGAGCTTGGGGATCGATCCTAACAGGCCTTTGGTATAGGGATGGGAGGGGGTGGCAAAAAGAGACTTTACATCTGCTTTTTCCACCACTCTGCCGCAGTACATGACCACCACATCGTCGCAGACCTCAGCCACAACGCCTAAGTCATGGGTGATGAACAGGATGGAGGTGCCGATATCCTGCTTTAAAGCGTTCATCAGGTCCAGGATCTGGGCCTGGATGGTCACATCCAGAGCGGTGGTGGGCTCGTCCGCGATCAAGATCTTCGGACGACAGACTAAAGCCATGGCGATCATCACCCTCTGACGCTGACCGCCGGAAAGCTGGAAGGGATACTCCTTCATCATATGCTCGACCCGGGGGACTCCGGTCATGCGGAGCATGCCCTCCGCTTTTTTATACGCCTCTTCCTTGGAGATGTTCTCATGCTGCAGGATACATTCCGTCAGCTGCTTGCCGATCTTCATGACCGGGTTCAAGCTGGTCATCGGCTCCTGGAAGATCATGGAGATCTTGCTGCCCCGCATCTTCCGCTTCTCTTCCTCGCTGATATGGGCGATGTCTTTGCCCTCTAATAAGATCTCCCCTTCTGCGATCTTTCCAGTCGTGCCGGTAAGAAGCCCCATGATGGATAATGAGGTCACGCTCTTGCCGCTCCCGGACTCCCCTACGATCCCCAGGGTGGATCCTTCCTTTAATTCAAAATCTACTCCGTCCACGGAACGGACCACACCGCTGTCTGTATAAAAATAGGTGTGAAGGTTCTTTACTTCTAATACATTCTTTTTATCCTCTGCCATCGTCGCCTTCCCCCTTTCTTAATCAGACAATTTCGGATCCAGGGCGTCGCGAAGGCCGTCGCCCAGGATGTTAAAGCTAAGCACCGTGAGGAATATGGCAAGTCCGGGGAACAGGGTACAATGCATGCTGGTCAGCATGTAGTTCCGGCCATTGGACAGGAGCAATCCCCACTCCGGCGTAGGCGGCTGCGCGCCCATCCCCAGAAAGCTCAAGGAGGATGCGGTCAGGATGGAGGACCCGACGGACATGGTGAACTGTACGATGATCTCCGGCACGGCGCCGGGAAGGATATGGCGGAATAAGATCCGGGCGTCGGAGGCCCCAAGGTTCCTGGCTGCCTGGACAAAGACCGAGTTTTTGAGCGCCAGGGTCCGTCCCCGCACCAATCGGGCAAAGGTAGGGGTGGAGAACACCGCCACGGCGATGACCACGTTCCCGATGCCGCTGCCTAAGATCGCCACGATCGCGATCGCCAGGATGATGCCGGGAAAGGCGAACAGCGTGTCACAGATCCGCATGATGATCGAATCCACGATTCCCCGGTAGTAACCGCCCAAAAGCCCCAGGATGGTGCCGCAGACCGCGCCTACCGAGACAGCGGACAGACCTACTGCCAAAGAGATCTTGGTGCCGCAGATGATCCTGGAGAAAAGATCCCGGCCAAATTCATCGGTGCCGAACCAGTGCGCCCCGCTGGGTCCCTGGAGGATCGCATTATAATCGTATTCGTTGATCTTAAAGGGTACCAGCGCCTCCCCGAAAAAGGCTAAAAACACCAGGAAGACGATAAAGAAAAGGGCCACCGCCGCATTCTTCTGCTTTTTAAATTTCCGGATCATCTCTGAAACAGGAGTTTTGATATCTGTCTTTTCATTTAGCTCTGCTTTCGCAGCTTTTTTCTTACCGATCATAAAGAACCTCCTATGACAATTTGATCTCTGGATTGAGGACGGCATAAAGGATATCCACGACCAGGTTGATAAGGATGAACTGCAGGGAGAACAGCAGGATCAGGGACTGGATCGCCGGGTAATCCCGGTAATTCACCGACTCGATCAGCAGCTGGCCCAGTCCTGGGAACGCGAACACGGCTTCTGTGACCACCGAGCCGCCTAGCAAAAAGCCAAACTGCAGGCCCACTACCGTCACCACAGAGATCATAGAATTGCGGAAGGCGTGGCCCCAGGTCACGGTCCTTTCCTTTAAGCCCTTGGCCCTGGCTGTACGGATGTAATCCTCTTTCATCACCTCAACGATGGAGGAACGGGTGAAACGTGCGATGATCGCAGCGATACTGGTCCCCAGGGAGATGGCAGGAAGCACCAGGTTCTTCCAGCTCCCCGCGCCCGTAGTGGGCAGCCAGCGCAACTTCACCGCAAAGAGCATGATCAGCAAAAAGCCGACCCAGAAGCCAGGCAGGGAGATGCCGGAGACTGCCAGGGTCATGCCGGTGAAATCCTGCCATTTCCCCCGGTTCTTTCCTGACCATACCCCCAGGAACACACCGACGATCGTGCTCCAGACCAAGGCTGCGACGGTAAGGGACATGGTGTTCGCGTACCGGGCTCCGATCTCCGTGAGCACCGGACGTTTGGTGCGCAGGGACATGCCCAGATCGCCCTTTAAAAGGCCGCCTACATATTTCGCGTACTGGACCGGGATGGACTGGTTTAAGCCCAGCTGCTCCCGGACGGCTTCCACCTGGTCTAAGGTAGCCTGTTCACCGGCCACCAGACGAGCCGGATCGCCCGGGATCATACGGACAAAGAAGAAAACGAAGGTCACTACGATGATCAGGGTGGGGATGACCCCCACGATCCGTTTTAAGATATATCTCAACATGTTGCTATCATCTCCTTACTGGCTGCATGTACATCAAGTTCCTATATATGAAAAGGGATGGCCATGTCCGGCGCTCCCTGTCGACCGCTATAAAAAAGCGTCAAAGACCCTGCTGCAGCGCGGCGCCCTGCCAGACATAAAAAGCAGGCTCATCGCTCGCAGAGATCAAGATAAAAGGACAATAAAGAACAAAGGATAACATTGCGCTGTGCGATACAAAAACAAGGCGCCGCAAGAGCAGACTCCATACATCTGTCCCACTTGCTTGCAGCGCCTTTTTCTGATGCCTAAGTATGCAGAAAAGCCGCCGAAAGCGTCTTTTCTGTATGATCAGCCCTCAAGGGCCTCCCCCTTCTGTCACCGGACGGTCAGGGGATCTGCGTCCGATCATTTGGACATCTTTGCATTTCTCATGTTGATGGCACCGTCGGCATAGATCTTTACATTCTGGATGTTCTGTCCGGTAGCCCAGGTGTTGGAATCATTGCACAGGAACAGCATGGGGCTCTCCTCCCAGATCAGGTCCTGCGCCTTCTCATAGGCCTCCCGGCGGACATCGTCATCTGCACTCTGGAGAGCAGTCTGCAGATAGCCGTCCAGCTCGTCATTTTCAAAGTAGCAGATGTTGTAGCTCATAGGCGGCTCGGACTCCTGCGCCAGCAGCGGACGGATGCCCCAATCCGCGTCACCGGTGGAGGGTGACCATCCGATCACGAAGCAGTCTACCTCTGCGTCCGCACCGGCAGCATTGGTATCCTCTACCTTTTCTACTACCAGAGCATTCTCCATGCCCTTTAATTCCAGCTCGATCCCGACCTGCTCCAGCTGCTGCTTTAAGAACTCGCACTGCTTCTGGTTCGCGGTGGTGCTGGCGAAGATCACGCTGGTCTTAAAGCCATCGGGATAACCGGCTTCCGCCAACAGCTCCTTAGCCTTCTCGATATCATATGGACGAGGCTCGTTGCCCTTATAGTACTGAACAGCCGGTCCGATGATGGAGGTGGCCGGAGTGGCAAGGCCGTTCTTTACGACCTGGATATAGGCGTTCTTATCCACGGCATAGTCCACTGCCTGACGGACACGCTTGTCATTGAAGGGCGGCTTCTGGTTGTTCATGAAGAAGTAGCGGACAACGATGCCCTCTCCCTGCTGAGCGTTCACGTTCGGGTCAGCTTCCAGGACAGATACGCTCTCTGTGGGGATCGGCCAGATGATCTGCGCGTCGCCGGACTGGACCATAGCCACACGGGTCGCGCTCTCCGGTACGGGCTTGAAGGTGATGGTCTTAAAGCCGGCATCGGCATCGGCTAAAGCCGTCCCGCCGCAGATATCGGCGTCATAACCCCACCAGTCCTTGTTCAGCGCCAGGGTCAGGTGATCGCCCTCGATCCACTCTACGAATGTATACTGGCCGGTACCGATCGGGTTCCTGGCACACTCCTCTACCCCTGCCTCGATCGTCTTGGGGTTCATGATCACGCAGGCCGGGTGGGCCAGGTTACTGATGAACGCGCCAAAGGGCTCGGTCAGGGTCACTTTGATGGTGTAGTCGTCCACCTTCTCAAAGCTGTCCAGCACGTTGCATAAAAAGGTGGTCCGCTTAAGACCTAAGGTCTCGTCGTCCCACTTTGCAAAGTTGGCCAGAGCGGCATCTGCATCCCAGGGGGTCCCGTCGGAAAAGCTGATGCCCTCCCGCAGGCTGATGGTAAACTCGGTCGCGTCGTCATTGGCCTCATAGCCGGTGGCCAGCATGGGGATGATCTTCATATCGTCATCAAAGCCGAAGAGACCGTCCATGATCATACGCTGGATACCGCCGGATAAGGTATCGCTGGTGTCCATGGGATCCATGGTGACAAAGTCCACATTGACCGCCGCGACCACATCGCTCTCCTGGGAGACGGACTCCCCTGCAGGTACCTCTGCCTGGGTCTCCCCGCCGGCTGCCGCGGCCGTCGTCTCAGTGCCCGCTGCCCCGCCGGCCGCCGCTGTGGTATCCGTGGTGCCGGAACCGCCGCCGCAGGCTGTCAGCGTGACCATGGCTGCCGCTAAGAGCAACGCATAAACTCGTTTTCCTGTTCTTCTCATAAAGCTCCTCCTTGTCCTTTTTGCCCCGGCGGCTAAATGAACGCGCGGACCGGGACCATCAAATAAAAAGGCAAGGGAAGCTCGAACTGTATCTAAACTAGCGCCCTTGCCATTTCATTCTATTTTAATGCGGCTCTTCTCCTTTTTCAAGGTAAAGTGATGAAACCATGGATCCACAGATCAAACTTTTAATTTTATAAAGTGTTCAGGTTGATTATTTTGTTGTTATATTATATAATCTACCTAAAAAATAATTAAAAAAGGAGACACCATGTCTAAAAACGATCTGCAGGCCAACGGATCCGCCCGATCCTGCAATGAAAAAGGATATCGCGTGTTCATCGCCTGCTGGAATCCCTATATACGGATCGAATTCCAGGATTATCTCCAGTCCTTGCTGGGAGAGCATGTGGCTTTTGACGCCTGCGATCTTGCCGATATCAAAGATCCGTCCTATCTGGAGGACTATCAATGCATCCTCTTTTCCAGCCAGCTGGTCCAACAGAGATTTCCGTTAAAGATCCCGGAGAGCATCACCCAGATCGTCTGTACCAGGACCTTTAACCATGCCTACCTGGACCAGATCATCCGGATCCCGTCCGGTGAGAAGGTCTATGTGATCAACGATTCCTTAGATCCCGCATTAGATATCATCGGACAGTTCCAGGAATTTGGGATCACCCAATACCAGTTCATCCCTTATGCCGGAGATACCCGTTCGATCGATCTGACCGTCCACTATGCGATCACGATGGGAGAGCCTCAGCTGGTGCCGGACCATGTGCCAAACATCATCAATATCGGGAACCGGATCATCGATATCGCCACGATCAATGAACTGTGTGTCCTCTTCCACCTCCCGGCAAAGATCGGGAACAAGATCACCAAAAACTATATCTCCCACATCATCAAGGTGGTCCAGGCCGCTGGGGGACATTACAGCAGCTTTGTGACCTCCCAACAGCTCCTGCTGGCTACGATCTCCAATCTCCCATTGAGCATCTGCCTATTGGATAAAGACGGGGCGATCTTGCAGGTCAATAGGCATTTTGCATCAGACTGGGGGTTTTCGGAAAAGAGCGCCCTGGGAAAGCCGTTAGCTTCCTTCCTGCCGGAGACGGATCCGCCGATCGCCTTTGACCGGACCGCCGACCACAGCGTCAGGACCGCGGACGGCGGGCTCTTGCTCCTGCGCGTGCTGGAGCTCTCCCTGCCCGGCCGCGCCCATGCGTTCCTCCTCATCGGAAAAAGGGCCGATCCGGACAGCCGGGATACCGATCCCTCATACCACTTTTCCGATCCGGGGACCTTTTCCAGGTACACTTCCGCAAAAAAAGCATCAACAGAAGGATCTCCTGTGGAACGCCAGAGGAACAGCTTTTTAGATCTGATCACCGGCGACCAACGGTTCCGGACGGTCTTAGCGCATGCCAAGCGGATGTCCCTCTATGATTTCCCCGTCCTGATCCAGGGGGAGGAGGGGACCCAGAAAAAGATGCTGGCAAGAGCGATCCATGAGAGCTCTGCCAGGAGGGACCGGCCATTTATCAGCCTGAACCAGATGCGTGTCCTTTCCGGCCTCTCCTTTTCAGAGATCATCAAGGAAGCGGACCACGGGACCCTGCTGATCGACCGGATCGAACATCTCTCCCCGGATATGCAGGAGGCTCTGGTCCAGGTGCTGGAAAATATTTCCGGTCCACCTATGTCTGCCAAGCAAGCGCATGATATCCGTATCATCGCCACCTCCTGTACCGATCTCTATGCCCTGGTCCAGGAAGGGGATTTCCGCAAGGACCTGTTCTTCCAGCTCAGCACAGCTGTCCTGGAGACGATCCCTTTAAAGGACCGGAGGGAGGATATCCCGCTGCTCCTGGAGCATTTCTTCCAGAACATGTTCCACGATCCCAAATTCCACAACGAGGCGGTCCTGTCTAAGAGCCTGTATCAGTTCCTCCTGCGCTACGACTATCCGGGCAATGTGCAGGAGCTGATGAACATCGCCCAACACCTGTTTTCCATGTATGCCGCACATCCGCTGATCTTGGCCCAGCTGCCCGCCTATATCCGCAGAGGCCTGTCTCTGTCGGAGAACAGCCAGAGCGTCCTGAAAAAGGAGGTCCTGGCCATTTTAAAGAACACCCCCAGGGCCGGGCGGGCCGCCATACAAAAAGCCCTGGCAGGCTCCGGGATACAGATCAGCGACGGAAGGCTGCGGGGGCTTTTAAAGGAGCTGGCGGAGGACGATCTGATCTTGATCCACCGCACCAAGGGCGGATGTGAGATCACGGAGGCAGGAGCGGCTGTTCTGGGCGGACGGTAAAAGCTCCACAGGGCCGCTGTGCGCCCGGCAGCGGACGCGCCGCCGCACAAGAAGAGCTGGTCACCGCAGCAGATCGGGCAGCAGGTCTGCCAGGCTGTGATACACCTCTCCGTGGATCCCCGTCGCCTCCCCCGCACATACCATGGAGTCCAAGATCGCCTCATGGGTGGCCTCTGCAGCCGCCTGGAAAGCGCGGTCGATCAGGTCTTCATGGAGGATAGTCTGGGTGAGGAGCTTCTTTTGGTCCGCCGCAGGGATCCGGCCCGCTGTGGTAAAGCCGATCATCACCTCGCCGCTGCCATGGCCTGTGTAAGCACCTGTGCGGGCGATCCCCACCCCGGCACGGCGGATGATCCGCTTTAGCTGCCGGTCAGAGACCGGCAGATCGGTGGCCAGGATGGTCATGATCGAACCTTGATCGTGCATGGAGGCGGCTGACTTTTCCCCGGCCTTCTTCCTTTGGGCGATCAGCTGTACGACGTCCTCGCCGACCGGGCGGCCATCCAGCACCAGATCTTTTGTAGCACCGAAATTGGACTGGACCAGCACGCCGATGGTGTACGCCTTTCCGTCCACATCGACGATCCTGGAGGCAGAGCCGATACCGCCCTTTAACCCATAGCAGAGGGTGCCTGTGCCTGCGCCCACATCTCCCTCCAGAAAATCCTCTCCAGCCGCTTCAATGGCCTCCAGCACATGGCAGGCTTTAACGGCCCTATCCTGGATGTGGTTGATCCGGCAGTCGTTGCACTCTCCCACCACTGGGTTTAAGCTGAGGGCCGGTACCTGATCTGCCCTGCACTGGTCGATCACATAGCCAGCCACCGCATCCCAGACCAGTCCCACGTTCAAGGTATTGGTCAGGGCGATAGGGGTCTCCAGGGACCCCAGCTCATCGATCTGGATCAGGCCGCAGCTCTTCCCGAAGCCGTTGTGTACATAAGCGGCCGCTGTAAACTTTTCTGTAAATGCATTGCCCGGTCCAGGGATGATCACGGTCACGCCGGTCCGGTTCCTTTCGTTTTTGATGGTGGAATGGCCCACCAGCACGCCGGGGACATCGGTGATCTTATCCCGTTTTCCGGTTGGCATACAGCCCACGTTCACACCGTATGCACGGATCCGTTTCTGCTCCATCTTATCTTGCTCTGCTCCTTTCCGTAAAGCTCTTTTACCGGCTGATATCTTCCATGTACTTATCCCGCAGCTTCTTGACCAGGCCCGTTGCCTTCATGCCCGCCGGCTTTTTGTCGATCTCCATGACCCGCATGCTGGGATGGCTGGTGCTGGACATGATGATCTCATCTGCATCCATCATCTCCTCCAGGGTAAAGGCTCTCTCCTCCACCGGGATGCCCAGCTCATGGCAGTACGCGATCATATGCTTCCGCTCTGTCCCCGGCAGGATCAGGTTATCCAGGGGATGGGTGATGAACACGCCGTCCTTAAAGATCGAGGCATTGGAGTGGGCCCCCTCGGTCACGAAGCCGTCCCGAACGAACACCGCCTCCTGGCATCCGGCCTCCTTTGCCGCCTGAGCCGCCATCACATTGGGGAGCAGGTTCAGAGTCTTGATGTTGCAGTGGAGGAAACGGGTATCGGTCACCGTCATCACCTTGTACGCATCCGACATCTCCACGCCCTTCCAGGGCTTGCTGTACACATACAGATTACAGTCTACTCCCTCCGGGAACAGATGGTTCCTGGGCGAGGTCCCGCGGGTCACCTGCCAATACAAAAACTGGCAGCTGCTCTCCACCTTCTGCGAGAGCTGGGTCAAAAGCTCCCCTACCTCCTCCTTGGTGTAGGGCAGATCGATCTTGACCATAGCCGCACTGCTCGCCATCCGGTCCAGATGATCCTGGAGAGCAAAGATCTTGTGGTCGAAGACCATGGCCACCTCATAGATGCCATCTCCAAAATAAA
>CAJUSS010000117.1 GCA_910588895.1 uncultured Lachnospiraceae bacterium
GCCCATCTGGAGAACTGGAACACGATTGACTTTGACGACCGACGGCAGGTGACGGACATTATTCTCTCCCAGGTCCAGGCCACCAGCGACCGCGTTTCGTTTGAGTGGAAAATCTGAAACTTTTTCTCTTTGCGCTTTATACTATGGCCTGTGTGCCCTTGTTAAGCGTTGCTATTTTTACTGCATGATATCTTCTCTCTATTATCTTCAGTGACCATCCCTTTCAAAGCATCAACACACATCACAAAAAGTTCCTCGTCTTCCGTATCCATGATCTTTAGGATCACATCCAGCTCATTCTTGTTTTTATGGTCACCCAAACAATATACCAGCCTTTTTTTCCATAGATGATCTTTTTCATCGATATGCTCCATTAATAAAAGCCAATCTTCTTCGTTAAGATCATCGATCAACTGTATAGCATGGACAACTGCTACATCATACCAATGATCTTCTGGATATCCTTCTTTTGAAAATCCGGTGATATATCTATCTAACACATCATATACTTTATCTGTCCTCCTTAGATCGAGCTGTCCATCCCTTGCAGGTAATCGATCACAAACAGATCCATGGCTGGTTCAAAGATACGAGCAGGCTCTTTTTAGCTTATCCTGAACACGTAAATATGATCGATAGGTGCCTTTAACTCATCCCAGTCATCTATATCCTCTAATTCAAAACAAATCCCCTTATCTTCCTCCATCTCATAAGTATCATACACATTTACATAATCACCCACAAACCTTTTTACATCTTGTAATGTGGATCCCAATCCTATAACACCCTTATATTTTCCTTTAAAATCCCCCTCTACTCCAATCTGATCCACTTTACCATCACTAGCGATCCAAAACTTAGCGTTCTCGATCGTAATGATCGAATCATCTTCTCGAAATCGTTCCATAAAATCTTTTTTAAGCAATTTTAAAAGTTCTTCTTTTGTGATATCGAGTCTTATATTACTGATCCCAACTGCTGGGATGATGTCTCCGTCTTCTATCTTCATCATTGAACCTTCCTTAAATCGATAAAACCATCCAAACTTGTTCCTTCATAAAAATCTATTATCTGACCGGTTTCTTTATTTATGATTGCTTGTTTTCCCTCTGAACGTATTATAATCTGCGTCTCACCTCCTTGACTCCCTCTGCTAGAATTCCATTTGCCCTCAAATATCTCAGCAGTACTCTTACTTTTTTCAATAAAATCTCTTGCACCCGCTTCATATTCTTTTTTACCTCCAAATCCCATATCTCTCCCATGCTTATTATAATGTTGACCTTGTTGGTACATTTTCTGCTCAGATACTTTTATCCGACTCCCGTAACCAGTCCCAGATCCCTCCTCCCGCTCCGTTACCTCCTTCGTCTCTTCATCAACTGTATCTTCCACCCCCTTCCCTGGCACATTGCTCGCAGCCAGCATCGATGCAAATAGGACCGCTGTATATGCCATCGCACTTGTACTCTCTCTGAGCCAGCTGCTGAACTTCTTGTTCTGCACCCTCCATCTATACACGGGGTCTGTATCGATCCGCCTTGCCGTTGCCTGGCAGTCGATCCGAAGGAGCTCCAGCATAGCCTCATTTAGATAGTTCTTATCCCATCCCTCCGCTCCTTCCATATCCCTCTCGAACGCTGTTATCGACAGGTCTTCCATGAACCTGTCAAAAGACCTCACGTCACAGTCGAGCAGCAGCCGCTCCAATGCCGCCAGTATGTACGCCCCTTCCAGGTCCTCAGGATCATAGAGCGTGTTGATCTCCAGCCCTCCGTCCCGTCTCTCCACCTGATCCCCCAGGAACTGCAGGGCGGCCTCATATCGCCCATCCAGATACAGATCCCCATACGGGTCCTCCAGCACCTCCCGGAGGCCGGGATATCTGCGGTCCATATCCCGTAGGAATAACAGGAACCTGGCGAACTTCCCATCTTGCCCTGATGTGATCGGCCGGATGGTCATCCCTGTCGCTCTACAGAGCAGTGTTGATCTGGTGGTGATGATCTCCTTCCCGTTCACCCGTACATTCTGGGGCTCGGTGTTCACCCATCTGTCATCTGGGTCCAACTTAAAGGTGCAGTCATCGTTCCTCATGCAGAGCCCAAATGGCTGGATATTGACATGGGCCTTGGTATCCTCCACACAGGCCTGCGGCAGCGCATTGATATCGATGTCATCGGCCTCCACATACAAAAATGTGGGGCGGGCTCCATACTCACATCGCAGCAGAGCGCCTAAGACCAGTGGCTCTGCCGGAGCCTCCTCTTCCTCCTTCCCAAACAGCCATGACAAGAAATCCATACACATCCCTCCCTCTATGATACACGAAATTCCTCGATCCTCATACCCCTGACTCCACGTCTGTATGCACTTTCTACAAACTCCAGGCTGGCGACGATGTACTGTGCCCCCACTTGCCCGAGCTGGAAGATCGGCAGGCCTTTGATCCTTTCCCCCACCAAGACGCCTCTTTTTATCTCATTCTTGTCCCGGCTCAGCTCGCTGTCCTCATGCAGGCAGTCGATATCCGGCAGGTCCGGGATCAGATAGGCACCTGCCCTCTGGCCCTCCCGGTCAAAGAGATACATATTTTTAAATCTCGTCTGTGGACGGTAGAGGCGTATCAGCTCGGCAAAGTCCCTTGAGACCATAAAGCAGGGATGACAAAGGATATCCGGGAACAGACATCCCCCACTCAGCTCTACGTTCAGGTAGTTGTCCTTTTTTAATGCATCATAGGCCTGCCGCCCTCGCCCGCAGCCTGGTCGCACCAGGGATGCCCAGCCAAGGCATCTGGGCTGTGGATCGCTCTTATCCGTGTGGATCCAAAAATATCGCATCGGTCCCCTCCTCCCCGGAAAATACGGATAGCACATCCGCCCGCCCCATATACTCGCCAAAGGCTATCCGGGCGCCATCCGCCCAGGCCCCTCCTCTCTTCCACAGAGCAGGGCTTTCTGCCAGTACATCGACCATCCCCTCCAGGAAGGCTTTCATCAGGCCGTGGTAAAATGGCGCATAGGCATACCGCAGCTCATCGGTCTCATATCCCCTGATCCTGGGGACGCTCCACTCCAGCCGTTTCCTGATCTCCCGGATATCGTCCTCGAACAGACCGTAGATCGGACCAGCATCCCAGTAGATCTCCTCCCCGGATGGGTCATTATAGAACCGTTCATCCCACACATCGATACGGATCAGATACCGTTCCAAAAAAAGGCTGCTGTACAGATGGGAAAAATGGAGATATCTGATCCTCCCCTTCTCCTGCCTGTCCTGCGACCGATGGGCATGATCCAGCGCCTCATAAAATGCCCCCAGGAAGCTGCCCACCACTTCCCTGCGGTGCTGTCCGCAAGAACGTACCGTCGCCTGGCTGCTCTTTAGGAACTGCTCTGCAAAGACAGGCTCTGCGAGCCTTATGATCTCTTCTTTTCGGTCCCTCATTGTATCCTGAACTTCCCTCCAAAAAATACGATATCCTGATCGATATGGAGCCCTGCGCCTCCCTGCCGGATATCCACGCGCTCTGTCCCGGCGATCACCAGCGAAGCGTCTTCACTGGAGAGGGTCACCGTCCCCCCCGAGGATATGGTGATATCCCGGCTGCTGACGATCTGTATGCCCTCCCCGTCCTTTATCCGGATCCACATCCCCTGATGGTTCGTGAGCTCCACGCTGTCAGGCGTGAACAAGAGCTCCTTTCCATATCTAGTCTTAAAGGATTTACGGTCAGGGTCTTTTCTGTCTGTCCCGGTCTTTAGATGGACCGCACTGATGACATAGGCGCTCTCCTCTGCATGATCCGGGATCTGCAGACGGACACGGTCCCCTACCTCCGGCATACAATACCATCCCGCTCCATCCGGTGACGAATACCCGGTGGAGAACGGGAACCACTTCGTCACGGCCTGTTCCCTGTTCTCACCATCTATGAGCCGGATCTTGACCTTATCCTGCATGACATCGCTGACGGTGGCCTGGAATGAACATCCGGACTGACAGCTGTTATACATCCGCACCGTCCCCATCCCATGGCTTGGGCGCAGCGTGTACGTGTTATACAACTCGCCATGGACAAAGCTCCTGTGGATATGATGGACATGGCCGCTCCCGTTCTTTAAGACCAGCAGATCCCACAGGTCATAGAGGTCCCTTGTGACAAAACGGAGCTCCAGATAATCCTGCTCACACAGTCCTCCTGTCCCATCTGCCTCCTGGCGCATGAACACGTCGATGTTCTTCCCGACACAGCAGGCCGCCTCTGGCAGCTGGTATGTGGCGTGGCTGGCATCGCCCACATAATAGAACACCCCTTCCCTGACGATCGCCGGCGTGACCTCCAGCCCAAAACGGCTGGCCAGCCGTCTGATGAACATCCAGTCCGTCTCTTTATACTGCAGCAAAAGATCGATGGGGGTCTGCCCGACACAAGGCTCCGCGATCACGCCGTGGCTGCCATAAGAGGCGTTGATCCGCTCCATCACATCGAGATATGTATCGCTCTGGTCCTGGAATGAACGGAAGTGCGGTACCCTGTCCATCTGGTATGTACCGCTCTTTAGGATCAGCTGCATCCGCATGTCATGGGGCTCCCGCTCAAAGGAGAACCCTGCGATGACCCCGCCCATCACCACCTTTTCCTCACCGCTCTCATCCACCGCGGTGATGGTGACCCACCGGTCCTCCAGGACACGGCTCTGATACGCATCCGCATCTCCATCACGGATATATCCCGAGACGATCCCGGTGGCGTGTTGATCGATCTGTTGATCGATCTCCAACTGTTCTATGGATAAAAGCGCAAAGTCTGAGATATGTATCCGATCGGCCTTCATCCTTTTCCCTCCTCTGTCCTCCTGACCTCCACATGCCCCATCAGTCCTAATACGGCCCTTTTCCATCCCTCATAGGACATCATCGGGCAATCGAACACACCGATCAGCAGATAGGGCGCCGCGTGGATCAGAACGTATAGGCTGTAGGCCTCCTCATCTAACGTGAACCCTTTCAGATCGAACCATCTCCCGTCCACCTTGTCCGACGTGATGCTCCCTTGGTCATACATCACCGTCTCCGACGCATGGAAGAGGATCGTATCCTGCATCTGCCGGACCAACGCATCTAATGCCACCGGCCTTTGGAGCTCTCTTTCCCTTAGAAGATAGAAGCAGAGGTCCTCATCGTACCGGTCATTTGTCCATATCACCGGCGGGCGGTACTCCGTTATATAGCGGACCCTTGCTATCCGCTCAGGCATAACGGTAAAGTCCTCCGGGAGCCATACACGGACACGCCCGTCAAACAGATCGTATGGCATAAAGCGTACCTCTCTCCCGCCGATCGGGATAGCATCCTCGAACAGGTCATATGTCCGCATCTCCCGCTCATACTGTCCCCGCAAAAAGATGATCTCTTTATCCACCTGGTCCCCGCTCACCATCTTATCTAGCGCCTCCTTTCCTGGAAAACATGACCGTCCAGATCCCCTGAACGGTCACGGGAAAACATCAGCCTGCTGGCTTTCATGTAAGACGGCTCTATCACCGGGACCTCCAATGATCTGAGGATCCCCATCAACTCTCCTATCCCTTGCGCATCCTCCATCCCACAGCCTAAAGTACCCAGCATCATAGAGCCATCCACAGAGAACACATACATGATGTTGTATGCTCCGCCCTTGTCCCAGGCTGTCCGGAATGCGAACCATCCGCAGTCCCCCGCTCTCCGTCTCATCACCTCTGGCTCCCTGATCATACACGACGGATACAGGCTCAGGATCGCCCTGCTGATCGACCGGATCGCATCTCCTATCTGTCTCTTTGACAGCCTCTGCTCTTTTAATAATGAAAATGTACACCACCTGCATGCCCCTCCATCCTCTAATATGATCTGAGGCCTGTCCGCATATGGGTACATCAGCTTTGCTCTTTCTATGTCCATCCTTTGATAAGTCTCCGGTAGATAGACCAGGAGACGGCCATCATAGAAGGACCGTTCCTCCTCACCTTGTCCCAATCCCGCTACCTCTCCTCCCGATATCGGTACAACTGTTCCAGCATCTCCTTTTTACATGCATCAAAAGAGACAGGATGTGATGGATAAAGGCTATCTGCATGTCCATAGACCGCCCCTTCCATCTGGCTCACAGCGATCTTTTCCACTTGCGCCGCGGTCGACCGATTCATCTTATCGATCAGCGGGCTGGTCCCGACCGCTCCGTTCATCACTGGATATGCCATGTCATCTCCCCCTCATCCTTCCTGTGATGGGCCGCGTGCCCAATGCGATCTGTGCGATCTTATCCTGCTCGATCGGTCGTGGGATCGCCGACAGAACATCCATTATCGAGGCACCGAGCGCATATGCGGTCTCCTCACGACTGTCCACCATCAGCTCCTTCAGCCTGAGCTCCCTCTTTTCCTTTTCCTCCTCAGACTGTTTCTTTTTCCGCCTCTCCATCACGGTCTGTTCTCCTGCCGTTCCTTTATCCGTTCCTGTCCCCTTTAGCCCCTTGACCGTCCCCAGGTTCTTGAACGTGCTGTACCGTCCTGACGCATCCAGGTTATGGCAAAGGTTGACCACGGCCGGGGTGCCCAGCTGCCGCCTGATCACGGTCACTTCTTTGGGCGCTCCCAGCCGGACCTCTGCTCCCCGGATATGCAGTCTCTCCTTCGCCTGGATCAAGACCTCCCGGCTGCTATCGATCACATCTCCCACACCATCCTGCAGCATGATGGAAGAACCTCCATGATCCGCTAGGAGGCCATGAGGTTGTGGCTGCTTCAATACGGCGATATCGCGGAAGCGAAGCCCTCGATATGGACAGTGGATCCGCCGAGAAAATGCGGGAAAGCATTGAAATTTTTCGAAAATATGAGTGGATTTATTTTTGCGGGCTTGGGCGCATCCACAGCGGATCCCCGAACGAACGGGAAATTTGGTCCGAAGAGTGTATTAAGATCATCTTATTTTTTCCATTGAAACAGCACGCTTGATGCTGCTGTCTGGACAGAACAGCAGAGATGACCGCGCCTTTTTACAGATGTTGAGGGACGATACTATAATACATACTTGATATCCAGTACCAACACAACGAATCTCCTTCTGTGGGAGAGATGCTTGCATTTTGCTCTGGTGAGGACGAGGCCATTTGGTTTTTCCATGGATTTACGGTCGGGCCGAAGCGGATAGACTGCCGGGTTACGCTGGAAGGCTTTGGATCGTTTACCGCGCCCACACCAGAAAGGATAGAGGGATTTTTGCGCTTTAACCGCCGTGGCGAAACAAAGGTTTCCGAAACTGGGGCCTGCTGGTGCTGGTATGACTGAGCCGGAGATACAAATATAGGAGGCGATCTTGATGACAAAGGGGCAGGCGATGAGCATGGTGTCCGGTCTGCTCAAAAAAGAGCGGATCAAGCACCACCTGGAAACCCGGATAGGAGCTGATAAGAAGCTTGTGACTCTTGAAAATGTTGACTGTATCCATTTGACGTGGTTTTTAGACAACGCCCTGAGAGAACTGCAGATCACTTGTACATTCTGCGATGCGTGGCTGGATATCCTTGGTTTCCCTGATGTAAACGGAGGCCCTGTCGAGATGCCAGAACGCGGGGCGGATGAGGTCATCCGGTTCCTGAACGAAGTCAACAGCCACGCTAAATTTGGCTGTGTGTTCTACCTTGACATGGAAACCCACGACATAGCCTGCGCCGGAAGAATCCCATATCCCCTGCCGGAACGGGCGCCGGACTGCTCTGTCAGCATGATCGACGGCATCTGGGGATCTTTCAGCGATGTGGGGGACGAGCTGATGGCGGTGGCGCAAGGCTCTCTGACCGCGCGGGAGGCATTCCGGCTGGTACTGGACAAAGGTTGGGGATGGTGATATATTGTAGGTTATCTAACAATGAAAGGAACGTATTTAGATGAAAATATTTTCGCTGAACACAAATAATTTTGGCGGGCTGGATAACGCGAAACCAAAGAAAAACGATCTTCCATCGTGGACGTGGACAGATCACAATGCAGAGTGCCGCATATTTCAAGACGATCCACTTAGAGTTACAGCAGCAGAAAAAATGATCCGTGCGGTTGAAAGAGAGACTCCCGATGTCATTGTGTTCCAGGAATTCGACGTCAACGCTCCTGCGGGAAAAACCGCTATCAAGTGGTTGATCGAGCATGGATATCAACCGACTTATCCTGACATGGAGAGCGAGGCGAAAATATTCCACAACGCTTCCATCACCATGATGTTTGTGAAAAAGCAGTTGCACGCTGTCCCTTATGCCAGCCCGAAGATAAAGGAGTGGAGATGGTGCATAGCAAAGATCAGCGATCTCAAGATCGTCGGAGTCCACGTTCCATCAGAAAAGGCTTTTCTTGATGAACTCAAAGAATACGCTATGTCGCATAAATTTGAAAGGCTTATTGTGCTTGGAGACTTTAATATTGCGACTAATGCTGCGCGCGCCAAAAAGATAGCGGAGAAACTGGAAGATGCAAAAAAAGCAGGGGATAAGAAAGAAATAGCCGCTTGCGAGGAATTTTTTGAACGACGCAAATGGCTTTTGGAAACCATGACATCCGTAGGCTATTTTGATGCAGTTAAAGGCGAGCCAGTTACATATTTCCCTGCTAGAACAACAATAGACCATGTCCTTGTTTCTGGATCTCTGGCAAAAAATGTGCGTAGTGTAAAGGTTTTCACGCAGGAAGAATTAGAACTTTCGGATCACGCAGTTATCGTTGTTGATATCCAAGAGGAACTTTCCTGACATATGTGATCTCCGACCTTCACGGCCACTATGACAAGTACAGGGCGATGCTTACGGAGATCCAGTTTAAATCCACAGACACCCTCTATGTCCTCGGCGACGTGATCGACCGCGGGCCGGACGTTAGGCAATCATGAGTCCACTGCCGTAGTGTACCTGCCCTGGCTCATAGAGGAAGTCTGAACGCTCCTCTTATGGCCAGCGCCCAGGGTGCTGGCCATTTGTTACTGCCTCCCATACGCCATCAGCATCAGAAGAAATACCATCACGATGGCCAGCCGCTGGATCAGCGTCTGATAGCGGCCCACATTCCAGGACTTTCCCTGGGCGGCCCGTCTGGCTGCCTCCTCATTGACCCCTTCCCACTTCCTGGCATACTCAAAGACGAATGCAGATTCATCCCTCTCATCCTCTGCCGCCTGAAAGCATTCCCCGTTGAAAAAGCTGATCCTCCGGATCCTCTTCCCCCCGGTTCTGCTTCCCAGGGTTGTGCTCCCTAAGGTTCTGCTCCCCCGCCCTGATGCGCTCCCGGCGCCGGCCCTGCGCCCCCACGGACTGGCACAAGCCCTCCTCTGATCCTTCCCTTCCAGACACCAGTCTCCCACACATTTTAAGTCCCTCCAGTAATAAAAGGCCGCCGGACGCTGGGAATCCACCAGAAAATTCCTGGTTATGGTATAAGACGAATTCTTCCACACCGGTTCCTCTACAAAATACTCCCGGCAGAACTGCTCCCTAAGCTGGCGCGGATCCCCCCAGCGCCGGAACTGGTCTAAGGACTTCATCACCGGCATCAGACTGAAAAGGATCGTGAAAGCCCCGCACAAATACAGAAAGACCATGATGGTAACCATCTCCTCTGTCCATCCCTCACGGCAGAGGGCCATGGTCAGGGGGATCAGGATTCCCAGCTCGAACGCCGCAATATTTCTCAGGATGGCATTCTGGAAAAATACATAGTAACAAAACAGGAAAACAGACGGACTGATCCCCTCCCGCCACCGGAATATTGTCAGCCGTATGGAATAAAGCTGTACTACCAGATATAGGGCAAACAGCAGAACCTTACAGCACAAAAAATAAACCGCATACAAATAGAGCCACAATACCCATTCCGGCACGCTCCAGAAGAGACTTGCCCCGGCTGCTGTGCGATATATAAAGCAGATACTGATCATCAGGACAAAGCAGGCATCCGGGCCACACGAGAGCATCCAGCGGGTCACGTCCTTTTTGTTCCGTCTTCTCTGTAAGGAAAAGCAGACTGCCCAAAGCAACACATAAGCCATAGCGATCAGAAACAGACTGGTACATAGACTCATACTGTCAAGTGCCGCAAAAAACTCTTCCAGATCCCCCGGTTCCGGCACATGTACAAACATAGCCGCCAGTGCAGCTCCCATCACAGAAACCGTACCCGGTATCGCCAGCATGGCGGCCGTTTCTGCTTTTGATCTGCGACGGACCAGATTATAAAAATCGATCAGGTAAAAGATGGCATTGCCATATAGAAGGAGCAGCATAAACCATAACGAACTCCCGAGCCAGTACTCCTCCTGCAGGTATAATGAAAAAAAAGAGATCAGTTCCTTCATAGTGGTGTCATCCCTCTTTCTCCGGATCCTTTGTGTGTGAAAGGATTTCCTACTGTTGCAACATGATATCCATTGACTTGATCTTTTGATATGTTACATAGAGATCATGGAGATCCGCATGCAGACATAAAAACAACAATTTTACTTTCGCAATGAAATGCGGAAAGAACCGATCTCCACCCTTGCTTTCCGTACAAAACGATACAAAACAGCATTTTTTACCCAATCCCGTATGAAATATCGATCTGGATAATTATACGGCATTTCCTCATGGGTAGCAAGGTTTTTTTCTGCCTCTGTGGTCGTCTGTCCGCCGTACCTGTCGGGCGTTCCCTGGCATCATAGGAACAGGAGAGCCGCAGGGCCTTACCCGGCTCTGCCTCCTCCACCCTCCTCTCGCTCCCTTTTCCCACCAAGGCCCATCTCCCGCCGTTAGAGCAGATCCCGGTCTGTCATCTCTGTCATAGACATATCAGGCGAGCCTCGCCCCGCTCCGTTACCTCGGTCAGCCAATCCTCCTCATCATAGTGGTAACCGTATCTGGGTCCATCATCAACAGAAGTATCCCATCTTTCCTATCTAAGGATTTCCCATAGCCGACTTTTTATATTTTCTAAAGGCTCATTCATTTTTTTCCTCTCTAGGAGATCATCATTCCAAATATAAAACTCAGATAAACAACTTTTTGGAGAAAAATCCGGTGGCGGATCTCCTTTACCTTCCCTCCCGGGATATGGCGGTAGCCTACGATCTCCCCGGCCCATCCGCTACAGAGATGAGCCTTCCCCCACGGTCATACCCATAGGACAGACAGTACC
>CAJUSS010000118.1 GCA_910588895.1 uncultured Lachnospiraceae bacterium
GAAAGGAAACATTGCGTTTTTAGGGTGAAAATATCCTTGACAAATGTCCTCTTGATCGCTGATGGGATCACTCTCACCTTGAAGTTCATCATCACGGGAGAACCTCTCATACAGCCGAGGGGATCTTGTTTTTCGTCATAGCGTCTGCCTCCTTACATAAAATATGCTCTAAATGTGTCCTTCACTAACCATGAGAAGATCTCGTGATCAAGAAGTCATTTAGAGCATATATCTCCACCTGCTTTTTGAGATTTCTTGATCAATAGGCCAGTTGAAAGATGGTGTGATCTATGTTATAGTATGACTCGAGGTTAGTTTTAGCTAACTGAGTTAGCCTTAACTGACCGAGGGAATGAACAGCCGATATCCAGATCGACAGGACGGAGGGAGATGCAGATGGATCGTATCATGACCGGCACAAGTGGTAACGGAGCGGATGGCAGGGCGGGCGGTGCCCGGCTCCGATCGAACCGGCAGACCGCTTTTCAATGCGCTCCGGTCCTTTTAGGCGTAAAGCCGTCGAACCTTTTGATCCTCGAGGCCCAGTATGCGGCCACAGCCCGACAGCTCCTAAAAGGGAGCGGGGTGGAGGTACGCGCCCTGTTCTATCGTCCGGGCCAGAAGATCGTATTGCTGGTCTATCGAAGGAGTCTGGTGGAAGGCGTACTGGAACCGGAAGAGAACAGAGCGTTTTTGCGCGCGGCAGGTTACCAGGATAAGGACCTGTCCCAGATCTTGGGGCGGCTGCAAAAACGGTATCGCCAGTACATGGAGCGCAAGGAGGGCTTTCCCCATGAGCTTGGCCTGCTCCTGGGCTATCCGCTGGAGGATGTAAAAGGGTTTATCCAGTATAAGGGAGAAGGCTTCCTCTGCAGCGGTTACTGGAAGGTGTATGGAAATGTGAAAAAGGCGCAGCAGACCTTTCGTCTCTATGACACCGTCCGAAAGGGGCTGGCGGATCTGACGGAAAAGGGGATGGATGTCCTGGAGGCCGTGGAGTGTTGGGAGAGGCGCTGGGCTATAGAAGGGCACCATATCGTCCGGGCGGCTGGATAAGGTTGTTTTTTCATAAACAGGCCCCAAAGGACGGGGCAGGATGGAGGAAATGATGAGCAAGATCGCAGTAGTATTTTGGAGTGGCACCGGGAATACAGAGAGGATGGCGGAGCTGGTGGCTCAGGGGATCCGGGAAGGCGGAAAGGAGGCTGATGTGCTCCCGGCAGACGCGGTAAGCCCGGCGGACCTAAAAGACCTTCCCGTTTTTGCGCTGGGCTGCCCCTCTATGGGCGCTGAGCAGCTGGAAGAGAGCGTGATGGAGGGCTTTGTGACAGAGGTAGAAGCCTTTGCGTCGGGCAAGACGATCGGTCTTTTTGGATCCTATGGTTGGGGGGACGGACAGTGGATGCGGGATTGGGTAGAACGTATGCAGGGCGCAGGCGCTGTCGTATCAGGCGGCGAAGAGGCGATCTGCAAGGAGGCTCCGGACGGAGACGGGGAAGCCGCCTGCATCCTGCTGGGGAAAAAGCTGGCAGCAGTGTAGGAAAAGATGGGGATAGAGGCATACAACCTGTTTTGTTTTGTCTTGCCGTTGGTCTTGCCTTTTTTCAACACATATCTTACAATTTGATCAGACGAGCGTAAGATCAAGTGGGCGTCATGACTCACATTCGCGCCGGAATGTTTTGTTTCATAGGGCGGACTTCCTATGAAATGGATGATGACAGCCTAAACGTCTGGCTGTCCCACAGGATGGAGGAGAGCATCATGAAGAGGAAAAGAGAAGACACCTTGCAGGACCGGAGAGCCAAAGGCTCCTTTAGGCATCTCGTCACCTGGCTTTTGGCCTCGATCGCCAGCATCGCCATAGGGATGACCGCATGGGCCGGGGCCTGGAAGAACGACCAGAACGGCTGGTGGTATCAGAACGACGACGGCAGTTACCCGACAAACACCTGGCAGTGGATCGACGGGAACGGTGACGGGATCGGAGAATGCTATTATTTCAATGAAGCGGGCTGCTGTCTCATATCCGCCATCACACCCGACGGCTGTACCGTAGATGCCAGCGGGGCCTGGACGGTGAACGGCATCGTACAGACAAAGGTGATGTCCGCTGCCTCCGGATCCCAGACTGCTGCAGGCAGCACCGCTGCAGACACGTCCTCTGCAGGCGCCGGATCTGGGGCGTATACAGGAACGGATCCGTCCGCTGCACAAGGCACGTCTGCCGGAGCCCTATCCAAGATCTCATGGACCCCGTATGACGGCTATACGATCATCGTGAACACCAACACAAAAAAATACCATGTGCCAGGCTGCAGGTCCGTAAAAGCCATGAAAGAGAAGAACATGGGCTACAGCAGTGACGAGGGCTATCTGATCTCGCAGGGCTATGTTGCCTGCAAGAATTGTCACTGATCTTGCAGGGGATCGGACAGCGTCCGGCCCACGGATGCAGTAGCAGCAAAAGAGAGGGTTACATAAAGGTCGCATTCCTTTATGCAGCCCTTTTTTTGTATATGCTTTTATCCGTTTGAAAAATGCAGCCCTTTGCGCCGGCCAGTGAAAAGAATCTGGTCGATCCCTCCCATAAGTGGTATAATAGACTACAACAGGCGCCCGCCCAGGCGTTCGGCAGCGCGCCTCAAAACGTAAAGGAGAAGGAATGACATGGCAGAACAAGAATTTATCAGCCCAAGAGGCAGTATCCATATGGTCCCTATGGATGTGATCGCCGGGTTCGAGGTAAGACCGGGATTGTATGAACTGAACGGGGCGATGGCGATCCCGGTGGGCGTGAACTTTACCGTCCACTCCTTCGGTGCCACTTCCTGTGAGCTGCTGCTGTTCCACAGGACAGAGGATGAACCCTACGCGGTCCTTCCCTTCCCGGAGCATTACCGGGTGGGAAAGGTCTTTTCGATGATCGTATTTGGCCTGAACATCATGGACTTTGAGTACGCTTACCGGATGGATGGCCCTTATGATGCCGCAAAGGGGCTGCTGTTCGATAAGAAGAACATCCTTTTAGATATCTACGCAAAGGCGGTGACAGGGCAGAGCAGGTGGGGAAGGCCCAGGCAGGAGGGCTCTTTCTATAAGGCCCGGGTGGTGAAGGATGACTTTAACTGGGGAAGGGACAGGCCGCCCGCCATCCCTATGGAAGATCTGGTGATCTACGAGCTCCATGTGCGGGGCTTTACAAAGCACGGCTCCTCCGGTGTGGACCATCCGGGGACCTTTGACGGCTTAAGGCAGAAGATCCCCCACCTAAAGGAGCTGGGGGTCAATGCGGTGGAACTGATGCCGATCTTTGAATTTGATGAGATGAAGGACAGCCGTATGGTGGATGGCAAGCAGGTAGTGGACTACTGGGGCTACAATACGGTCAGCTTTTTCGCGCCCAACACCAGCTATGCGGCCTCCGCCGAGTACAACCGGGAGGGGAACGAGCTAAAGACCCTGATCAAGGAGCTCAATGACAACGGCATCGAGTGTATCCTGGATGTGGTCTTCAACCATACGGCGGAAGGGAACGAGCTGGGCCCCTGCTTTTCCTTCAAAGGCTTTGACAATAACATCTACTATATGCTGACGCCGGACGGCTATTATTACAATTTCAGCGGCTGCGGCAACACCTTGAACTGCAACCACCCGATCGTGCGTCAGATGATCATGGACTGCCTCCGGTATTGGACGATCAATTATCATGTGTCCGGGTTCCGGTTCGATCTAGCCAGCATCCTGGGCCGGAATGAGGACGGCAGCCCTATGAGCAAGCCGCCCCTCTTACAGGCTCTGGCCTTCGATCCTATCCTGGGGAATGTGAAGCTGATCGCGGAGGCATGGGATGCCGGCGGCCTTTATCAGGTGGGCAGCTTCCCCTCCTGGAACCGCTGGGCAGAGTGGAACGGCCGATACCGGGATGATATGCGCAGCTACTTAAAGGGCGACTGCTGGCTGGCCCACGAGGCCGCCCAGCGGTTCATGGGCTCTCCGGATCTGTATCACCCGGAATACCGGGGGTATAATGCCTCTGTGAACTTCCTGAACTGTCACGACGGCTTTACCCTGTGGGATATGTATTCCTACAATGAAAAGCACAATGAAGCGAACGGCTGGAACAATACGGACGGCAGTGATGACAACCGCAGCTGGAACTGCGGGGCAGAGGGGGAGACCGACCAGGAGGAGGTCTTAAAACTGCGCCGCAGGCTGGCGAAGAATGCCTTTACGGTCCTGATGCTGAGCCGGGGGACTCCTATGTTCCTGGCCGGGGACGAATTTTTGAACACCCAATACGGCAATAACAATGCCTACTGCCAGGACAATGAGATCTCCTGGCTGGATTGGGATCGGTTAAAGGAGAACCAAGAGCATTTTGCCTATGTGAAGCACATGATCCATCTCCGTAAGACCCATGATGTGATCCGCCGCTCTACGGGGGACTGTACCATCGGCCTGCCCCAGATGCAGCTCCGGGAGCCGGACGGGCAGACCAAGGTGTTCGGCGTGATCTACGCGGGCCGGACCCCGGACGGGAGCCGGGACGATGTGGTCTGCCTGGCCTTGAACGTTTACTGGGAGGAGCAGGAGTTCGTCCTTCCAGGGCTGCCCACATCGATGAACTGGTTTGTGGAAGCGGATACCTCAGGGCAGTACTTAGAGAAGGGGATCCCGGGACCCGGCGGTCCGGTGCAGATCAAGGGCCGCAGGGTCAAGGTGGGACCGAGATCGGCGGTCGTGTTCGTGTGTGTGGGGCGATAGGAGGCTGTAACAGAGGATCCCTGCATACGGGGACAAGATATGGCGGGAAAGAACAGAACGGAGGAGCAGATGGCTGGGAAAAGGGATGGACAAGGAAATGAAAGGCTTTTTCAGACGGGGCATCGGGGCCGCCTTAGGTGGGCCTGCCTGCTCCTTTTGGGCCTGCTCTGCGGAGGCTGTTCCAGCCTGTACACAGCAGAGCGTATCCAGCTGATGAGGACAGAGGGGCAGGTCGATATCGTCAGCAGCCGGGGAAAGGAAGTGGCTCCGGTGCCGGAGATGAAGCTCTACAGCGGCTATGCGATGGCTACAGAGAAGGAGAGCTTTGCCTGGATCAACTTAGACAGCGTGAAGCTGGCCAAGATGGATGAGGAGAGCCAGATCTCCATCTCCAAAAGGCGAAAGGGCCTGGAGGTGGAAGTGGCCTGTGGGAGCTTATATTTTAACATCAAGGAGCCCCTTGAGAAGGATGAGACCCTGGATATCCGCACCTCCAACATGGCGGTGGGCATCCGGGGCACCTGCGGCTGGGTGGAGGTGGCCGATCCCCTGCATATGAGTGTCTATATATTAGAGGGGACCGTGGCCTGTACGGTCCGCGATCCAAAGACTAAGGAGGAGACGGAGGCGGCCGTATCCGCCGGGGAGATGGCAGAGCTGATCCTGGATCCGGAGGCAGAGGAAGGCAGTGTCTGCCAGATCCAGACCAGCAGTTTTGTGGAGGGCGATATCGCCGCCTTTGTGCTGCCGGAGCTTTTGGAGGATGAAGGCCTCTGTGAGGCGATCAAAGCGGCTTCCGGACTGGATGTACTGGGGATGGACCCGTCTGCCGGAGAAGGAGGCCCGGAGGACAGCAGCTCCCTGGACTTCGATCTTTACGGAGCGTTCATAAAAAATGAGCTGGAGCCCAAATACGGCACAGGCGATAACACGTCGTTTGCCTACGGCTTTGTGCCCCAGACGATCGACGGGTGGGACAACGGGATGGCCTATCCGGCCACGGCTTCTCTTGTGGACGGGATTGTCGGCACCTGTAGACGGGATCTGGATATGGACGGGTCCGATGAGCTGCTCATGTTCTATGTAGAGGGCAGCGCCGGCGGCGGAGCCGGGCAGAACAACCTGGGGCTAAAGGTGTACAGCCAGAAGGACGGCGCGGTGGAAGAGGTCGGCGGGATGCGCTTTGAGAACTGCTTTGGCGGAGCGAACGAGGAGATGTATCGGATCGGTTTAAAGGAGCTGGGAGACCGGCGGCTGCTCTACGCGGAAGGCAGCAGCTCGGTATATACCTTTGCCGACGGCGTGTCCCCCGAGATCTATCTGTATCAGTATGACGGCAGCACGCTCGAGGAGGTATACGGAGTGAGCACCGCCGGAAGTGATGGCTCCTGGTGGAACGAGTGGCGGGACCAGCTCCGAGGCTTTGGTTTTGTACTCCCCGCCTATGGAGAACAGTGGGGAGATATAGGGCTGGACGGTGAGCCGGGCTTTGAACGCCTGTTCTATGGATCATGCAGGACTAACGATGCGGAGCGGCCGGATGATATGGAGCTCCAGCAGTATCTGCTGGAGCAGGGCCGGATCGACGGAGAGCTCGTCGGTCCCGAAAGTGACAGCCAGGAGCAGACCGGGGCATCGTTTACCTTATGATAAGGAGGGCACCTTATGAAAAAAAGATGGGGGATGAGGGTCGTCATGCTGTCTGCAGTCTTTATGACAGGGGCGGTCTTGAACGGCTGTATGTCGAGCGTCATACAGGATGTGGCGATGGATCTGTATGGGGATAGGGTCCAGGGAGATCCATCAGACAGAACGGGCGCGGATGAAGACGACGATGCCGATCCGGCCGACAACCTGGAGGATGGGCAAATGAATAGTCCGGAGGATGGCGCGGACGGCGAAGGCCCGGCGGGAGAGGATCCGGGCGGCGCCGGCGAGGGCGCTGCAGGTGGAGATACCTCGAAAGAGGAAAGCTACGGCCGCTATATCAAAGAAGAGCTGGAGCCAAAGTATGGAAAGGGGGACAATACTTCTTTTTCCTATGGCTATGAGGAGATCTCGTACACGGATACGGACTACTGGTTCGCCTCGCCTATGACCGCCCGGTTGGAGGACGGGATCGTGGCCACCTGTCAGCGGGACTTAGATAAAGACGGTTTTGATGAGCTGCTCCTGCTCTACATAGAGGGGAGTAAAGGCAGCGGAAACGGCCGGAACAGCCTGGGCTTAAAGGTTTATAGCGAGAAGAACGGGGCTGTAGTGGAAATGGGCGGGTTCCGCATAGAAGACTGTTTTTCCGGGTATAACCGGGAAGAACAGATGATCGGACTGAAGGATCTGGGAGATAAGCGGCTGATCTATGTAGAACAGGGACGTGGGATCTACACCTGGGCAGACGGAGAGTATCCCAATATCCGTCTCTATCAGTATGACGGCAGCTCCCTGAAAGAGATCTACAATGTGAGCGCAGAAGGTTCAGATGGCACCTGGTGGCAGGACTGGGGAAGGGATCTGCATGCTTTTGGCTTTACGCTCCCCTCCGGGAGCCGGTGGGGAGATATCGGCCTGAACGGTGAACCGGGCTTTGAGGTGCTGGCCTACGGCGAGGGCGTGACCAACGAGCCCCAGAGCGGACAGTACACGGATCTGCAGAGGTGGATGCTGGACAATGGCCGGATCGAGGGCGGGATCTATGGCCCCGGCAGTGATATCGTGAAGCGGCTGAACCAGGGCATGACGTCCTACACAGGCGGCGGCTATGCCGGCAGCAGCAACGGCTACAGCAGGGCGGAGGACTATATCCTGCCCCAGAGCAGCACCCGCTACCTGACCCGCCAGGATCTGGCCGGTCTCACGAAAGACCAGCTGCGCCTGGCCCGGAACGAGATCTATGCCCGCCATGGACGGAAATTCCAGACCCAGGAGATCCAGGACTACTTTAACAGCAAATCCTGGTACACCGGGACCATCGAGCCAAAGGATTTCCGGGAAGAGTATCTGAACGTGTACGAGAAGGAAAACCTGAAGCTGATCCAGAGTCTGGAGGACTGATCGGATCGCGGCAGCATAAAGGCCCCCGCAGACCGAGTACGAGAAAGAGGACCTCATATGTACAAAAAGAACCCATTGAGCCGGCTGGAGCTTTTGCGGGATGCCGCTCCAAAGACCGCAGAGCAGCTCCTGCAGCAGGGCCGGATGGCCGTCTATCCCAAAGGCAGCGTGATCATCCATGCCAAGGAGCCTTTGAAAACGATCTTTATCCAGCTGACCGGAAAGTCGATCATCTATAATCTGACCCATACCGGAAAACGGAAGATCATCTTCATCCTGGGGGCCGGGGCTCTCCTCAACGAGCATGTGCTGGATACCCATCCGGCCTCGGTCTTCTGTGAGACGATCGAGGCCAGCAAGATCTTCGCGGTCCCGGCTTTCCGGTTCGTGGCACTGATGGAAAGGGATTTCCAGTTCACCAAGGCTGTGCTGACGGCGCAGGAGCGGAAGATATGGCGGATGGGGCACCAGTTAAAGAACACGATGGGCAGCATCTATATGGAAAAGAAGCTGGCGGCAAAGCTGTGGAAGCTCTCCAGAGATTTTGGAAAGGAGACGCCGGATGGGATCATGATCGATATCCAGCTTTCGATCACCTTCTTGGCCGATATGCTGGGAGCGCCCAGGGAGACCACCTCCAGGCTCTGCAAGACCTTGGTGGACCTGGGGCTGATCCAGATGGATCGGAAGAGGATCACCATCTTAGATCCGGAAAAGATGTCGCATTATTATAAGACCGGTCAGATCGATCGCGGATCCGTACAGGATCCATGATCATCGGACAGATTTATCGTGGATTCTGTGACAAAAGTCACAGAATCTTTTTGTTTTTATTGATAAAATGATAACAACAAGTGTTTGGGAAAGGAGCTGTTATATGGGATATCGCTTATCAAAGACAGGGGCTGGAGAGCTGTTTAGAAAGTGGACCCGGCAATATGACGTGTTCGGGCCAAAACGGATGGAAGGGGAAGGCTGTTTTTCGGATACAGATATCATCCGTTATGAAAAGATCGATTCCCTGGACGAGGTAGAGTGGGACAGGAAGTCCGACTATCCGTTTAAGGAGGCTTTGCTGGCGATCGATGAGACCCTCTTTTATTTTACGGAGGATGAGACCACCGTGCCAAAGGGACCGGATAAGGACCGGCTGATCCTTCTGCGCGCATGCGATCTTAACGGGGTCAGGCGGCTGGATCAGATCTATCTGCAGAACGGACCGGAGGACTTTTATTATAAACGGATCCGGGAGCGGACCAAGTTCATCCTCATGGGCTGCAGCAAGACCTGCGAGAACGGTTTTTGTGTCAGCATGGGCACAAACAAGTGCGACGGCTATGATGCGTACATAAAGGTGGCGGGGGATGCGGTCTATCTGGATATCCGGGCAGAGGAGCTGGATCCTTATCACGAAGATAAGGCCGGGAGAGACGGGGAGGGCGATGGAGCCGCTGCAGAGGGAGCGCCGGTGGTGATGGATGTGGTCCCAGACTTTGTGACCGAGAACAAGGAGAAGGTCCTTCTGCCGAAAAACCTTTCCAACGCCAGCTTTGCCAAGCCGATCTGGCAGGAGTACGGCAGCCGGTGCATCGGGTGCGGCCGCTGTAACTTTGTCTGTCCCACCTGTACCTGCTTTACCATGCAGGACATCTTCTACCGGGATAACCCCAAGGCAGGGGAGCGGAGGCGCGTGTGGGCGTCCTGCCAGATCGACGGGTACACGGACATGGCCGGCGGCCACGGTTTCCGCAAGAGCCAGGGCGACCGGATGCGGTTCAAGGTGATGCACAAGATCTATGACTTCGAAAAACGGTTCGGCTACCCCATGTGCGTAGGCTGCGGGCGCTGCGACGATGTGTGTCCGGAGTATATCTCCTACTCGAATTGTATAAACCGTCTGGCAAAGGAGGAAGACGCCCATGAAAAATGAATACATCCCCCAGTTATCCACCATACGGGAGGTGATCCGCCACACGGATCTGGAATACACCTTCCGGATGGAGTTTAAAGGCGACGTTAAGCCGGGACAATTTTTTGAGATCTCCCTGCCGAAATATGGAGAGGCGCCGATCTCCGTCAGCGGGATCGGGGAGGATACGATCGACTTCACGATCCGCCGGGTGGGCAAGGTGACAAATGAGATCTTTGAGAATTATGCGGGTGACCGTCTGTTCATCCGCGGCCCCTATGGCAATGGCTTCGATATCCAAGACTATAAGGGAAAGGAGCTGGTGATCGTGGCCGGCGGGACGGGACTGTCGCCGGTCCGGGGCGTGGTGGAGCATTTTGCCCGCCATCCGGAGGAGGCGAAAAAGACCACCTTGATCGCCGGGTTCAAGTCGCCGAAGGATGTACTGTTCAAGGAGGACTTTGCTTTCTGGAAGGAGAAGATCGCCGTGACTTGCACGGTGGACACGGCCCCCGAAGGCTACGAAGGACCGGTGGGCATGGTGACCAAGTATATCCCCGGCCTGCAGTTTGAGGATCTTGAGAACGTGGCGTTCATCTGTGTGGGGCCGCCGGTGATGATCAAGTTCACGGTCATGGAGATCTTGAAGCTGGGTGTGGCTGAGAAGGATATCTGGGTCTCCCACGAGCGGAAAATGTGCTGCGGCCTGGGCAAATGTGGTCACTGCAAGATCGGATCTGCCTATGTATGCTTAGACGGACCAGTGTTCAACTATTTGGACGGCAAAGAGCTGATCGATTAGGAGGTGTGGGGATGGGACTGGACATCAATACAAAGAAACTGAAAAAGAACGCCTTTCGCGTATCCAAGGTCCGGGGGATCGGAGCCTCCAGGATCCGGGTGCCGGGGGGCTACTTGGATGCCAGGGTCTTGAGTATGGTACAGGAGATCGCTGAGGAGTACGGGAACGGATACGTCCATCTGACCACCCGCCAGGGCTTTGAGATCGAGGGGATCCGCTTGGAGGATATGGAGGAGATCAATAAGAAGCTCCAGCCGATCATCGAGCTTTTGGGCATCAACCAGGAGGAAGCTGGGAAAGGCTATCCGGCCTCCGGCACCAGGAACATCAGCGCCTGCATCGGGAACAACGTATGCCCCTTTGCCAACTACAACACGGCGGCGCTGGCTAAGCGGATCGAAAAGGAAGTGTTCCCCAATGACCTGCATTTTAAGATCGCCTGCACCGGCTGCTCCAATGACTGTGCCAAGGCCAGGATGCATGACTTCGGGATCATCGGCATGACCCGGCCGGAGTACGATCTGGGCCGCTGCGTCCATTGTCAGGCTTGCATGAAGGGCTGTGAGAAGCTGTCGGTCCGCGCGCTCCGG
>CAJUSS010000119.1 GCA_910588895.1 uncultured Lachnospiraceae bacterium
ACATGGTCTGCCGATAGTTGAACCCAAGGCTCCTTCCGGCTTCAAACTGTCCTTCATCCACAGACATGATCCCGCTGCGGAAGATCTCTGCCACATAAGCGCCGGAATTGATCCCAAAGGAGATCACCGCCACGATCACCTTGCTGATCTTCACGGGACCAAAGATGACAAAATAGATGATCATCAGCTGCACCAGCACCGGCGTTCCCCTGATCACGGTCAGGTATACCTTGCAAAAAGCGTTCATAAGTTTCAGCTTACCCGTTTTATCGTGGGTAGAGCGGATCACGGCCACCAAAAAACCGATGGCGATGCCGATCAAAACGGCGAACAAGGTGACCTCCAGCGTCACCTTCAGCCCATCCGTGATATATTTCCAACGGTCGTCTTTGATAAAATTTACATAGATACCCTGACTCATCCGGACTTTCCCCTCATCAGTTCGTTCAGTGGGAGCGCCCTGCAGCCTCCTGCCCGTCCATTTTATGTAGATCGGGCCAGGGGGTGCAGGGGCGCTTGCGATCTCCTAGGAACAATGCCCGCCCTCGCCAGGATCACGGTATATCCTGCCGGGCCGGGCTGCGCTCTGTCTGCTGCGGTCCTTTCGCAGATGCGCGGTCAGTCTGCTGTGATGTACTTATCTACGATCTCATCCAGCTTTCCGGACTCCTTTAATTCCTGGATCGCCTGGTTCACCTGGTCAAGGAGCTCCGTGTTGCCCTTCTTCACCGCGAGCGCATACTCTTCCTCTGCGTAAGCGGCATCCAAAAGCTTTAGTCCGTCGTTGTCCCCTACAAAGATCTTGGCTGGTTCATTGTCGATGATCACTGCGTCCACCTTGCCCTGGGTGAGCGCCTGGACCGCGTCCACACCCTTGGGATAGCGCTCGATGTTCTCATCGCCGAAGTCGTCGGTCGCATAGATATCACCGGTAGTCCCCTGCTGCACGCCGATCAGCTTGCCTGCCAGATCGTCCGGGCCTGCGATCTCACTGTCTTCAGTGACGATGATCACCTGGACCGCGGTCGCATAGGTATCGGAAAAATCCACCTTCAACAAGCGGTCCTCGGTGACCGTCATGCCGGCCGCGCCGATGTCCGCCTTGCCGGACTGCAGCTCCGGGATGATGGAATCAAAGGCGATATCCTCGATCACCAGCTCCAACCCTAAGTTCTCCGCGATCGCACCGGCGATCTCCGCGTCGATGCCCACGATATCCGAGCCGTCCGGGCCGGTCATGCTGCTGTCATGATATTCATAGGGCGGGAATTCCGCATTGGTGGCCATGACCAGCTGGCCGCCGGCCGCCTCAGCCTCCCCCGCTTCTGCTGAGGTCTCTTCTGCTGAGGTCTCCTCTCCCGCGCCTTCATCTGCTTTGCTGTCCTCTGCCTCTGCAGCAGTTGCCGCTGTGGTGGTCTCTGCCGGAGTGGTCTCGGATGTGCTCCCTCCGCAGGCTGCCAGAGAGATGGCACATGCGGCAGCTGCCGCCACGGATAAGATCTTCTTTTTCATAAATGCTCCTCCTCTTTCCGATCGCATCTTTATGCAGTCGGATAAATAAATAATAAAGTGTATCAACAATTATCCATTATAAAGTATTTTACGGAATGGTCAAGGAGATTTTAAGGATCGGGCCAAGTTATTTTTTAAGGGCGGGCAGGATCCGCCCGGACACTTGTTTTTTATGGGAGACATGGTATAATGTTCCCAAAGACAGCACGTTGCCTTTGCCACTGTCCTGGTGGGATAAGAGAGCACTTGGTCTTATCTGCTGCTCTGCCCAGTCCCCCGCTGGTCGCCATGCGCACATAAAACCTAGGGAGGCTTTCTATGCCCGTTATACCTGATGTCTTTTTCGCCGCCACTGCCTGGCCGATGGACGCAGTGGCCCCGTATTCCTTTTTTCATATCGCGCTGACCCTTGCCGGGACCCTGCTGGCCGCTTTGCTGGCTTGGGTGATGGCAAAGGCCAAGGGGCCCGCCAGCAGCCGCATCTTATCTGCCTGCGGTCTGCTGCTGGCCGTGGCCGAAGTATATAAGCAGGGCTTTTTGTATACCATTGTATACGATCATCATTACGAATGGTGGTTTTTCCCATTTCAGCTCTGCAGCATCCCCATGTATCTATGCCTGGCCTATCCCCTTCTGGGGACCGCTCGCGTGCGGGAGACCGCTCTGTCCCCCAGGCGATATCCCGTAAAGACCGATCCTGCCGGCCACAGGGCACTTTGTCCGAAGGATGGCTCCCCCTCTCCCGCCCAGAGGACCGTCGCCACCTTCCTGCAGGATTTCGGCCTGTTGGGCGGGATCATGGCCCTAGCGGTCCCGGACGGTTTCCTGCACCCTTACTGGACCTTGACCCTCCACGGCTTTTTCTGGCATTTTGTCCTGCTCTTTTTGGGTCTTTACTGCGGGCAGAAGGGGCTGACGGACCAGACCGGCCGGGGTTTTTTAAAGACCCTCCCCCTGTATCTTTTCTGCTGTGCCATCGCCTGCAAGATCAATGCTCTGGTGCAGGCGACCATCTATCCGGCCGACTATGCGGACCTTTTTTACATCAACTGCGCGCTCCCCTCCGAGCAGCCCGTCTTCCGCCAGATCTCCTTAAAGCTGGGCAATGTCTGGGGGCATCTGGCCTACATCGCAGCCACCTGCACAGGCGCCCGCCTGATCCACCAGATATGCGGCCAGATCTTTAGGGCCCACCGCCCATGAGCCTTCGACAGGGCCGGACCGACCGGTCGGCGGAGGGACCTATAGCAGCAGAAAAAGGCGGATCGTTTGCGACCCGTCATTTTATCAAAGTTGGCATGCGTTTGCCGTGATCTGTATGGCCGATCATGATCGCAATGGCAGATCCATGCAGGTCCTGCAGAAGATCGTTGCGATCTATCCCCGGAGGTGTTTATGGTAAAAAAGAAACGTTTGCTCGCGATCATCCTATGGTCTGCCTCTTTGACCTCCTTGGAAATGGGCGTTTTTATCGAGGGGGGTTGGCATGGCTGGGGTGGTTTTGGAGATATATCGATGGAGTATACCGCCGCAGGAGGCATCGGGCTCTCTTTTCTGCTCTCTTTTCTGCTCTCTTTTATCCCGATGAGTGTGACCGCTCTATTTCTCATCCGCATGATATCGCGCATAAAAAAGCTCGGCAATATACAGGGACTCTTGTTTGATAGTGTCTGTGCGTTGTTTGGCATAGGTATGAGGCTCGGGTCAGCCCTCATTTCTCCTTTCACTGTCCGTATCGATCCGATCGTTCGGCTGGGCAGACAGGTGACCGCTTTCCTGATCGACGAGCTTAACTGGATGGGCTATCCGATACCTTGAAGCCGGTATCGATCAGTAACCGAACATGCGTCCGGCATGGAAAAGTGTGCTCCCCCCTCTTGACAAACCTCTCCTCTTTATGCTAAGATGCTCAAGTAATGACTGCCGAAGACAGCAGGTGCCGCAAGGCATAAGGTGTTACCGCCTGCCGAGGGATCTACAAATCCATACCTGGGATCTGTATACCTCTCTGCCCTGACGGCAGGGAGGTTTTTTCGCAGTCTCCAAAATTTTAAAAGGAGGTAAGATCATGGCAAAAGTTGAACTAAAGCAGCCTATCGTGGACGAGATCGCTGCATTATTTGACGGAGCAGCTTCCGCTGTGCTGGTGGACTACCGCGGACTGACTGTTGAGCAGGATACTATCCTGAGAAAACAGTTGAGAGAAGCCGGCGTTTCCTACAAGGTCTATAAGAACACCTTGATCAAGCGCGCCGCTGAAGGCACTGCATTTGCAGCACTGGATCCGGATCTGGAAGGCCCTACCGCTTTAGCCGTATCCAAGACCGATGCGACCGCACCGGCCAGAGCATTAGCTAAGTTCGCTAAGACCGCAGACAAGCTGGAATTAAAGGCAGGTGTGGTGGAAGGGACCTACTATGATGCCAAGGGCATCCAGGTCATCGCTACCATCCCCTCCAGGGAAGAGCTTCTTGGAAAGCTGCTGGGAAGCATCCAGTCTCCGATCACCAACTTCGCTCGTGTGCTTAACCAGATCGCTGAGAGCAAGGGCGGCGCTGGCGCAGAAGCAGCGGAAGCGTAAAACGAGAGAACATGCAAAGATCCTGTCACTCTGCGCATGTAAGACAGCTCTTTGCTCATGCTGTGGCTGGAAATGACAGCCCATTATGAAACCCACATCTTAAATAGGAGGAAATGAAAATGGCAAAGTTAACTACTGCTGAGTTTATCGAAGCGATCAAGGAATTATCCGTATTAGAACTGAACGACCTGGTAAAGGCATGTGAGGAAGAGTTCGGCGTATCTGCAGCAGCAGGCGTTGTAGTAGCAGCAGCAGGCCCGGCTGAGGCAGCTGAGGAGAAGACCGAGTTCGACGTAGAGCTGACCGAGGTCGGCCCCAACAAGGTAAAGGTCATCAAGGTCGTCCGCGAGGTCACCGGCTTAGGCTTAAAGGAAGCAAAGGACGTTGTAGACGGCGCTCCGAAGGTCGTGAAGGCGGCTGTCTCCAAGGAAGAGGCCGAGGATATCAAGACCAAGTTAGAGGGCGAGGGCGCAAAGGTCACCTTAAAGTAACATGCTTTAGGACTGATGATCCTGCCGTGACCGCTCAGTCATGGAGCGGACATAATGACGAAAAAAAGCCATCTCTGCTGTGGACAAGTCCACAGCAGAGATGGCTTTTTAAGTTGCGTTCCTCTCTATGTCTATAAGGCTATCCTCAACACGAGCATACCGCTATAGTCCCGCCGCATGGCATCGTTCAGACGGCCGGACCGCAAAACGCCCGACCGATCGGCCCCATATCTCGCCCATCATCCCCGATACCGGTCCAGACAGGCAAAGACCTCCTGCCGTCTGGGCATACATAAACCCATGGCCGCATAGGATGAGTCGCTGACCGCAGGCAGGCCGCCCCGGTCGATCTCCTCCATGACGATATCCACGATCTGCTTCACGCTGTGGCGGGCGAACAACTGCTTTTCCACACAGTAACGGACGATCTGGGCAAGGGCGGCGGTCTGCTCATTGTGGATCAGCTGTTCCACAAAGCGCAGGTCCACCTCCTCCCGCCCCACCTGGAGGGTATCCTTTCCGTGGGTCTTGGTCTTGATCCGCTCATCCCGGCCACGTCCGCCGCGGCCATCGCCTCCACGGTCGCCCGGCCTGCCGTTCCTTCCGGCTTTGCCTGTACCGGAGGTCACGAGCTTGCGGCCTTCTGCCGGAAGCTTAAAGCCAGGTGCATCTGCGGTGGGATCCTCCCCGAACCGGGAGCAGGCCTCCTTTGTCCGCTCGGTGATATCAAAGGGCCGATAGCAGTCCATCTGGACGATCGTATCCGCGATATAGAAGTAGGCTCCGGAGCTGCCCGCCACCATCACGGTGGAGATCTGCGCCTTTTCATAAAGCGCCCTTGCCCGCTCGATAAAGGGCGTGATCGGCTCCTTATCCCGGCTGATGATCTGCTGCATCAGCTCGTCCCGCAGCATAAAGTTGGTGGCCGAGGTATCCTCATCGATCAGGAAGGCCTGGGCTCCGGCCTCCCAGCCCTCGATCACGGCCGCCGCCTGGGAGGTGCTGCCGCTGGCGTCGGGAGTGGAAAAGCTCCTGGTATCTTTGCGGTTAGGCAGGTCATTGATAAATAAAGAGATATCCACGTTGTTGATGCTCCGCCCATCCTCTGCCCGCAGCTTCACCGCCGTGTCATCGGTGATCACATACTCTCTCCCGTCCCCGGCGATATGGTCATAGACCCCCAGCTCCAGAGCTTTTAGAAGGGTGGACTTCCCATGGTAGCCGCCCCCTACGATCAAGGTGATCCCCTTTTTGATCCCCATACCGGATAAGCTCCCTTTATGAGGCAGTTTTAAAGTCACGCTCAGGCTTTCCGGGGACACAAAAGGCACGCAGCCCTTCATGGGACGGCTGGACACGCCGCTCTCCCTGGCCAGCACCGCCCCGTCGGCGATAAAGGCCACCAGGCCCAGCCGTTTTAACTCTTCCCGGATGAACTGCTGGTCCTCGGACAGATCCACCACTGCCCGCACCTCCTTGGGTTCCCGGTTTTTATAAAAGAACACGTTTTTTACACACCGGGGCAGGAAATCGAAGAGGATCCGGATCAGCTCCCCGGAATCGATCGTCCTCCCGTGAGCCGGAAAGCCCACCTCAAACCGGGCTGTGATCCCATTTTTCCCGCACTCGCAGGCTGTCCTGGACAGGATCTCCGGCCCCGGGCTGCTGATCGCGATCAGCCCGCTCTTCCCCGATCCTCTGGCCTTAAAATTAAACTGGGCGATCTCCTTCCCAAACTGCCGCACAAGATAGTCCTCCAGGGCCCGCTTCTTCCACGGCCGGTCAAGATACTCCGCCGGATAACCGGCCCTCTGATGGGACACGGTAACGCTCACCTTGGACGGAGCCGCAAAGGGATCCCCTTGCACATGATCGATCGATAACACGAACCCGCCCATATCGTAAGCCCCCTGGGCCGACTTGTAAGCCGGGTAGCTCCTGCGGTCGATCGACTCCAATAAACGTCTTAACTCTTCTGCTCGCTTCATGTCATAAAAGTAAGGGCCTTATGTCAAGCTTTGGCCCTTTCATCCTCCTATCGTTCTGTCCTTCTTTTCCACATCATAACATCGGAAGCCCTGGTTTGTCAATCGGCTCTATCTGCCCGCCTCTTTTTCCTTCCAGTTCCTTCTCCGCGATCCGATATCCGATCAGCCGATCTCTCTAGACCAACGCCCGGTTTATGGACTGATGCGCCGCCCTTTGGTATCCTATAGCTATATCACTTGGCAGCTCTAACTTCATCATTATCACTTATCTTCTCCATAGCCCAGAGCCAGATCCAATGCCAGCAAAAAGCATCTCACCTGCATATCCCACTCACGTTCACTTCCCAGCAGTTCATTATACCACCCTTCCTCCCCAAGGCAGTCACTGGCAAACAAAAACGCCCTTAATGTCAGTCCATGGTACGCGCATACGGCCTGCATACCTGCAAGCTCCATCTCCACAGCGATACACCCCTCGCCCCGCAGCCGCTCTGCCTTCCCGGAGGTCTCCCGATAGATGGCATCCGTCGTCCACGTGGCTCCCGTCACATACGGCACCTTTTTCTCTTCCAAAAAAGCCGCGGCCTTTTTCCAGTTTTCCATCTCGACATAGTCAGACGGAGCGATATAATGGTAGGACAGACCCTCGTCGCGATACGCACGGGTCGGGATGATCATCTTTCCATCTGTCAGCCGGCTGTCCAACGTCCCGCAGGAACCGAACACGATATAGTCCCTGCATCCGGTCAGGCAGAGCGCCTCTTCCAGACAGGCCGCCGCTCCCGGAGCAGAGATCAGGGACATATAAAAGGCGATCTTTTTTCCCCTCCACTCCGTAAGATAGATCGGACGGTCCCCATTGCAGCATCCGATCGCTGCTGCCTGCGCATGCTCCAGATGCTGCAGCGCCCACTCGATCACCTTTATAGAAAAGGTGATCACGCACACATCACATATCTTCTCATGCTTTCCGTAAACAGCTTCCGGTGTTATCAAAGGTCCTGTTTTCGTATCTAAAGTCTCATGTATCATCCTTGTCCTCCTTTGCCATACATTGGCCAGCTCACTCCATCACATCCAAGACCGGCTCTGGCCTTCGTCTTCCAGAAAGCGTTTCTGTGCTATAGAGATCCCCTCTTGTAACGATCACAAAGCAGTCATCCGAAACCTTCACTGCATCTGCAAACTCTGCAGGGATGTGGATAGTGACATCCACAGGGTCCTCCACTGCAAAACGGGACAGAGCCTATCTCGCATGGCTCTGTCCCGCCGCTATCTCATCCAGAGATCCAGATCCTCCACAGACCGCTTAATTCACACTCCGCTTCACATATGTGGTATGCAGCAGATGATGGGCCTTCTTGCTCCCCGGTTCCCCAAGATAGGTAGCATACAGCTCCTTGATCGCCGGGTTCTCATGGGACTTCCGGATCGGGTTCCCTGCATCCAGATCATAGAGCACCTTAGCCCGCAGCCCGCGGATATCGGTGGTATTGCGCACATGGCCTGGCTGCTGGGGTTGTCCGCCGCCGTTGACGCAGCCGCCGGGGCATCCCATGATCTCGATGAAGTGATAGTCCGCTTCCCCATTCTTTACCATGTTGAGGAGCTTCCTGGCATTTCCAAGACCGGAGGCTACGGCTACCTTCACGTCCATCCCGGCCACATTGTAGGTGGCTTCCTTGATGCCTTCAGTGCCGCGCACTTCTTTAAAGTCCACACTTGGCAGCTCTTCGCCGGTCAGGGTCTCCACAGCGGTCCGCAGGGCCGCTTCCATAACACCGCCGGTAGCGCCGAAGATCACGGCCGCGCCGGTGCCAAGGCCTAAGGGCTCGTCAAACTTCTCATCGGGAAGCTCTGCAAACTTAAGGCCTACCTTCTTGATCATCCTGGCCAGCTCTCTGGTGGTCATGGAATGATCCACATCCGGGTAGCCCGCTCCGTCCTCGTCGGGACGTCCGATCTCAAACTTCTTCGCGGTACAAGGCATCACGGATACAGACACGATATCCTTAGGATCGATCCCCATCTTCTCCGCATAGTAGCTCTTGGCGATCGCGCCGAACATCTGCTGGGGAGATTTACAGGAGGATAGATTCTCTGTCATATCCGGGAAATAGTGCTCGCAGTATTTCACCCAGCCCGGTGAACAGGAGGTGATCAGCGGCAGCACACCATTGTTCTTCACACGCTGCACAAACTCGTTTGCCTCTTCCATGATCGTTAAGTCCGCGCTGAAGTTGGTGTCAAATACCTTGTCAAAGCCGATGCGGCGCAGCGCGGCAGCCATCTTGCCCTCCACATCGGTGCCGATGGGATAGCCGAACTCCTCGCCTAAGCCTGCCCGGACTGCGGGCGCGGTCTGGACGATCACATGCTTTGCCGGATCGTGGATAGCGGCCAGCACGTCGTCGATGCAGGACTTCTCGGTCAATGCCCCGGTGGGACATACCGCGATACACTGTCCGCAGGATACGCAGGAGGTCTCTCCTAAGCCCATCTCAAAGGCGGAACCGATATTGGTGCGGAAGCCTCTCTCATTGGCCCCGATCACGCCGATGCCCTGAGTGTGCTCACAGACTGCCACGCAGCGGCGGCACAGGACACATTTGGAATTATCCCGGAGCATATGGGCAGCGGAATCGTCGATGCAGGACGGGGTCTTGGAGCCGTCATAATAGCCCTCATCCTCCACGCCCAGCTCCTTTGCCAGCTGCTGCAGCTCACAGTTGCCGCTCCTGACACAGGATAAGCATTTCCTCTCATGATTGGACAGCAGCAGCTGGACCGTCTTCTTCCTGGAATCCAGTACCTTCGGTGTGTTGGTCCAGACCTCCATGCCCTCGTTGATCGGATAAACGCAGGAAGCCACTAAGCTCCTGGCCCCTTTCACCTCGACCACACAGACACGGCAGGCGCCGATCTCATTGATCTCCTTTAAAAAGCACAGGGTCGGGATCTCAATGTGGGCCAGTCTGGCTGCTTCCAGGATGGTGGAACCCTTTGGAGCAGAAACGTCCATACCGTTGATCTTGATGTTGATGTTCTCCATTTGTTCTTCCCTCCCTTATTTCTTGATGATCGCACCGAACTTACATTTCTCCATACAAGCGCCGCACTTCACGCACTTATCCTTATCGATGATGTGCGGGTTCTTGACAGAACCGATGATCGCGCCTGCCGGACAGTTCCTTGCGCACAGCGTACAGCCGCGGCACTTGTCACGGTCGATGACGTAGGACAGCAGGGATTTACATACGCCTGCGGGACATCTCTTCTCCTTGATGTGGGCCTCGTACTCATCGCGGAAATAGCGGAGCGTGGAGAGCACCGGGTTGGGAGCCGTCTGTCCCAGGCCGCAGAGGGAGTTGTTCTTGATGTAGTAGCACAGCTCCTCCAGCTTCTCTAAGTCTTCCATGGTGGCCTGGCCCTTGGTGATCTTGGTCAGGATCTCCAGCATACGCCGGGTGCCGATACGGCAGGGCGTACATTTGCCGCAGGACTCCTCCACGGTGAACTCCAAGAAGAACTTGGCGATGTCCACCATACAGTCGTCCTCATCCATGACGATCAGACCGCCGGAGCCCATCATGGAACCGATGGCGATCAGGTTATCATAATCGATGGGGATATCAAAATGCTCAGCCGGGATACATCCGCCGGAAGGGCCGCCGGTCTGGGCTGCTTTAAACTTCTTGCCATTAGGGATCCCGCCGCCGATCTCCTCGATGACCTCCCGCAGGGTCGTGCCCATGGGGATCTCCACCAGACCGGTATTGCGGATCTTGCCGCCTAATGCGAACACCTTGGTGCCCTTGGACTTCTCTGTGCCCATGGAGGCGAACCATTCCGGACCGTTCAAGATGATCTGGGGGATATTGGCATAGGTCTCCACGTTATTTAAGATCGTGGGCTTTCCGAACAGACCTTTCTGTGCCGGGAACGGAGGACGGGGACGGGGCTCGCCTCTCTTACCCTCGATGGAGGTCATCAGCGCGGTCTCCTCGCCGCAGACGAAGGCGCCTGCGCCCAGACGCAGATCGATATCAAAATCAAAGCCGGTGCCGAAGATGTCCTTTCCTAACAGGTTATACTCCCTGGCCTGCTCGATCGCGATCTTCAGACGATCTACCGCGATGGGGTACTCGGCGCGGACATAGATATATCCCTGGTTGGCTCCGATCGCGTAGCCGGCGATCGCCATAGCCTCCAGCACCACATGAGGATCGCCCTCCAGTACGGAACGGTCCATGAAGGCGCCGGGGTCGCCCTCGTCCGCATTACAGCAGACATACTTCTGATCGGCCTCGTTCTGCTTCGCCAGCTTCCACTTTAAACCGGGGGGGAAGCCTCCGCCCCCTCTGCCGCGCAGTCCCGAATCTAAGAGCACTTTGATCACGTCGTCCGGGGTCATCTCGGTCAATACCTTCCCCAGGGCCTCGTAGCCGCCGGTGCCTATGTATTCGTCGATCACCTCCGGGTTGATCACGCCGCAGTTGCGGAGCGCGATACGATGCTGCTTCTTATAAAAGTCCGTATCCACCAG
>CAJUSS010000120.1 GCA_910588895.1 uncultured Lachnospiraceae bacterium
CGGGGATCTTCAAGCCAAAATGGTCCTTTGATCCACTCCCGCCCCAGACCATCTGCTTAAAGACAGGCTCCAGCCTTATGATCTCTTTCATCTAACGTCAGCCTCCGATCGCCTGCAGGGCATGCTCCAGGACCTTTTTCCCGTCCATGATCCCATAATCCTTCATGTTGATCGCCTCCACCGGGGTGGCCCCTGCCATCTTCTTCACATTATCCAGCTCGTAGCGGATCTGGGGACCTAAGAGCACGATATCCACCTCGCCGATCTCCTTTTTCGCCACGGCCAGAGGCTTGGCCTCGATCTCCACCTGGACACCGATCTCGTCCGCCGCCTTTAACATCCGCTTCACCAGCATACTGGTGGACATCCCTGCGTTGCACACTAATAAGATCTTCTTCATCGTTCTATCTCCTTCTTTTCTCTTTTTATGGTCAGCCATATCCTGCTTTTTGCTCTGCTATATCCTGCTTTCTACTCCTCTGCCATGGTCCTCTCCATAACGATATCGTTCATCTTCACGAAGGGGATGTAGATCAAGATCCCCAGGCTTAAGATGACCAGCTGGACCAAGATCGCTCTCCAGTCTCCGCCTGTGGCTAAGTATCCGCTGAGCAGCGGCGGTGTGGTCCAGGGGATGTACACCACGCACTCGTTCATCAGGTGCATGGCCGTGGCCGCATAGCCGATGATCAGGCCCAGAGCCGGCACCAGGACGAAGGGGATCAGCATACACACGTTGTACACGATGGAGTATCCAAAGATCACCGGCTCGTTGATGTTAAAGAGCCCCGGCACAAAGGCCATCTTGGAAACACTCTTTGTTGCCATGTTCTTGCTCACCAGGAAGGTGGCGATCAGCAGGCAGATCGTAGATCCTGATCCTCCCATCATGCCGAACGCCGGGACGAAGGCCACATTGATGATGTTTGGGACCGCCTCCCCTGCCGCGAAGGCTGCCATGTTCTGGGTCATGTTCACGATCAGCAGCGGCTCCTGGATCAAGGTGGTGATGATATGGACCAGATCCGTGTGGAACAGGTTATTGAGCACGGCGCTGATCAGCGCGAACCCGGACATGACCAGGATAAAGGGGACCAGCACGTTAAAGGACTTGCCCACAGCCGGAGGGATGCTGTCCCCCAGGTTGATCTGGAGCTTCCTGATCGTGGTGACCCAGATGAAGATCTCCGTAGCCGCCAGGCCGATGATCACCCCTGCGAACATGGCTCCCGTGCCGATGTTGCCAAAGCTCAGCACACCTTGTGCCATGACCGCTTCCTCCGCGCCCATGGGAGTGATGCTGATCGTGTTGGGCATCATCACTACCAGGGTGGCCATGGAGACCACGGCAGCCGCCAGCGGGTTCTCATATCCTTTATTCTGGGAAAGCATGTAGCCGATCACCGGCGCGATCAGCAGGGAGCTGATGTTCAGTGTCCCGTTCACGATCAAGGTCCCCCAATACTGTGCGCCTGTCAGGGTATCTCCCGACAGCACCCACTGGAATACCGTATTGTTGATCAGGACCGCCAGGCCTGCCAATATGTACAATGGCATGATCGTGGCGAACGCATCCCGCAGAGACCGCAGATGGATCTCATTTCCAAGTTTCGAAGCAAATATGGTGAATTTCTCCACTACTTTTGAGTCGCCCATTTCTTCTTCCTCCTGTATGATCTTGTTTTGCGGCTGTCCTATCCTGCAGCCGCTCTCTTTCTTTTCCAGCCTCCGTCAAACCTTTGGAGCGCTTGCCCGTCTTTCCCTTTGATCACCTCCTGTCCCATGTACACTCACAGCCAGCTTCTTCGTCCGGTCATCCATATCTGCGATCCGCGCCTATGACCGGTCCTTTCGATCCTGGTTTCCAGATCCGTCATCTGGGTCTGTCGTTCAAGCCTGCCGCTCGTGCCGATCGCCTGTGTCCGCTGTCTGGATCTGTTATCTGAGTCTGTTTTCTGGGTCCATCATCTAGGTCCGTTATCTGAGTCCATCGTCCAGGTCTGTCCATTGTGCCTTAGCTGTCACTCTCTGTCTTTGCGTAATTTGTTATGTTTTATTTATAATTTGTTATAACATATTTTTATTATATTATGTTTTTTGAAAATGTCAAGTCCTTTCCTGCTTTTTTTATCTATTTTTTGCGGCAGGGCCAGGGCCGCTCAAGACCGCCTGGAGGCTCCGGACGGGTCTTCTATGACAAAAGCTTTTTCCTCTTGCCATTGTCTTAGATCATAAAATAAAAAAAGACCTTGCCAGGTCTGCGCACAGGCAGGTCCGGATAAGGTCCTCTCTTCTATCTGCCCCATCACTTTCCACAGTGTGCATTCTCTTTTACAGGGCTTCAAATTCACGGTCCAACAAGGTCTGATACAGCTCCTCTTCTGACCCGCAGCGCTCCAGATATGGGATCAGATCCGCGTTTTTGATCATCCGCATCAGCGCGGTCACTGCCGGGATATGCTCCTTTGTGTCCCGACTGGCCAGGCAGAAGATCGCTCTAGCCTTCTTTTCGCCGAAGACCACCGACTCTGCTGTCATCAAAAGGCTCATCCCGGTCCTGTAGACCCCTGCGTTTCCTTTCGCATGGAGGAGCGCGAACGAGCCATCCGTGACCGCATAAAACCCTTTTTCCTCCATAAAGCAGAGGATCTTCTCGATATACTCTTCCCCGATATACCCCCCTTCCTTCAACATGGCTCCGCTGATCCTCACCGCCTCATGCCATTCCATAGATCCTTCCTTATAGCGGATACAGTCAAACCGGAGAAAGCTGCTGAAACGTTTCGTATCCTGGAAGCCCAATGCTGTCTGGTAGCCCAGCTCCTTGCAGATCACCTTCATCACCTTCTCCCTGGTGGGCGGATCTAAAAAGCTCAGCTTCTCCTCGATCGAATAGTAGCTGGAAAGGATCGTTTTCTTCATGATCCCCATATACTCGATAGCAGACCGGTCCTCCGGCTGGAGCAGAGGGTTCACCACCAGGCAGGGCTTCGGGAGCGTCTGCCCGATCAAGATCGTGGACAGCACAAGATCAACAGAGGTCCAGTCGCGAAAGGAAGAGAGCCGGTAGATCGGCAGAGTATCCAGGATACGGATCTGATATTCGCTAAGCAGGGTCTCCTTCAGCATAGTGGTGGTCCCATAGCCATGTCCGCAGGCTAAAAGTACCTTTTTATAGGGTACAGACCTCATCCGATGGATACTGGCCATGAAACAGATCGTCAGATAGGCCACCTCGTCCTCATTGTTGAGATCCTTTAAGAGCTCTACCTCTGTACAGGCCTGTCCCACCAATGGATAAAGCTGTCTCTCCTCTGGGCGGAGCAGGCCTACGATGTCATCCTTGATGCAGATATGGCTGCGGATCCTCTGGACCAATGGCACCATATGGTTCATCAGCCCCTCTAAGAGCACGCGATCCCGGTCAAAACCGATCTCTACCCGGCGGGACATCGCCGCCACCAGATCGTAGGTGAGCATCTGGACATAGACCGGATCCACATCCACTGTATCCACCTTCTCCCCAGAGATCTTATTGGTATAGTCCAGCATCCTGGCGATCAACGCCAGATGATGGTCGGACATCTTCATACCGATGATCTTTTCCAGCCTTTCCTTAAACCGCCCGAAGATCTCCTGGTCATATCCCGGCTCTTCAGGGACCTCCAGTGGATGATCCTTTCCGTGGATGATGCACCAGACGATCACCAGCACATTGGACATATACCACAGATAGGAATTGGTAGTCAGCGTACAGCCTAAGCCCTCCAGCAGCCCGTCCACTGCCATGATGACACTGGGGATCGAGACCCCCTCATAGGCCTTGTGGATGATTCATGATCACCGCGATCGGGCCGCCGATACCCCACACGATGATGCCGCCTGTCACAAAGGTCCCCACCAACGGATAGATGAAGATCGAGCCCAGAGTCTTTAACGCGATGGGAAGCTTGATCTTCTTTAACTCCTTCACCACCACGCCGGCGATCAGCCCGGCGGCCATGCCGCCTAAAAACCCGGCCCCCATCTCCTTTGCCAGGTAGGCGCCGATCATACCGGGTGCAAGTCCTGGCTTATCTGCGATCGAATAGGCGATATAGCCGCCCAGCACCGAGACAAAGAGGGATAAGCCGCCCAGACCGATCTGTGCCAGCCCGGCCAGCCAGTCGGTCTCCGGTGTGGCCGCGCCCTCCGGGTTCAGCATGACCGCCAGGGAGAACAAGATCCCTCCGGCCACGATGAACGGGATCATATGGGAGGTACCTGTCAAGATATGCTTTTTCAATGTCTTTAATCCGTCCTTCATCGCGCTATCCCTCCAATACTTCTTTTAATATCCTGTAGACCTGACCGCGGTCGCTGATCCTTAAGAACTCCCGAAAGCTCTCATGCATCAATCTCCGGGATAAGCTGGCCAGGATCTTCATATGGGTATTGCCCGCCTCCTCTGCCGGGACCGCGATCAAGATCGCCAGATCCGCCTTTTCCCCGGTCTGTTCGTTCCACACCACCGGTGTCTCCATCCGCCCAAAGCACACTCCCGGCTCCAGCACACGGTCTGTTTTTCCGTGGGGGAGGCCCATATCATAGCCGATATAGGTGGGAGAGATCTTTTCCCTCTCCAGCACATCCTGGTAAAACCCTTTTGCATCCTCGACCTTTCCCGCCTTATAGAGGCACTCTGTCAGTGTCCGGATGATCTGCTCCTTCTCTCCCTTCATGTCGAACAGGATGCAGTTTTCTTGGATCAGCCCACTCATCTTTCTTTCTCCTTTGCTTTTTTATCTGCAGATCTTGATCTCGAGCGCTCAAGATGGATCCCCTGTGATAGCTCTATCATACGTCGGAGCCGCCCTTTTGGGCAGATAGAGATCTGGAAAAAACTTTTTACAAAAACTGATGGGAGCGGACCTGCGGATACAACAAAAAGCTGCTGTAAACGGCAAGCTCATGCCATTTTACAGCAGCTCTCCATATGTCCTTGCGCACCAGATCGCCTGAACGGTCTCAAAATGTCCATGTACCCCCGGCACATAACACCCCCGCGCAAAGATAACGTCAGATATGAGCGGTCACGATGCTCAAAGATCCTTTGATCTTTGCCGTTCCATAGCCGGCAGGAAGGAGCAGGCAGTCACCTTTTTGGATCTCTGTGCCGTCTACAGCCCCTTCTCCGTCAATGACGCACAGAAGGAGGAACGGATCTTCCTGGGACAGGGACAGCGCAGTCCGGACCACATACTTTTCTACGGTAAAGAAGGGGCAGGCTGCCAGGAAGGTCCTGTCATAGCCTTCTTTGTGGAACGTCTCTGTTGCACCCTCGCTCTCCACATACGGACAGCCGATCACATCCATAGCCTGGGCTAAGTGGAGCTCACGGGGCTTTCCTCCAGGCATGCGCCCATAGTCATAGAGACGGTAAGTGACCGCGGAATTCTGCTGGATCTCGATCAGCAGGGTCCCATTCCGGATCGCGTGGACCGTCCCGGGCGGGATCTGGAAAAAGTCTCCCGGGTGGATAGGACGCACGTTTAAAAAGTCCTCCCACTGCTCCTTACCGATCATCTGCTCCAGCTCTTCCTTTGTCCGCGCCTTATGGCCCACGATGATATCCGCGCCTTCTTTGCAGTCTAAGATATACCAGCACTCATACTTGCCTCTGGCTCCATCCGCATGGACCCTGGCATAGGCATCATCAGGATGGACCTGGATGCTCAAGTCCTCCTTGGCGTCGATGAACTTCACCAGCAGCGGGAACTCCTCCCCTTTTGCTCCCCCGAACAGCTCCCGGTGCTCCTTCCACAGCCAGGATAAGGTCTTTCCCGCAAATCGTCCCTCTGCTATCCTGCAGTCTCCCTGGGGGTGAGCGCTGGCCACCCACGCCTCCCCGGTATCCTCTCCCGGGAGCTCGTAGCCAAAATGGTCCCGCAGTCCCGCCCCGCCCCAGACCATCTGCTTAAAAACAGGCTCCAATCTTATGATCTCTCGCATATATGCTCCTTACTCCTCCTCGTCTTATCACGGACCATCGCCCATGGCCGTTCAGATACCCCGGGCGTTCACCATCGCCCTTCCATCTACTGGTCCTGCCGTTCGTTCCAGGCATCCATCCCTAATTTCAGCGCCCCTAAGATCCCCTGATCGTCGTTTAAGGACGGCGGCACGATATAGTCATCCAAAGCCCCCAGCTCTTTCGTCTGCAGATAGCCGCCCAGCATCTGGGTGACCTTTTCCCGGATCAGCAAAAAGAGCTGCTCCTGGTGCATGACGCCGCCGCCTAAGATGATCTTCTTGGGAGAAAGGGTCAGGATATAGTTGGTCACCGCATAGGCCAGGTAATGGGCCTCCAGCTCCCATACCTCCGGCTTATCTGCCAGGGCCTGTCCCTTTGCCCCCCAGCGCTCCTCGATCGCCGGCCCGGCTGCCAGCCCCTCCAGGCAGTGGCCATGATAGGGGCACTTTCCCTTATAGGGATCGTCTGCCCTGGCCGGGATCAGCATATGACCGGCCTCCGGGTGCTGCATCCCATGGAGCAGCTTCCCGCCCGCGATCACGCCTACACCCACGCCGGTGCCTACCGTCACATAGATCGCCGTGTCCAGGCCTTTGGCACAGCCCCATGTACACTCCCCCAGCATAGAGCCGTTCACATCCGTATCAAAGCCCACCGGCACCTTTAAATGCTCCCGGAAATAGCCGCAGATATCATACCCGCGCCAGGCCAGCTTCGGGGTCATCAGGATATGGCCATAGGTCGCCGAGGCCTTATCCAGATCGATCGGGCCAAAGCACCCGATCCCAAGCGCGACGATCTCCTTATCCTGGAAATACTGACAGAGCGCAGGCATGGTCACCTCCGGGCTTTCCGTCGGGATAGATACCCGGTCCAAGATCTTCCCCTCCTCTGTCCCGATGGCACATACCATCTTCGTGCCGCCTGCTTCTAATGCACCAACTCTCATGTTCTTCCTCCTTCTTTTGCCGTGCTCAAAGAGCACCTTCTATGACCCGCCCTAAATTTGTTATGACATATTTTTATTATATTATATTTTTTATCACTGTCAATAGCTTTCCTACGGTTTTTTCAAGAGCATATCCCGGCGGGCTTTTGCTCTTTCCTAGGAAAGTACATCCTATGGAGCAAACAGGGAGCTGCCGCACAAAACAGCAGTTTTCTGCTCTTTCGTCCAACAGCTCCCTGCGGGTCTCTGTCAGGAGGCCCTTAGTCTCTATCTCATTTGGTCAGCACAGACACGCCTGTATCCTGTACAGCACCGCCTAAGTTCTCCCCTTCCAGGGCCTTGACTGCCGCCTTCACGCCTTCTTCACCCATCACATCCGGGTTCTGAGCCATGGTGCAGAGCAGATAGCCGTCATCGATCAGGTTCATGATCGCGTCGGACTTGTCAAAGCCCACACCGATGATGCCGGAGTCGCCGGATGCTTTGATCGCGTTGCCGGTACCGGTGGTAGATCCTTCGTTACAGCCGAAGATGCCCACCACGCCCTGGGTGATGTAGTTCTCCGCGATGGTCTGGGACTTAGCCGCGTCGCCCTCGCCGTACTGGGTCTCCATCAGCTCATAATCCTTTCCATCAAATGCGGCGCGGAAGCCGTTCTCTCTCTTGACCGTGGAATCGGTGGCCGCGTTCACGTTCACGATGCCGATCTTGCCGGAGGTGATGCCCGCTGCCTCTAAGGCCTTGATCATCTCTTCACCGGCGGTCTTGCCTGCCGCTTCATTGTCCGTGGAGAAGGTGGCCTCGGCGTCCACATTGGCCGGGGAATCTACATAGACGATCTTCACGCCGGAGGAAGCGGCTTCCTTTAATGCGGAGGAGATCGCGTCGGGGCCGTTGGCCGCCACGATGATCGCCTGGTAATTGCCGGCTACCGCGTTGTTGACACACTCGATCTGCTGCGCGTCATCCTTGGTGTTGGGGGACATGAAGGTGACGGTGACCCCAAGCTCAGCGGCTGCCTTCTGTGCGCCTTCATTTAAGGTGACCCAGTGCTGGTCGATGGAGTCCATGGTGATCAGCGCGATCTTCCATTCCTTGCTGACGGTGACTGCCCCGCCGGGAGCAGACGCCGCTGCCCCACCGTCTGCCTTGATCACGGAAACGCCGGTATCGGTCACCTTTCCGCCTAAGCTCTCGCCTTCGATCGCCTTGACCGCTGCCCTTACGCCCTCTTCGCCCATCACATCCGGGTTCTGAGCCATGGTGCAGAGCAGATAGCCGTCATCGATCAGGTTCATGATCGCGTCGGACTTGTCAAAGCCCACACCGATGATGCCGGAGTCGCCGGATGCTTTGATCGCGTTGCCGGTACCGGTGGTAGATCCTTCGTTACAGCCGAAGATGCCCACCACGCCCTGGGTGATGTAGTTCTCCGCGATGGTCTGGGACTTAGCCGCGTCGCCCTCGCCGTACTGGGTCTCCATCAGCTCATAATCCTTTCCATCAAATGCGGCGCGGAAGCCGTTCTCTCTCTTGACCGTGGAATCGGTGGCCGCGTTCACGTTCACGATGCCGATCTTGCCGGAGGTGATGCCCGCTGCCTCTAAGGCCTTGATCATCTCTTCACCGGCGGTCTTGCCTGCCGCTTCATTGTCCGTGGAGAAGGTGGCCTCGGCGTCCACATTGGCCGGGGAATCTACATAGACGATCTTCACGCCGGAGGAAGCGGCTTCCTTTAATGCGGAGGAGATCGCGTCGGGGCCGTTGGCCGCCACGATGATCGCCTGGTAATTGCCGGCTACCGCGTTGTTGACACACTCGATCTGCTGCGCGTCATCCTTGGTGTTGGGGGACATGAAGGTGACGGTGACCCCAAGCTCAGCGGCTGCCTTCTGTGCGCCTTCATTTAAGGTGACCCAGTGCTGGTCGATGGAGTCCATGGTGATCAGCGCGATCTTCACGTCTCCAGATGTGCCGGAAGGCGCGGCCGCAGCCGTGGTCTCTGTCGTCCCGCCGTCTGCGGGTGCCGCCGCGGTCTCTGTCGGTTTGGAACCGCCACAGCCGGTGATGGTCGCTGCCAAGAGTGCTGCGCAGCTTAGGAATGCCAGTAATTTTTTCTTCATAAGATATCCTCCTTTTTTTAAATGCGCTCCCCGGCCCTATACCGGGGGCGCATATATCCACAGGTACGATCGAACGCGATGGTCTACGGACCATATCACATAAAACGCCTTCTATCTTTTATCAGGCATCCGCCCTCTTCTTAAAGCTCCCGGACCGGACCACCACATCCAGAAGGACGGAGAAGACCACGATCACGCCGATCACCAGGCGCTGGATGCCCACCTGCGCGCCGATCATGTTCAGGCCGTTCTCCAGGGTCTGCCACACGGCGGCTCCGGCAAAGGTGCCCAGCAAGAGCCCGGTACCGCCAAGGGGGGAGATCCCGCCGATGACGCCGGCGGCCACGCCGTACATCTCATACATGTTCCCGGCCTCCATATTGCCCATTCCGGCCTGCGCACAGAGGATCAGCCCTACCACGCAGGCGCACACCGCACTGATCAGATAAGCCTTGATCGTGGTATTGACCACGTTCACGCCGGAAAGCTTTGCCGCCTCTACGTTGGAACCGATGGCATAGATGTGCCTCCCAGTCCGTGTCTTGGACAGCAGGAAGAAAAAGAACAGGAACAGGATCAATGCAATCCAGAAGGTGTTAAATACCCCTAAGGTCTTTCCGTAATAGAAAAAGTTCTGGAACCGGTCTCCGGCTTCCTTGCCGATCCCCGTGGCGATGGCATCCGTGTTGCGGTTATTGTTGACCATGTAGGCCACGCCCCGGGATACGAACATGGTCCCTAATGTGGCGATGAACGGGGGCAGCTTGAACCGGCCCACTAAGATGCCGTTGATCACGCCGCAGACCAGGCAGCAGGCCAGCGCTACGGCGATGGCGACCACAGGGCTGATCCCCATGGTCATCAGGGTCGCAGAGATCATGGCGCTCATGCCTACCATGGAACCGATGGAAAGATCGATATTGCCGGTGATGAGCAGATAGCTCTGTCCGATACCGATCAAAAGATATTTGGACATGGAACGGAGCAGGTTCATCACGTTCTGCCCGGAAAATACATTTCTGTCGATGATGCCGAAGGCTATATAGATGACGATCAGCCCGGCAAAAGCTGTGACCACAGCGCCCATGCCGCGGGTGCCTAAGATCCGTTTGACGGCGCTCTGCTTTTTTTCATTCATAGTCTTTTCCTCCCTTTAGCTGGCCTGCTTCTTCTCAAACTCGGTGGCGTACTTTAACACCTCGTTCTGGGTGGTCTCCCGTGCCATCACTTCCCCGGTGATCCGCCCGTCGCACATGACGATGACCCGGTCCGCGATCCCTAAGACCTCCGGCAGCTCGGAGGAGACGAACATGACCGCGATCCCTTCCTGCTTCAGCTTGTTCATCAGGTTATAGATCTCCACCTTGGCACCCACGTCGATCCCCCTGGTGGGCTCATCGAAGATCACCACCCGGGAATCCCTGGCCAGCCATTTGCCTACCACCACCTTCTGCTGGTTCCCGCCGGAAAGATTCGCGGCATTGATCTCCACCGACGGAGTCTTGATCAGAAGATCCTGGACCGCTTTTTCACAGAGCCTGTTCTCCTTGTCCGCGCGGATGACCCCTAAACGGTCACAGAGCAGATCTAGGTTCGGGAGAGCCAGGTTATGGCGGATGCTCAGCTTCGTGCAGAGCCCGTCCTTCTTCCGATCCTCCGGCGCCAGCACGATACCGGCCTTGATCGCGTCCATGGGACAATGGATCTTCACCTCTTTTCCGTCCAAGAAGATCTGCCCACTGGTCTTTTGATCCACACCGAAGATCGCCCGGGTGGTCTCCGTGCGGCCCGCGCCCATCAGTCCGGCAAAGCCCACGATCTCCCCCTCATAGAGGGAAAAATTGATATCCCGGACCAGTTTTCCCGCATTTAGTCCGCGGACCTCAAAGATCTTTTTGCCCTTTTCACAGGAGACCCTGGGGAACTGCTCCTTGATCTCCCGGCCTACCATGTTGGCGATGATCTGCTCCATGGTCATGTCCGCAAACTCTCCGGAGG
>CAJUSS010000121.1 GCA_910588895.1 uncultured Lachnospiraceae bacterium
AGCTGTCGGTCCGCGCGCTCCGGTCGGAAAACTATAAGATCGTCCGGGATGAGGAAAAATGCGTGGGCTGCGGCGTCTGCGTCACCAAATGTCCGACCCGGGCATTTACCAGGAGCAAAAAGAAGTATTATAAGCTGACCATCATGGGGCGGACGGGGAAGAAAAACCCCAGGCTGGGAGAGGACTTCCTGGTATGGGCCGACGAGGATAGCATCGTCAAGATCATCCTGAACACCTATCGGTTCGTGAAGGAATACATCTCCCCGGACGCCCCTGGCGGCAAAGAGCATATCGGCTACATCATCGACCGGGTGGGCTTTGCGGAATATAAAAAATGGGCCCTGGAGGGCGTGGAGCTGCCGCCGGAGACCATCGTGAAGGAATGTGTCTACTGGAGCGGGATCCATTTTGACCGGTAGGACGGGCGGATCGGGACAGAGGATATGCAGAGAGCGATAGGAGCGAGATAGGAGAGAAGGATATGGAGAAGATACAGTCTACCTGTAATTATTGTGCGATCGACTGCAATCTGGATTTTTATGTGGAGGATGGCCGGGTGGTGAAGGTAGTGCCCACCAAGGGCTATCCGGTCAACGACGGCTTCAGCTGCATCAAGGGATTGTCCTTAGACAAGCAGCAGACCACGGTAAAGCCGAACTGCCTGCCTAAGATCCGGCAGGAGGACGGGACTTTTCGGACAGTCCCCTGGGAGGAAGGCTTCCGATATGTGGCGGATAAGATGAAAGAGCTGCAGGAAAAGTATGGGCAGGAGAGCGTGGCCGGGATCAGCACCGGACAGCTCACCCTGGAGGAATTTGCGATATTCGGCCATGTGATGCGCGACCTCTTAAAGACCAATGTGGACGGGAACACCAGGCTCTGTATGGCGACTGCTGTGGTAGCCCATAAGCAGAGCTACGGCTTTGACGCGCCGGGCTATACCTTAAAGGATCTGGAGCTGTCCGACACCATCATCTTCATCGGCGCGAACCCGGTGGTGGCCCATCCCATCTTGTGGGGAAGGGTGAAAAAGAACCAGGTGCCGGGCCATAAGGTGGTGGTGATCGACCCCAGACGGTCGGAGACCGCCATGAACGCCGACTATTGGTATGGGCTCAAGTGGCGCAGTGACCTGCTGCTCCTGTACACAGTGGCCAATATCCTGATCCAGAAGGACTACCTGGACCATACCTTTATCGAGGCCCATACAGAAAAGTTTGAGGCGTTCAAGACCTTTGTAAAGAGCTACACCCTAGAGAGAGGGGTGGAGGGCACCGGCCTCACAGAGGAGCAGATCGTAGAGCTGGTGGAGCTGATCCATCAGGGAAAAAGGGTCTCCTTCTGGTGGACCATGGGGGTGAACCAGGGCTACGAGGCGGTCCGGACCGCCCAGGCGATCATCAACCTGGCCCTGATGACCGGCAATATCGGACGGCCCGGCACCGGAGCCAATTCCATCACCGGCCAGTGCAATGCCATGGGTTCCAGGTCCTACAGCAACACCGCCGTGTTCTTCGGAGGAGGCGACTTTACAAATCCGGCCAGGAGAAAACGGATCGCAGAGGTCCTGGGCGTGGAGGAGACCATGCTGGCCCAAAAGCCCACCAAGACCTATAACCAGATCATCGAAGGGATCAATGCCGGTAAGATCAAAGGCCTGTGGATCTTGTGTACCAACCCCAGGCACAGCTGGACCAACAATGAGACCTTCGCTTCCGCGGCGAAAAAGCTGGAACTTTTCGTGGTGCAGGACATCTATGACACGATCGAGAGCGCGGAGGACTGCACCGTGTTCTTCCCGGTGGTCCCGGGCCTTAAGAAAGAGGGGACCTACATCAACCTGGAGCGCCGCCTTTCCGCCATGCGCCCTGTGCTGCCCAGAAAGGAAAATGAGATCTCCGATTATGAGGCGATCTTAGGGGTTGGAAAAGCCCTGGGGCTAGGCGGTCTAAAGGGCTGGGAGACGCCCAGGGACTGCTTTGACCTGATGCGGGAATGTTCCCGGAACATGCCCTGCGATATCACCGGCGTGACCTGGGAGGCTTTGGAGGGCTCCCACGGGATCCAGTGGCCTTATCCGGAGGGGAAGGAAGAGGAGAACAAGGAGGAGCAGAGACGGCTCTATGAGACCGGCATGTTCTTCACCCCCTCGAAGAAGGCCCAGTTTATGTTTGAGGAGGTGGGGGAGAACCCTCTTCCCTGTAGCGAAAAGTTCCCTTACGTTCTGAACACAGGGCGCGGGAGCGTGGGACAGTGGCATACCCAGAGCCGGACCCGGGAGGTGCGGTTCGTGGAGGATGTCTCCTTAAAGAAGGCCTATTTATATATGAACACAGAGCTGGCGAAGGAAAATGAGATCCGGGAGATGGATGAGATCTTAGTCTCCTCGGCCAATGGGCAGGAGGCCAGGTTCGCGGTGAAGATCACGGATAATGTGCAGTATGCGGAGCTGTTCGCACCGATCCATTATATCGAATGCAACAAGCTGACCCCCTCGGTCTACGACCCCTATTCCAAAGAGCCGTCCTATAAGGCCACGCCGGTGCGGTTTGAGAAGATCATATAAAAAGGCAGGAGGATATATATGTATCGGATAAAGATCGACAGGAGCCGCTGCATCGGCTGTCTGACCTGTGTGACAGCCTGTGTGGTGAGCCATGAAACAGAGAGCACGGATGCCAGGAACCGTGTCACGATCGACAGTGAGACGAAGCCGGCGCCGATCTTCTGCCGCCATTGCGAGCGGCCGGAGTGTGTATATACCTGTATGACCGGAGCCATGAAAAAGAACCCAAAGACAGGCTATGTGGAGTATGACAAGGAGCAGTGTGCCAGCTGCTATATGTGCATCATGTCCTGTCCTTACGGGATCTTGAAATATGACAGCATCGGCCACAAGGAGATCATGAAATGCAACATGTGCGTCCACAGGAGCGAGGATGGCAGCGCCAGACCGATGTGCGTGGAAAAATGTCCCATGGGCGCGATCACACTGGAGGAGGTGGAGGGATGAGATATGTGGTCATAGGTTCCTCGGCGGCAGGGATTAACGGGATCAGAGAGCTGCGGAGACTGGATAAGGACAGCCAGATCCTGCTGATCTCCAGTGATAAGGCGATCTATTCCCGCTGCATCCTCCACCACTACCTGGGCGGAGAGCGGGACTTAGCCAAGCTCTGCTTTGCGGAGCAGGACTTTGCAGAGCGTTTTGGCGTGGAGTGGATGAAGGGCCGCACCTGCATCGGACTGGACCGGGAGGCCAAGGAGGTGGTGCTGGAGGACGGAGAGAGGGTCAGCTATGACAAGCTGCTGATCGCCACCGGATCCCACACCTATATCCCGCCGGTCCGGAACTTGAAGACCGCGAAGAATGTCTGCGGCTTCAGGAACCTGGAGGATATCGAGCGGCTGAGACAGGTCGCAAGACGTGCAAAGAACATCGTCATCATGGGGGCCGGTCTGGTGGGACTGGACTGCGTCTGCGGATTTTTAGAGCTGGGCGTAAAGACCACCTTGGTGGAGACCGCCGGATGGCTGCTTAGCAGGCAGCTGGATGAGCGGGCGGCGAGGACCTACCAGAAGGCATTTGCGGCGAAAGGCGTGGCCCAGTATTACGGTGTGGGGATCGATCAGGCCATAGTGGACGGGGACGGGCAGATCACCGATGTGGTCTTGACCAGCGGCAAAACGCTGCCCTGTGACTATGTGGTGGTGACGGCCGGCGTGCGGGCTAATGTAGAGTTTTTGGAAGAGTCCAAGATCAAGATCGGACCTATGGGACTGCTGTATGACGAGACCGGACAGACCAGCGATCCGGACGTGTACGGGGCCGGCGATGTGTCCGGGACCAGCCCGATCTGGCCTGCGGCGGTAAAGGAAGGGATCGTGGCGGCGGCCAATATGGCTGGAAAGCCAGGAAGGATGACCGACTTTTTTGCCAGCAAGGCTACCATGAACTTTTTGGGGATCCCCTCCATGTCCTTAGGGGAGGTGGATCCAAAGGACGGGACAGCTCAGGTGGAGATCCGGGAGACAGAGGGACCGGGCCCCCATACATATAAGAAGATCGTCCACAAGGACGGGAAGATCATCGGAGCGGTGCTCCAGGGCGATCTGGCCTATAGCGGGATCTTACAGCAGCTGATCGCCAGGAAGATCGATATCACCAAGGTGAAAAAGCCGGTGTTCGACATCGATTATTCCGACTTCTTCCATATGGATGAGCGGTTTGGATACTATTATTGAGATACCGGCCCGATCCGGGCGGATCTTGGATGATGAAAAGGGGGTTTTTATGGAACGACTGGAAAGGATGCCGGTACCGGTGCTGCCTACCTTTGTAGGAGCGCTGACCTTATCCAATGTTTATTCGGGGATGGGCTATCCCTGGATCCGCCATATCACCATGTGGGCAGCCACGATCGTGATCGTCCTCTATGTCCTGAAGCTGGTCCGGTTCCCGCAGACCTGTAAGAAGGAGTATGAGACGGTGGTGCCCTGCAGCCTGTACGCAGGCTTTACCATGGTGCTGATGATCTTAGGGAGCTACTACTTTGACTATGTGCCGGGCTTGGGCAAGGGGATCTGGGCCGTGGCCCTGGCGGTACACGCCGTACATATCCTGGTCTTCACCTACCGGAACATGATCAAAAAGAGGGATATCAACACCTTTGTCCCCAGTTGGTTCGTGACCTACAACGGGATCATGGTCAGCTGTGTGGTAGGCGGCGCTATGAACGCGGCAGGCATCTTAAAGTATGTGGTCTATTACGGGATCGGGATCTACCTGGCCCTGATCCCCTTTATGATCTGGCGGCTCCTGACGGTGGAGGTAAAGCCCGCCGTCTACCACACCATGGCCGTGGTGCTGGCGCCCTGCAGCCTGTGCGTGGTCAGTTACCTGAACGTGATCCAGGAGCCGAGCCAGGTCCTGCTGTTCTTCCTGTATGCCTGCGTGCTGGCCTCCCTGGCCTTTATCGTGATCAAGCTGCCCAAGTTCTTCTCCTTCTCCTTCACACCGGGCTTTGCCGGGATGACCTTCCCCATGGCGATCGGGATCGTGGCCACCACGAAGATGACCGGGTATCTGACCGCCAATGGGTATGAGGCTCTGGCGGCCGTCACCGGGCAGATCGGAGGGATACAGGTGTACTTAACCTCCATGATCGTGGGATATGTGCTGTTAAATTTCCTGATCATGGCGCTGAAGGTGGAAAGGCGGTAGGGGAGGGGCGGTCCGAAAAAAAGCGATATCCCTACACAGAAAGTCTTGACATATCCCTCCTTTTGGAAGATAATGAGCATAAATAAACTGACATAAGAGCCAGGCATGGAAAGGAAGATGGAGATATGCAGACGATCAGGATCGAAAGAACGACTTGTCCAAAGGAGAGACCAGGCCAGGATGACCCATTAGTGTTCGGGACGATCTTTACCGACCATATGTTTGAGATGGACTATGAGGAGGGGAAGGGCTGGATCGATCCCAGGATCGTTCCTTATCATAAGCTGGAGCTGGATCCTTCTTGTATGGTGTTCCACTACGGACAGGAGATGTTCGAGGGCTTGAAGGCGTACAAGGCAGATGACGGGAGGATCTTATTGTTCCGCCCGGATAAGAACATCGAGAGGGCGAACCGCAGCAACCGCAGGATCTGTATCCCAAAGATCCCGGAGGATATCTTTATGGAGGCCTTAAAGGCAGTGGTGAAGATCGATCAGGACTGGATCCCCACGAAGCCGGGCACTTCCCTGTATATCCGCCCCTTTGTGATCGCTACGGATCCGTTCTTAGGGGTGCGTCCTTCCCACACCTATAAGTTCATGATCATCCTCTCGCCGGTAGGCGCCTATTACGCCAGTGGCTTGGACCCGGTGAAGATCTGGATCGAGGATGAGTATGTGCGGGCCGTAAAAGGCGGTATCGGCGAGGCGAAGACCGGCGGCAACTATGTGGCTTCCCTGGCCAGCCAGGTGAAGGCCCACGAGGAAGGTTATGCCCAGGTCCTGTGGCTGGACGGCGTACACCGGAAATACATCGAAGAGGTGGGCGCCATGAACATCTTCTTTAAGATCAACGGCACAGTGGTCACGCCGAAGTTAAACGGCAGCATCCTTCCGGGCGTCACCAGAGATTCCGCGCTGCAGCTGTGCAGACTGTGGGGCATCCCGGTGGAGGAGCGGACGATCTCCGTGGACGAGGTGGTGAAAACGGCGGAGAGCGGTGAGATGGAAGAGTGCTTCGGCACCGGCACCGCTGCCGTGGTCTCCCCGGTAGGGGAGCTGCGCTTTGAGCAGGAGAAGATGCCGATCGGCGGGAACAAGATCGGGGAGCTGACCCAGAGGATCTATGACACGATCACCAAGATCCAGCTGGGACGGATCGAAGGACCGGAAGGCTGGAGCGTGGAAGTAAGATAAACAGCAAAGAGGAGAGGCCTGCCCGCATGGTCTGCGGACCAAGAGGACAGGCCTGTTTCCGTGAAGGGAAGAGCAAAGGTAAGGAGCTGGATATGGAGAGCAGGGTAAAAGATGCGGTGGATCTGTTCATGAGCGGCTATAATTGCAGCCAGTCTGTGTTTGTGACCTACAGTGACCTTTTTGGCATGGAGCGGGAGCAGGCCCTGCGCCTGTCCTGCTCCTTAGGCGGAGGCATGGGCCGGATGCGGGAGGTGTGCGGTACAGTCTCCGCCATGGCACTGATCGCCGGTCTGGCCTGCGGCAACACAGACCCCACCGATCAGAAGGCGAAGACCGAGAACTATGCCATCGTGCGAAAGATGGCAGATGCCTTTAAAGCCCGGCATCAGACGATCATCTGCCGGGAGATACTAGGCTTGCGGGCGGCAGAAAAGAGCGCAGCCCCAGAGGAGCGCACACCCGAGTATTACAAGACACGCCCCTGCGCCCGGATGGTAGAGACCGCCGCCCAGATCATCGAGGAAACGTTTCCGGAGCTATTGGGAAAAACAGTCAGGTGATGGGTTTTTATCGACAACGTAAATAAAGATCGATACGAAGTATATACCGGATGAAAGTAAGGTATAGAACATGGCACAGACAAATGTCAATATACGGATCTATTTTAAAAACTCTCTGGACAGATCACAGTCCGGGGGTTTTTTCATACTTGCCGAGCGGAAGATATGCATATGTAAGGAAGAGTAAATAAGGCTTAAGAAAAAAGCAAGAGACACTGGGGGAGAGGGGTGGTATAATGTACACGAAAGCGAAGAGCAGTGCAAAAAAGGTGCAGAGAAGCTCTTCGTCATGCTCGCATGTAAGAAGCGCTTCTCTGCACCTTTTCCATAGGGCCGAAAGGCCCGTGAGCGAGGAGGAGCGCAGCGGATCCGAGCGCACTGCGGCATCCCCCGCTCCCCGCCCGCAGGAGCCGAGAGAGCCAAAGCGTCCCGAGCGTTCTGCCGAAGCAAAAGGAGGGATCCCCCATGGAACGCACCCCGATCATCCGGGTAAAGAACCTATACAAGATCTACCGGGTAGGCGAGACAAAGGTCCGTGCTTTGAACGGTGTTGACTTCACCCTCTACAAAGGCGAGTTCTGCGCGATCGTAGGCACCTCCGGCTCCGGAAAATCCACCTTGCTGAACATGCTGGCAGGCTTAGAGAAGCCCACCAAAGGTGAGATCGAGATCGCCGGGAAGCACATCGAGCATCTGACGGAGAAGGAGCTGGTCACCTTCCGCAGGCAGCGGATCGGTTTTATCTTCCAGTCCTACAATCTCCTGAACACCATGAACGCCGTCGAAAACGTGGCCCTTCCTCTATCCTTCCGCGGCATGAGCCGGAAGAAGAGGCTGATCAGGGCGAAACGATATATGGAGCTGGTAGGCGTGGGCGGGCAGGCGTATCATATGCCGAACCAGATGTCCGGCGGACAGCAGCAGCGCGTGGGGATCGCCAGAGCCTTGGCGGTGGATCCGCAGATCATCTTTGCGGACGAGCCTACGGGAAACCTGGACTCAAGGACCACTATGGAGGTGCTGAAGCTGATGCAGCAGATCGTTAGAGAGCAGCAGCAGACCTTGGTGATGGTCACCCATGACAACAACCTGGCCTCCTACGCCGACCGGCGGATCCGGATCATCGACGGGAAGATCGTCAGCATCGAGGAGGGAGCCAGAAAGATCGAGGAGGACGGTCCGGCTACCTGATCAGGCGAAAGAAATGACAGATGGAAAGGAACAGGAAAAAAATGGACAGAAAGCGCAGGAGGACAGGAGCCAGGGCGGCGGCCGCCCTCATCATCATCATCTGCATGATCTTTGGGGCGGCGGTCAGCGCGTTGGCAGACTATAAAAATGTGATGGACGGCAGGCTGTATGACAACGAATATCTGGTGATCAAGAAGGATCCCACCGGCAAGGTGGGATCGGTCATGAGCATCCCGGTGACCGTCTGCGCACCGTATGATATGGAAGATGTGTGGGTAGGGCTCTCCCCGGACACATCCTCCTTTTATTCCATGCCCAAGGACGGAGGCGAGGATGCCGGCCTGCAGAACGATTTCCCCTTTGAGATCAATGAAGATACCTTTTCGCCCAAAAAGATCGGGAACTTAAAGGACGGGCGGACAAAGACGGTGACATTGTCCGCCCGTGTCCGTCGGGATATGAAGGAAGGGTACTATTGCATCCCCATCGCGATCTACACCAACGGGCGGGACGGTTCCTACGATACGGATTTCCTGAACGTGTGGATCTACACCTCCTCATCCGCCAGCGCCGAGACGGAGGATGAGAGCAAGGAGGAGGTGACCTTTGTGATGGGAGAGGGGCAGGCCACTCCCTATGGCCGTTATCCGGGGACCATGGATTTCGGGATCAACCTGCGCAATAAGAGCTGGATGCCGGCCTATGATGTGACGGTCAGCATGGTCTTAAGCCGCAGCGATGAGGAATTTCCCTTTATGATCAACGAGGGGAACTACGACCGGCATTTTGATGTGATCGAGGCCGGACAGACGGTGGTGCTGCCCTACAGCATGGCGATCCGGAAGGAGAGCTATACCGGTTACTATCCGATCAAGTTCAAGATCACCTACCGGGAGAGCATGTACGGGGACAAACGGGTGGCGGAAGGCCCCGGCATGTTCCGCGATCAGGCTACCGGCGAGACCTTGAGCACCGATACCAGCGTCCAGTCAAAGGAGCATGAGTTTTATGTACATATCTCCAGCAAGGAGAAGGAGGATAGCCTGGGGGATTTTAATGAGAACGACCGCACGAAGGCCAGGATCATCGTGGACGGATTCCGCACGGAGCCTGCGAAGATCATGGCCGGCGAGGAGTTCGACCTGATCCTGAACATGAAAAATGCCTCCACCACAGTGGCGGCCAGCAATATCCTCTTTACCTTAGAGCCGGAAAAGGTGGAGAACGCCTCCGTATTTTCCACGGAGTCCGGATCCTCCTCCATCGTGGTCAATTCCCTGGGAGCCGGGGAAGCCACAGAGCTGCGGGTGCGCTTCCTGGCAAAGGCGGGGATCGATCAGCGGTCCTACACCATCACCATAAAGGAAAAGTATGACAGCCCGGAGTTTAAGAACGCAGAAGAGAGCGTTGCGATAGACATCCCGATCTATCAGCAGGCGCGCCTCAGCACCAGCACCTTTGAGGTCATGCCGGACTCGATCGAGGTGGGCGGCGAGAGCAATATCATGTTCGGGATCAATAACACCGGCCGGATCCAGCTCTACAATGTGAACGCCCGTTTCGAAGCGCCCTCCATCCGCACCACGGAGAGCTATGTAGGGAACATCAAGCCCGGCGAGACGGGCAATGTGGATGTGATGGTGGCCGGTGAAGCGCCTACGGAGGATGACGGAAAGGTGAAGGTGGTCATCTCCTACGAGGATGAGAACGGTGAGGTGACAGAAGTGGAGAAAGAGCTGACCCTTTTCGTATCGGAGCCGATGGAAGACTTCGATGAGATGATGTTCGATGGCATGGAAGGGATGGACGGTATGGATATGGAGGCCTCCGGCGGGGTCGCGGGATGGATGGCCGATCCGGTCAGGAAGATCGCGGTGTGCATAGGCGCGATCCTCCTGCTGACCGCCATAGCCGCAGGGGTAGCGATCTGTTCGAAACGGAAGAAGAAAAAAAAGCAGGAGGAAGAGGATATCGACGATGAGATTTCGTGACCTGCTGATCATGAGCATCAATAACCTGCGCAGGAGGAAGTTCAGGACGGTCCTGACGGTCCTGGGCGTGGTGATCGGCACGGCCTCCATCGTGGTCATGGTCTCTCTGGGGATCGGATTAAATGAGCTGACCACAGAGCAGATCGCCTCCTACGGGAGTCTGACGACGATCGAGGTATATTCCGACGCAAGGTGGGGCGGCTACGACAGCTCCGGCACCACAGAACCGGACTATATCAATGACGATGTGATCGATAAGCTAAATAGGCTGCCCCATGTCAAAGGGGTCTCCCCGGTCCTTTCGGTGTATGTGCTGGTTCGTCAGGGGGCCTATGAGGCCAATGTCAATATCATGGGGGTCAGCGAAGATCTTCTGCGGGAGATCCCCATAGGGGAAGGCGAGCTCCCTACGGCAAAGGACAAGGAGCTGCGGATGGTGGTGGGGAACCAGGTGATCACCCGGTTCAACAATTATAAGACCGGCGAGGGCTACTGGGATACCATGGAGCTGCCGGATGTGGACTTTATGGGCAAGCCCCTTTATGTGATCTTTGATATTGTAGCTGTAGTTATTCCAATCCTCCACCGATCCCTCCACCAGGGC
>CAJUSS010000122.1:0-1447 GCA_910588895.1 uncultured Lachnospiraceae bacterium
CTTCGGGTGCGGACGGGTGACCGATCATGCGCCTGCACCTATACAACAATTGGCGCGGGTGTGAATAGTAACCAATAATCTATCTATGTAGAATAGAAAACGCTCCAACGATTTTGTGTCCTCGTTAGAGCGATTCTATCATATTTACTTTGCTCGGAATAGCGTGGGTGGCTGTCTGTATCAGTTCTCTTTACTATGCTTCTTTACCGTACATGAGCATTCAGCCAGGTCTTCAAAAAACATACAAGGATGACACCTGCAGAGTATATGGAAAAGATCAAAAGACCAAAAGAGCCGTAGAACGCCTTGTTTTAATACCTTCTACGGATAGGATCAAAAAATAGGGATCTTTTGCGCCATCATCGGAACCTTCATCCCCTCTTCCTCAAAGCGAAAAGACCATACAACACGAAATACAGCGCAGACAAAAAAGTGCCGTAAAAACGGCACTTTTATGATGGACCCGATGGGATTCGAACCCACGGTCTCTGCGTTGCGAACGCAGCGCTTTCCCAGCTAAGCTACGAGCCCGATATTGTGATTATACCTCCATTTTCGCATTATGGCAAGTTTTTTTTGAAATTTTTTTGCCTTCTGTTTTGGAAACGTTACTTTTCACACCCACGCCAGTTAAAGTAGCGGAGGGAGGGTCCTGTCATAAAAGGACCCCCTAGAAAGACGTCGGCGCTTAGCGAGGTCCCTCACGAGCTTAGCGTCCGCTACGTCTTTCCCGGAGCGAGAGCGCGGTGACGTTGTGACAGGTCCCTCCTGGAGCGGACCTTTGGTCAACCTGTGAAAAGTAACTTGGAAACTTACCTTTTATCCCCCTTCGCCGATATATAAGGTAAGTTTATCTGACTGCAGATCTCCCAACGTTCCAGGAAAGGGGGTACCCGTATGAACGTGATGATGATCAGTTCCCTGAACACCTACACCACCAACATGAAGATGCAGATGAAATGGCAGCAGAAGAAGTCCTCCGGTGACTTTACCGCAGACGGCGCCATGACCATGGAGGATAAGCTCTTAAAAGACGCGATGGATTCCATGGATGACCTGTTAGGCGACAGCTCCAAGGTCTCTTCTGCCCAGATCCGGACCAAGCTCATGTCCGGGAAGAAGCTGTCTTCTAAAGAGATGGACTATCTCCGGGAGAACGATCCTGAGCTTTATAAGAAAGCGAAGGCCATCGAGATGGAGCGCGAGGCGTACGAAAGGGAATTAAAGCGATGTAAGACCAAGGAAGAGGTTCAGAAGGTAAAGATGGCCCATGCCACCGCCGCCCTGGCCCAGGTCAAGAACATTGAATCGAACCCGAACATCCCTAAAGGGCAGAAGCTGGCTTTGATGATGGAGCAGCTGGCCAAGTCTAACGCCCTTGGCGAGGTCGAACGGAAATTCGTACAGAGCGGGGAGTACAAGCGGCTTCCCAGCGAAGAGGAAAAGA
>CAJUSS010000122.1:1547-10657 GCA_910588895.1 uncultured Lachnospiraceae bacterium
GACAGGCTGAAGAGGATCTGAAAGAGGCCCAGGAGGCCGAGCGGGGCATCGAGGAATTCGTACAGAGCGGGGAGTACAAGCGGCTTCCCAGCGAAGAGGAAAAGAGACAGGCTGAAGAGGATCTGAAAGAGGCCCAGGAGGCCGAGCGGGGCATCGAGGACAAGACCGACGATACGCCGCAGGAGGTGGCAAAGGATGCCGCTGCCGAGGCGGAGCAAGGGGCTGCCGAGGCCACAGAAGAAGCCGCAAAAAACGATCCTCTGGCAGAAGCTCCTGCGGATCCCGCTAAAAAAGCAGAGGAAGTCCTGGCCAATACCTATGACCGCAATGTCCACCGCAAAAAGGCTGTCGCCGCCAAACAGCGGATCACCCGCGCCGAGGCCGAAGTCACGCCCGAGGCCCGCAAGGTAAAACGGGCCAGAGCCAAGGCGGCCTATACCAAGACGCCTCATGTAGGCGATACCACCGGGAATATGGTCGATGTCAAGAAATAGCCGCCATTTTATACCGACATCTCTCTATGAGTAGCAAAAGAACTGCTGTACAGAACCTAACTTCTATACAGCAGTTCTTTTTACCCCTTTTCAGACCCTTTCTGTCGATCGGCCAGATCTTAGTGCCGTGCCTCCAGACGCACCAGCGCCCGTTTTAAGGCCAGCTCAGCCCGGCCCACATCCAGCTCGGCCCCGCCGGCCTGCAGCCGTCTCTCGGCTCGGACCTTTGCTTCCTTGGCACGGTTCTCATCGATCTCCTCCGGCCATTCCACTACCTCGGCCATGATGGTCACCGCATCCGGCATCACCTGGATGAAACCGGCCATCAGCGCAGCTTCCTTTACCTGACCTTCCTCATGGATCTTCAACATACCAGGCGCTACCACAGCGGTCAGCGGGATATGCCTGGCATAGATGCCCACCTGCCCCTCTGTGGTGGTCAGCTCCACCATCTGCACATCGCCCTGGTAGAACTTCCGGTCGGGGGTGATGATCTGTAATCTAAAGAGATCTGCCATAGCTATCCCCCCCTTATTTCACGCGGGCGAGAACATCATCAATACTGCCTGCGTTTAAGAACAGGTTCTCCGGGATATCGTCATGCTTGCCCTCCAAGATCTCCTTAAAGCCCCGGATCGTCTCACTGACCGGCACATAGCGGCCTTCCAGGCCGGTGAACTGTCCTGCCACGAAGAAGGGCTGAGACAGGAACCTCTGGATCTTACGAGCACGGGACACGGTCAGCTTATCCTCCTCGGAAAGCTCATCCATACCCAGCATCGCGATGATATCCTGCAGCTCTTTATATTTCTGGAGCACCTCCTGCACGCCGCGAGCCACATTGTAATGCTCCTCGCCTACGATACGAGGATCTAAGATACGGGAGGTGGACTCTAACGGGTCCACTGCCGGATAGATACCTAACTCAACGATCGAACGGGAAAGCACGGTGGTGGCATCCAAATGGGCGAAGGTATTCGCCGGCGCCGGGTCCGTAAGGTCATCCGCAGGCACATATACCGCCTGTACGGAGGTGATGGAGCCGTTCTTTGTGGAAGTGATACGCTCCTGCAGGGCGCCCATCTCCGTCTGCAGGGTGGGCTGGTAGCCTACTGCAGAAGGCATACGGCCCAGAAGTGCGGACACCTCGGAACCAGCCTGGGTGAAACGGAAGATATTGTCGATGAAGAGCAGCACGTCCTTACCGCCCTGATCGCGGAAATACTCTGCCATGGTAAGGCCGGTAAGGCCTACACGCATACGGGCTCCCGGCGGCTCGTTCATCTGACCAAATACCATGGTGGTCTTATTGATAACGCCGGACTCCTTCATCTCATAGTACAAGTCGTTTCCTTCACGGGTACGCTCGCCTACACCGGTGAACACGGAATAGCCGCCGTGCTCTGTGGCGATGTTGCGGATCAGCTCCTGGATAAGGACGGTCTTGCCTACGCCCGCACCGCCGAACAGTCCGATCTTACCACCCTTCTGATAAGGGCACAGAAGGTCTACGACCTTGATCCCGGTCTCCAGGATCTCCGTCTCTGTAGACTGCTCCTCGAAGGAAGGCGCCTTTCTATGGATCGGAAGATACTCTTCTACCTGGGGGCTGGGCTGGTCATCGATCGGCTGGCCCAAGACATTAAAGATACGCCCCAGTGTGTTCTCGCCCACCGGGACGGTGATCGGAGCGCCGGTCGCCAAAGCGTCCATCCCTCTCACCAGGCCGTCCGTAGGTCCCATGGCGATACAGCGGACCGTATCATCACCCAGATGCTGGGATACCTCAGCCACCAGCTTCTTGCCGTCCTTCATGGTGATGTCGATCGCATCATTGATCTCCGGAAGATGGCCCTGGCTGAACTTGATATCCAAAACAGCACCGATGATCTGAGTGATCTTACCTGTGTTTTGTTCTGCCATTTTGTTTCTCCTTTTTCTATTCTGCTACATCGCCTTAACCGATCGCGTTAGCTCCGGCGATGATCTCCGTCAGTTCTTGCGTGATCGCACCCTGACGTGCCCGGTTAAACTGCAGGCTCAGTTTCTCTATCATTTCCTCCGCGTTGTTCGTCGCGGAATCCATCGCGGTCATACGGGCGCCATTTTCACTGGCCACTGCCTCTAAGAGGCCGCCATAGATCAAACTGCTCATATATTTGGGGACGATGGCGTTCAAGACCTCATCCTCATTGGGCTCATAGTTCATCAGAAGACCCGCGTCATCCGCCCCGCCCTCCGAAAGATCGGCTTCCACCGGAAGGAGCTTGATCAGCTTCGGGATATGGGTCACCGTATTCTTAAAGAAGGTATAAGCCAGATAGATCTCCCCGATCTCGCCCTTGGTAAATCCTTCCAAAAGTTCCGCCGTGATATCGGCCGCATCCTGGTACATAGGCTCATTGATGACCTCGGAGTGATCTTCTCGGATCTCATAGCCTTTCCTGGCCAGGCCGTCACGGCCCTTCTTCCCGATCGCATACACATACGTATCTTCCGGGGGCAGCGCGTCACTGCCCGCGATCAGACGGATGATATTATTGTTATATCCGCCTGCCAGGCCTCGGTTGGAGGTGACGGCGATCACAGCCTTCTTTTTGGAAGCGCCTGCCGTCAGATACTTATGTTCGATGGTCCCGGAACGGCGCAGGATCGAGCAGATGGTATCATACATCAAGTTAAAGTAGTCGGCGGACTCCTCTGCCTTCGACTTAGACTTCTGCAGCTTGACCGTGGAAACCAGCTTCATGGCCTTGGTGATCTGCTCCGTGCTCTGGATACTGGCACGTCTTCTTTTTATATCTCTCATAGATGCCATGATGGTCCACCTGCTTTCTAACGTTCTGCCTTACACTGCGTGATCGCCTTTTCCAGCTCCGCTTCCATCTCCGGGCTCAGCACCTTGGTCTCACGGATGGACTTGGGGATCTGGGGATACTTCTCGTCGATGAACTTGAACAGATCCTTCTCAAATGCCTGGATCTCGCCTACCGGGATATCCAGCAGATACTTCCTGGTGACTGCAAAGATGATGATCACCTGATACTCTACTGGCATGGGCTGATACTGAGGCTGCTTTAACACCTCACGGATCCGCTCACCCTGTGCCAGCTGTTCCTTCGTGCTGGCATCCAGATCGGAACCAAACTGTGCGAAGGAAGCCAGCTCCCTGAACTGTGCCAGCTCGGTACGGATAGGCGCTGCGATCTTCTTCATGGCCTTGATCTGAGCCGCGCCGCCTACACGGGATACGGACAGACCTGCGTTGATAGCCGGACGGAAACCGGAGTTGAACATCTCGGTCTCCAGATAGATCTGGCCATCGGTGATGGAGATCACGTTGGTGGGGATATAGGCAGAAACATCGCCTGCCTGTGTCTCGATGATCGGCAGAGCCGTCAGGGAACCGCCGCCCAACGCATCCGAAAGCTTGGAGGCACGCTCCAGCAATCTGGAATGGAGATAGAACACGTCGCCGGGATACGCCTCACGTCCCGGAGGCCTCTTGAGCAGCAGGGACAGGGTACGGTAAGCAGCCGCATGTTTGCTCAAGTCGTCATAGACGACCAATACGTCCTCCCCGTTCTCCATCCACTCCTCGCCGATCGCACACCCGGCATAAGGCGCGATGTACTGCAAAGGAGCAAGGTCCGATGCTGTGGAGACCACGATGGTCGTATAATCCATAGCGCCGAACTCGTCTAAGGTCTTCACGATATTGGCTACCGTGGAAGCCTTCTGGCCGATGGCTACATAGATACAATGCACGCCCTGGCCCTTCTGATTGATGATCGTGTCGATCGCGATCGCCGTCTTACCGGTCTGGCGGTCGCCGATTATCAGCTCACGCTGGCCGCGCCCGATGGGGATCATGGCGTCGATCGCCTTGATACCGGTCTGCAGAGGGGTATCCACGGATTTCCTCTCGATAACACCGTGGGCCACTCTCTCCACGCGGCGGTACCTTTCGGTCTGGATCGGTCCCTTTCCGTCGATCGGCTGTCCAAGAGCATTCACCACGCGTCCGGTCATGGCATCCCCTACCGGGACCTCCACCACACGTCCGGTGGTCTTTACCAGGTCGCCTTCGCTGATCGCGGAGGAATCACCTAAGAGAACGGCGCCTACGTTGTCCTCCTCCAGGTTCTGCACCATGCCGTAGACCTCTCCCGGGAATTCCAGAAGCTCGCCCTGCATCGCGTTTTCCAGGCCATGGATACGCGCGATGCCATCAGCCACCTGGATGACCGTACCTACGTCCGATACCTCCAGCTTGGTAGAATATTTTTGGATCTGTTCCTTGATCACAGAACTGATCTCTTCTGGTCTAAGATTCATAACTAAGGTCTGCACCTTCTTTCCTTGTTGATCATGATCATATATCCAGCTCCGATCGGCCCAGCCTTAAGCGAGCTGGATATCGTAGAGCTTCTTCTGGAGCTCATAGAGCTGGGTCTTGATGCTGGAGTCCACCACCCGGTCCCCGATCCTGATCACCATACCGCCGATCAGGGACGGATCCACTGTGTGCTCGATCTCAAAATCCACATACTGGGTGGTCTCTAACAATCGTTCTTTTACCTGCGCCTTCTGCGCGTCACTTAAGGCCACGGCGCTTGCCACTTGAGCGGTGCCGATCTTCTTATACTCCTTTACCTGTCCGATGAAGTACGCCAGGATCGCGCGGATCTCCTTATGCCGCCCCTTCTCCACGATCGTGGTGAGAAAGCCGAACATCTCCGGGGAGAGCCGGTCACGAAAGACCTGCTCAAGGAGCGTCTGCTTCTCCTCCCTGACCACCTTGGGGTTATCCAAAAGGGCCGCCAGCTCCGGGTTCTCCTCCCAGACGCTGCCAAGGGCCCTTGCTTCCTCATATAAGGCATCCACCTTCTGGCCGTCAAGGGCGACTTCCATCAGGGCATCGCCGTATACCTTCGATACTAGCTTAGCCATGTACTCTCACCCATTTCCTTCAATGTCTCATCGATCAGGCTGTCCTGGATCTTCACATCCATAGAACCCGCCACCACTTTGCCCGCCATCAGTGACGCGATGGAGATGATCTCCTGCTTCATATCATCCAGCGCCTTCTTGCGCTCCAGCTCCACCTGACGTTTGGCACGATCGACGATCCTGGCCGCTTCCGCCCTCGCCTCATCCAGGATGTCGGCCTCCTTCATCATGGCTTTCTTCCTGGCATCCGCAAGGATGGCGTCTGCTTCTTTATCGATCTCCTTTATGCGGCTCTCATACTCTGCCTTCAGTTCCTGTGCCGTCTTCTTGTCCTCGGCCGCCTCCGCCAGTTCTCCGGCGATCTTCTGGCGCCTTTTCTCCAAGAAATCACGGGCAGGGTCGAACAACAGGTAGGACAGCCCAAAGAACAGGATAAGAACGTTGATGGCAGTCAACGCAACATCATGGACCAACTGCCAGTCAAATCCTATGATCCTTAAAAATTCGTCCAAGGCCTTGCCTCCTCTCCTGCATTATAAACTTTGTCCGCTCTTTGATCAGCCGAAAGGCTTTACGAACATCAGGATGATGGCAACGACCAGACCGTACAGACCGGTGGTCTCGGCGACCGCCTGGCCTAAGAGCATGGTAGATGTGATGTCAGACTTTGCGCCCGGGTTACGTCCCACTGCAGACGCGCCGTAACCAGCCGCGATACCCTGTCCAACACCAGGTCCGATACCGGCGATCATCGCTAAGCCGGCTCCGATAGCAGAACAACCATAGATAAAATCCTGTCCTGAAAAATTCATACTGATCTCCTCCTAATAATTAAAGATAACTTTTTTGTAGAACTTTCTTTTTGCTGGCCCTTCATCCTTATGCAGCGCACATATCGGCGCTGCCGGGGCCTATTCCATCTTGTCGTTGACATAGACCATGGTCAACATACAGAACACATAGGTCTGGATACATCCTGAAAACAGATCGCAGTACACATGGAGCGCTGCCGGGATACCGATGTTCACAAGGATCGGCAGCATGCCGTACCAGAGCGCCATGATGATGACGCCGGACAGCAGGTTTGCGAACAAACGGAGTGATATCGAGATCGGATTAGCGATCTCTCCGATCAGATTGATCGGGAACAATACCGGTACCGGCTCGAACAAACTGGTAAAATGCCGGAGTTTCCGGTTTTTGATGCCCTGGTACTGCACGATCAGGAACGTGAACAGACCAAGACAAAAGGTGACGCCAAAATCTGCCGTAGGCGCCCGCAGGCCCAGAAGACCGCTCAGGTTACAGAACAAGATGAACAGGAATATGGTCCCGATATAATTTGCGAACTTTTTCGCATTGGATCCCAATATCCCGTTGGTCATCTTTTCCAGCATCTCTACACCGAGCTCTATGATGTTCTGGAAAGTCCCTGGCACATCTGTGGCCTTTTCCATAGTCTTCTTTGCCATAAAAGCCAAGATCAGAATGATGACCGATACGATCACCATACCGATCGTAGTCGTAGTGATCCAGAGCTCATGGCCGCCGATACTGTACTTTAAAACACCATGTATCGAAAAATCCGCTTCTGCATGGATCACTGGATTCATCCCCATACGTATTCCTCCTTTCCCTAAAATTTCCTCCGTAGCATATCGCCGCCCAAGATCTGTACGACGCGAACATGATGCGTGGTGCGCCCCACGCTCGTCACCGGCTGATATCCGGTGTGGACTGGGCCTCCCCCGGCCTCTTTCTGATACTCGAAAAGAATGGTTGGAGATAAGCCCCGGCTTTCAGCGCCATCGTCCCTAAGACTACCGCCATTACGTTCACCTGTGGGATCTTCCATAAGATCGCCAGAAGGAGTGTGATGTAGACCAGCTTCCGCCCTATGGAGTGGATCACGGTCATCTTATTTGCATAAGCCGCATCCCGGCTCTCCAGGACACGCTCTGTGATCACTGCCATATGGAGCAGCATCGCTTCCGCACAGAGCCAGCCCACCATCAATCCCAGAAAGATCGACAGCCTGGTCCATCCCAGGGCCGGCCCCAGAAAAAAACCGATGCCCCCCAAAAGAAGCTCTCCTAAGAGAGTCCCCGCGGACATCTGCAGGACCAAGCGTTTTGTGTCATCTGTCATGTCGGCTTCCTGCTCCTCCCTGTATCTTTTGCCTTCTGCCTGCCCGCATCCGTCACTCTTTCGCGTGTCCGTCGCCTGCTGCCGCTCTGACACGGCTGGGCCGCTTCGGCTTAGACACTGCCTCATATCTCGATGAGGCCGCCCGCTCACGCAGGCTTTCTTCCCGCTCCTTCTGCTCCTCCTTCTCGCCGACAAGGAATGTCATCCTGGCCATCCGATAGCCCAAACGACCCCCGGCCAGCACGCCGATCAGCAAAAAGAAGAGCATGGTCTTCGTCCCAAAATGCGTGTCTACGTAATAGCCCGCAGATATACATAGAAAGATGGGCGTCATGACGCTGATGCCAAGCTGGGTCACCATAGCCAAGCTGCGAAAGACCTGCTTTTTATACCCCATGCGCCCACCTGCTTTCTACCGTTTCTGCATACTGATTATTATATAAATGTTGGCAGTCTTTGTCTAGCCTATTTCTTTTTTTTCATTTTTATTTCATCATCTGTCCGGCCAGATCTTCTTGGCCACCACCAGCAGCCGTCCGTTCTTGTGGGTGTACTCACAGGTGACCAGTGTGACCAGATGATCCCCCCATTGGGCGTCTATGCCCGTATCGTACACGGACTTCTCCTTTACATAGGAAACAAACTCTCCAAAAGCCTCTTCATCACTGCAGAAGATCCAGCTATAGAGCGGATCGGACTGATCCGTCGCATCCAGCGCAAAGACCCCCATCACTTCATAGTCCCCGTAGTCCTCCATGGTATCGAACTCTACGATCGGATGCTCCTCGCGAAAATCCGGATCCAGATAGCCATCCAGGGCCGCGAACATGCTGCCGTTCTTCATATGATGCCCATAGATCAGGATGTTCCTGCAGTCTGATGACAGGTCGCACATCTCCGACGCATAGGGCGCGCCGTACGGGCTGCTCTTCTTATCGAAATCATGCTTGAGATAAAAATCCGGGGTCTCTGGGCTCTGGAGCACCGGATAGTCGATCTTGGTCCCGTCGACCTTCACCCAGCCTACCATATCCCCGTTCTGCTCTCTGACCTTGCTGTAGGCCTTTACCCGTGCCTCCCTCTGGATGCGGTATACATCCTCCTCGGTCTGTTCCGGCAGCTCCTCTTTAGCCCCTTTTATCTCCGTCTCCGCTCCCGCCTGCTCTTCCAGTATCTCCGACAGTGCCTCCAGCCGTCCGTCGTTCTTCCTCTGCGCTATGATCTTATAGCCCAGCGTCCCTCCGCTGACCGCAAAGACCAGGATACATAAGCCTAAGAGGACATCATACAGTCTCTTCTTATTCTTCATCCGGAAAACCTCCTCTACACATTTTATCATTATACCGCGTTTTCCATATAGTGACAACCATGCAGAGAAATTTCATCCGGATATTTTTTTAAAAAAGCTATTGACATTTTTGCGTTTCTTTAGTAGAATATCTTCGTTGCCAAAAAGCAACGGATGCCCAGATAGCTCAGTTGGTAGAGCAGAGGACTGAAAATCCTCGTGTCACT
>CAJUSS010000123.1 GCA_910588895.1 uncultured Lachnospiraceae bacterium
TGATATCATAGCCGCGGTAGAGCAGCCGCCCGTCACAGGGAACAGCTTTTCCGTCTACTTGCTTTTTTGACTGGATCAGGGAGATGTTGGTCAGTCCGGCCAGGACGCCGGCGCCGTTCTTATCGCGGAGCCCCCGCTTTACGCCGTAGGTCTGGAACAGTTCCGGGTCGATCGTGCTGTTTGCGAGACAAAGGTCCATCTGGGCTTTGGAGAAATCCTCTACAAATTGTCTGTTATCTTCCATAAGATACCTCTCTTTCAAAAAAATTGGGTCAGGCCTTGTTCATGGCCTGAGAGTATATGGATAGTTATATCATATTTTATTGATAAAAGTCAATGATAAACATAGATCAATGATTGACTTATGCTAACTTGGGGCGTATAATGAAAAAAGGCGTTCCCGGCGTCACGGGAAGGCCGACGATCTTGAAGGCGGGGAGCACAGGATGGAGAGATGGACAAATGAAGATGGGGTGCAAAAGCTTTTTGAGATTTTTACGGCATCACAGCGGCTGATCTTAAACTCGATCGATCATCAGCAGGTGCGCTTTACAAAATATCAGCTGTATCTGATGATGACGCTGGCCAGGCGGGATACATTGACCATGAGCCAGGCGGCATCCTGCATCGGCTGCTCGAAGGAGCAGGCCACCCGTCTGGTGGCTACATTGGTGGAAGATGGCTATGTGGAACGGCTCCACCGGCAGGAGAACCGAAAGCTGGTGTACATCCATCTGACGGATAAAGGGGAGCAGGTCATGTGTCTGGAGCGGGCGGAGGCGAAGGAGAAGCTGAAGGCCCAGATCGACTGCCTCAGCGAGGAGGATAAGGAGATCTTTTTCCAGACTCTGCATGGACTGGCCGGCGTACTGAAGAAACTGGAGGCCCATCAGGAGGAGAGTGCCAGCGCAGAGCATTGTCCCGGCCGATGCAGACAGGCCTTGAAGCCGCTGCCGGCAGGCGGAGATGGGGGCGGACAGAAAGAGAGATGAAAAATGGAGCGGACCTTACCGGGATCACCGGACAGGCGCCACTCCATTTTTCGTGGATCACAAATCCTAATTGCCAATTAGTTTGTAATTTTGAAGATCTCTGCCAAGAACGTCCTCCCGCAGGCGGTGTGATGGGGTGTGATGTATCAAGGGATCTCATTTCTTGATAGTTTTGCCCTTGGAAGGGACGCCTTGGTATGGCATCTTCATCCGTTCAATAGATTAATGCAGGGGGGGAGGGTTTTATTGCAAGGATCTTAAAAATATTTTAAAAAAGTTTTTCTGGCCGCTTTTTGGTCATTATCACGTCCATAAGACCTGGCCGAGCACCGACTCCCTACATGCGCTTGAAAGCCCGATGAAACTGTGCTATGATTTGTAGAGCGGACAGCAGGTATAGAATGGAAAGGGGCAGAGGAGTCATGAAATGGAAGAAGTTTACGCTGACCACTACCACGGCGGCGGAGGATCTGGTCAGCAGCATGATGGCGGATCTGGGGATCGAGGGGGTCGAGATCGAGGATAATGTTCCGCTGACGGAAAAAGAGACCAAGGGTATGTTCATCGATATCCTGCCGGAGCTGCCGCCGGATGAGGGGAGAGCGCGGATCCATTTTTATCTGGAGGAGGATGCGGACGGAGCGGGATGGCTGGAACGGATAGAGGAAGGGCTGGACGAGCTGGCGGCTTTTGTGGATCTGGGGGAGCGGACGATCGTCTGTTCCGAGACGGAGGATAAGGACTGGATCGATAACTGGAAGCAGTATTTCAAGCCCTTTTTGGTGGATGATATCCTGATCAAGCCGACCTGGGAGGAGGTCCCGGAAGGGCTTAAGGACAAGCTCCTGATCCAGATCGATCCGGGGACAGCCTTTGGGACCGGGATGCACGAGACCACTCAGCTTTGCATCCGGCAGCTGCAAAGGTATGTGACCGGGGAGAGCCTTGTGCTGGATGTGGGCACAGGGAGCGGGATCTTGGGGATCGCGGCTTTAAAGCTGGGCGCGCGGGCGGTCAAGGGGACCGACTTAGATGAGAACGCGATCGCGGCGGTCAGGGAGAACCTGGCATCTAATGGTATCTTGGAGGACCGTTTCCAGGTGCTGCAGGGGAACATCATCGACGACAAGGCGGTCCAGGACTGGGCCGGGCTTGGGATATATGACATCCTGGTGGCGAACATCCTGGCTCCGGTGATCATCCTGCTCCAAAAGGAGGCCCCGCTGCATTTAAAGAAGGGGGGTATCATGATCGCCTCCGGGATCATCGAAGAGAAGGAAGCGGATGTGCGAAAGGCGTTTGAGGCCAACGAGCGGTTTGAGATCGTGGAAGTCACCCGCCAGGGGGACTGGGTCAGCGTGACCGCCAGGCTGGTGGGATAAAAAAGGAAAGGCGACGGTCCGGGACATCAAAACGGTCATGTCGGGAAGGAGCGGGATGCATCATTTTTTTGTGGATCTAAGGCAGATCGAAGGACAGAAGGTCAGGATCACCGGGGCGGATGTGAACCATATAAGGAACGTGCTCCGTATGAAGCTGGGGGAGGAGATCTTGATCAGCGACGGGAAGGGACGAGATCTTCTCTGCCAGGTCTGCCAGATCGGGCCTATAGAGGTCCTGGCAGATGTGATCAGGGAGGAGGAGAGCCGGGAGCTGCCGGCGTCCGTCACCCTGTACCAGGGCCTTCCAAAGAGCGATAAGCTGGAGCTGATCATCCAGAAGGCGGTGGAGCTGGGCGCGGCGCGGATCGTGCCGGTGGTCACGAAAAACGTGGTGGTCAGGCTGGAGCCGAAAAAGGAGGAGAGCCGGCGCCGGCGTTGGCAGGCGATCGCGGAGAGCGCGGCCAAGCAGTCAAAGCGCAGCCGGATCCCGGAGGTCTCCCGCGTCCTGCGCTTTGCGGAGGCACTAAAGGAAGCTTCGGACAGCGATGTGGCCCTTTTTGCCTATGAGCATCAAAAAGGCATGGCAGAGACAAAAAAGGAGCTGGCGAAGGCGGCGCCCGGACAGCGGATCGCCCTGTTCATCGGTCCGGAGGGCGGCTTTGATGATGCGGAGGTCCGGAGGGCAGAGGAGGCAGGCGTTCGCCCGGTGTCTTTGGGAAAGCGGATCTTGCGGACGGAGACGGCGGGATCTGCGCTGTTGTCCATGCTGATGCTGGAGCTGGAGATCAAAGGGGAAGAGAGGCAAGGGGCGTTAAAGCTTTAAGGAGATCTTCATGCGCCCGGCAGCAGAACAGAGGTTTATGAGAGATGGAAGCATATCTGGATAATGCGGCCACGACCAGGGTCATGGACCCGGTAAAGGAGATCGTGGTCAGAGCGATGACAGAGGATTACGGGAATCCTTCCTCCAAGCACAAAAAGGGGATGGATGCCGAGCATTATATTAAGGAAGCGAGAGCGATCATAGCCAGGACCCTCCGGGTCCAGGATAAGGAGATCGTGTTCACCTCCGGCGGCACAGAATCCAACAATATGGCGCTGATCGGAGGGGCTTTTGCCAATCAGAGAGCCGGAAAGCATATCATCAGCACGCGGATCGAGCACGCGTCGGTGTACCAGCCCCTGGCCTTTCTGGAGAGTCAGGGCTTTGAGGTGACCTATCTTACCGTGGACAGCGACGGGCATATCTTCCTGGAGGAGCTAAAGCAGGCGATCCGCCCGGATACGATCCTGGTCTCGGTGATGTATGTGAACAATGAGATCGGAGCGGTGGAACCTATAGGGGAGATCGGACGCCTGATCAAGGAGATAGATCCGGGGATCCTCTTCCATGTGGACGGGATCCAGGCCTACGGGAAATATGAGATCCGTCCGAAGCGGGAAGGGATCGACCTCCTTAGCGTCAGCGGCCACAAGATCCATGGACCGAAGGGGACCGGGTATCTCTATATCAATGAGAAGGCGAAGATCCGGCCGCTCATCTATGGCGGCGGGCAGCAAAAGGATATGCGGTCCGGGACGGAGAACGTGCCCGGGGTGGCAGGGCTTGGAGCGGCGGCACAGGAGATGTATAGGGATCTTTCCGGCCATATAGAGCAGATGGTCAGGTTAAAGGATCATCTGATCGACCGGATGGGAGAGATCGAGAGAGCGGTGGTGAACAGCAAGAAGGGCTTAGAGGGCGCTCCCCACATCGTCAGCGTCAGCTTTCAGGGCGTGCGCAGCGAGGTGCTGCTCCATGCCCTGGAGGAGCGAAAGATCTATGTGTCCAGCGGCTCGGCCTGCTCCTCCAATCACCCGGCGATCAGCGGCACCTTAAAGGCGGTGGGGATCAAAAGGGAGTTTTTGGACTCCACTCTGCGGTTCAGCCTGGGCATGTATAATACCCAAAAAGAGCTGGACTATGCGATCCAGGTCTTAAAGGAGCTGCTGCCCATGCTCCGGCGGTACGGAGGCGGGCCTGGAGGCAAGCGCAGGTGACCAGAGAGCGGGAGCGGGCCGCAAAGATCGGCGCGCCGGCTGCACAGGATAGGCGGCCGGGGCAGCCTTTGCAGATGGAGGCGGGATGGGGCGGACGTAAGGAGAGAGAGGAAAGAGAAAAGGGATGAGATATCAGTCGTTTTTGATCAAATATGCAGAGATCGGTGTGAAGGGGAAGAACCGGTATATGTTCGAGGATGCCCTGGTGAAGCAGATCCGTTTTGCCCTGAAGGCGGTGGACGGGGAGTTTGAGGTGGTCAAGGAGAGCGGGCGGATCTATGCGAACGCATTGTCGGACTTTGACTTTGAGGATGCGCTGGAGGCGCTGGAGCGGGTGTTCGGGGTATCGGCGATCTGTCCTCTGGTGCAGGTGGACGACCTTGGCTTTGAGGAGCTGAAAAAGCAGGTGGTGGCTTATCTGGACCAGGTGTACCAGGAGAAGGACTTTACTTTCAAGGTGGATGCCAGGAGGGCCAATAAGCAGTACCCCAAGACCTCGGAGGAGGTCAACCGTGATCTGGGGGAGGTGATCTTGGAGGCATTTCCAGGGCTTTCTGTGGATGTACACCATCCCCAGGTAATGGTCCATGTGGAGATCCGCAGCCGCATCAACCTGTATTCCCAGGTGATCCCTGGCCCCGGCGGTATGCCGGTGGGCACGAACGGGCGGGCTATGCTGCTGTTATCCGGCGGTATCGACAGCCCGGTGGCGGGTTATATGATCGCCAAGAGGGGCGTGGTGATCGAGGCGGTCTATTTCCATGCGCCGCCCTATACCAGCGAGCGGGCCAAGGAAAAGGTGGTGGAGCTGGCGCGTCTGGTGTCCGCGTATGCAGGGCCGATCCGTCTCCATATCGTGAACTTTACCGATATCCAGCTCTACATCTACGACCAGTGTCCCCACGAGGAGCTGACGATCATCATGCGCCGTTATATGATGCGGATCGGGGAGCTGATCGCCAGGAAAGAAAAGTGTCTGGGACTGATCACCGGGGAGAGCATCGGGCAGGTGGCTTCCCAGACGGTCCAGTCCTTAGCGGCCACCAACGATGTGTGTACCATGCCGGTGTTCCGGCCGGTGATCGGCTTTGACAAGCAGGAGATCGTGGATATCGCGGAGAGGATCGGCACCTTTGAGACCTCGATCCAGCCATTTGAGGACTGCTGCACGATCTTTGTGGCCAAGCATCCGGTGACCAGGCCGGATATCCGCAAGATCCGCCACTCGGAGGGAAAGCTGGCAGAGAGGATCGATGGTCTGGTAGAGACTGCTGTCGAGACGGCAGAGGTAGTGGTCTGCGGCCGGTCGTGAGGGGACTGACAAGGCGGCTTCCTACAGAGGCGTGAAGAAAAGAGCGGGAACGAAAAAAGTGCGTCATCCTGTAAGGGTGGCGCACTCTGTCAAGGCTGCGGATGGCTGACCGCGCAGGCAGGCCTGAACGGTCACGCAGACGGAGCTACTGGATGATATAGGGAGATAACGTATCCAGGATCTCCTCGATCCCGCTCTCGGCATGGATGTTTAAGTCGATCGGCTTGGACAAGTCCAGGCTGAAGATGCCCATGATGGACTTTGCGTCGATCACATACCTGCCGGATACCAGGTCGAAATCCACGTCAAATTTAGTCAGATCATTTACAAAAGATTTAACTTTATCGATGGAATTTAACGAAATACGAACGGTCTTCATGCGATTGCCCTCCTTCAAGTAATGATAAAGTAGGGGATATGTACGCTCCCGTGTGCAAAAAAAGCAACGGAGGCAGGTCTTATGTATGGATGGGACCTTCCCCTACCTCCATACTACAGAGAAGGCGAGGAAAAGTCAATAGCGAGTTTGTAAAAAGAATGGAGAAAGGTGATATGAGAAGAAGAGCATCACTGCACAATCTGGGCTGCAAGGTGAACGCCTATGAGACGGAGGCCATGGAACAGCTCTTAAGGGAAGCCGGGTATGAGATCGTGCCTTTCGGAGAACGGGCGGATGTCTGTATCATCAACACCTGCTCCGTGACCAATGTGGCGGACAAAAAGTCCAGGCAGATGCTCCACCGCGCCCGGGCAAAGGATCCGTCCGGCTGTGTGGTGGCTGTGGGCTGTTATGTGCAGGCGGCAGAGGAGGAGCTGAAGAAGGACGGCGCGGTGGATATCCTGATCGGGAATAACCGGAAGAAGGATCTGGTGGAGATCTTAGAGGGGTATTTTAAGGAGAAGGATAGACTGGAAGAGGGGAGCTTGGACAAGCCCCAAAAAGAGGCCGAGACCTTTGTCATCGATATCGGAAAGACCAGGGAGTATGAGGAGCTCCATGTAGACCGGCTGTCCCTCCACACCCGTGTGCCGGTGAAGATCCAGGACGGCTGCGACCAGTTCTGCAGCTACTGCATCATCCCGTACACCAGAGGGCGGGTGCGGAGCCGCAGGATCAAGGATGTGGCAGACGAGGTGGAGCGTCTGGCAGACAGCGGGTATAAGGAGGTGGTTCTGACCGGGATCCATTTAAGCTCCTACGGCACCGGACTTGCGGGGATCGAAAAGGGCGGCCCCGCTCTTCTGGAGCTGATCGGGAGGATCCGGCAGATAGAAGGCATCGAGCGGATCCGTCTGGGGTCCTTAGAGCCGCGGATCGTGACGGAGGACTTTGCCGCTTCCCTGGCTTCTATGTCCAAGGTATGCCCGCATTTCCATCTCTCGCTCCAGAGCGGCTGCGGGGCGACCCTAAAGCGGATGAACCGGCATTACACAACACAAGAGTACGAGGCGGTATGCGGCTATCTGCGAAAGGCCTTTGACCATCCGGCGATCACCACCGATGTGATCGTAGGGTTCCCGGGGGAGACGGAGGAGGAGTTCGCCGAGACGATGGCCTTTCTGGAAAGGGTGGGCTTTTATGAGATGCACGTCTTTAAATATTCCAGACGGGAAGGGACCAGGGCGGCGTCTATGCCGGACCAGGTGCCGGAGCCGGTAAAGGCCAGGCGCAGCGACACACTGCTGCGCCTGGAAAAGACCATGTCCAGGAGGTTCCGCGAAAGCTTTCTGGGAGAGGATATCCAGGTGCTCTTGGAGGAGGAAGCCCTGATCGACGGGAGATGGTACATGATCGGGCATACCCGGGAGTATGTGCGGGCGGCGGTCTCCTTTGAGGAGCTTGGCGAGCTGGGGCCAAAAGGAGCGGAGGGGAATGCCTGGAGAGGACGTCTCGTCCGGGGGACGGGCAGGGAGATATTGACAGAGGATATCCTTAAGTCTCAGTTAAAAAGGTAAAAAAGTACAGAAAAAACAGAAAAGAGCGAAATATTCCTTGCCGAAAAACCATTTATGGTTTAAAATAAGATAGAATAGTGATAAGGACGTGATGAAGATGGGCAATATGTATGACACGCGATTTTTAGATCTCCAGGAGAATACAGCGGACGCGGCGCAGGTCCTGGAGCAGGTTTACGTTGCCCTGACGGAAAAAGGGTACAACCCTGTCAATCAGATCGTTGGTTATATCATGTCAGGAGACCCCACTTATATCACCAGCCACAAGAACGCCAGGAGTCTGATCATGAAGGTGGAACGGGACGAGCTTCTGGAGGAGATGATGGCGGTATACATTGACACAAAGCTCAGGCAGTGAGCGGACGCGATCGGCAGGAAAAGGAACGTGAAGATAAATACCCCGCACTTGCAGCGGGGTATTTGGCTTGCGTGTATGAGAGCGGTCAGACCGGACGGTATATAGGTATGGAGGTCGAGATGAGGATATTAGGGTTGGATCATGGTTCGAAGACCGTGGGCGTGGCAGTGAGCGATGAGCTGCAGATCACGGCCCAGGGTGTGGAGACGATCGTACGGGAAAAAGAGGACAAGCTCCGCAGGACGTTAGCCCGGATCGAAGAGCTGGCGGCAGGATATGAGGTTAGCGCCATTGTTTTGGGGTATCCTAAGAATATGGACAATACGGCGGGGCCCAGGGCAAAGAAGGTGGAGGAGTTCAAGGCGGCCTTAGAACGGCGGACCGGGCTTCCGGTCATCCTCTGGGATGAGCGCCTGAGTACCGTGTCGGCAGAGCGGACCTTGATGGAGAGCGGCGTCAGGAGAGAGAACCGAAAGGCAGTGATCGACAAGATCGCGGCAGTCTTCATCCTACAAAACTATTTGGATGCAAAAAAGCAGGGCTGAGGAAGCATAGCTCAACGAAAATGGCAGCTATGGATAAGGAAACGATGGATAGGAAAACAATGGATAACGAGAAAAAGATCACTCTCCGGACGGAGGAGGGTGAGGACATCGATCTTTTTGTGCTGGAAGAGACGAGGATCAATGGGATCGACTACCTTTTGGTCACAGATGAGGAGGACGAGGATACAGACGGAGAGTGCTATATCCTGCGGGATACTTCCCGGACAGAGGATGCGGAGGCTGTGTATCAGTTCGTGGAGGACGACCGTGAGGCAGAGGACCTGTTCAAGATCTTTTCCCAGCTTCTGGACGATCAGGATGTGGAGCTTTGGAAGTAGGCGCAGACATGCTGTGAAGGCTGGCTGCAGGACAGTAAGGCTTGGAGAGGCAGGGGCTAAAGAAAGCCCATGGAGAGACGGGCAGACAGGAGCGCGCTGCAGGTCCTGATGGGACGGCCATCAAAATGCACGCGCAGATGAAAGATGGAGGTAAGGAATTGAAAGGAAAAGAAAAGAAGAATGAGACCGTGAAGATCATCCCATTAGGCGGGTTAGAGCAGATCGGGATGAACATCACGGCATTTGAGTGCCAGGACAGCATCATCATCGTGGATTGCGGACTGGCATTTCCCAGTGACGACATGCTGGGGATCGATCTGGTGATCCCGGATGTCACATATCTGAAACAGAACATCGATAAGGTGAAAGGCTTTGTGATCACCCATGGACATGAGGACCATATCGGCGCGCTGCCCTATGTGTTAAAAGACGTGAACGTGCCGGTCTACGGGACGAAGCTGACCATCGCATTGCTGGAAAATAAATTAAAAGAGAACAATATGTTAAAGACCACCAGGCGGAAGGTGATCAAGCACGGACAGTCGGTGAACCTAGGCTGCTTCCGGGTGGAGTTTGTCAAGACCAACCACAGCATCGCAGATGCGTCCGCTCTGGCGATCTTCTCCCCGGCGGGGACGATCGTCCACACCGGCGACTTCAAGATCGATTATACGCCGGTGTTCGGCGATCCGATCGATCTGCAGCGGTTCGCGGAGCTGGGAAAGAAGGGCGTACTGGCGCTGATGTGCGACAGCACCAATGCCATACGGGCCGGGTTTACCGCTTCTGAGCGGACCGTAGGGAAGACCTTTGACTCGATCTTCTCGGACCATGCGGACAGGCGGATCATCGTGGCCACCTTTGCTTCGAATGTGGACCGGGTGCAGCAGATCATCAACACGGCATACAAATATGGAAGAAAGGCCGTGGTGGAGGGCCGCAGCATGGTGACCGTGATCGGCACGGCCAGCGAACTGGGCTATATCAAGATCCCGGAGGGGACGCTGATCGATATCGAGCAGTTAAAGGACTATCCGCCGGAGAAGACGGTGCTGATCACCACAGGGAGCCAGGGCGAGTCCATGGCCGCCCTTTCCAGGATGGCGGCGGCGATCCATAAGAAGGTTTCCATCACGCCTAACGACGTGATCATCATGAGTTCCAATCCGATCCCTGGGAACGAGAAGGCGGTGGCGAAGGTGATCAACGAGCTGTCCATGAAGGGGGCGGAGGTGATCTTCCAGGATACCCATGTATCCGGCCATGCCTGCCAGGAGGAGATCAAGCTGATCTATTCCCTGGTCCATCCTCAGTATTCGATCCCGGTCCACGGGGAATACCGGCATCGCATGACCCAGGCCTCCTTGGCCCGGGCGGTGGGGATCCCCAAGGAGAACATCCTGATGCTCAACTCCGGGGACGTGCTGGAGCTGAACACGGAGAAAGGGGAGATCACCGGACATGTGCCGGCCGGCGGCATCCTGGTGGACGGCCTGGGCGTGGGCGATGTGGGGAACATCGTGCTGCGCGACCGGCAGAACCTGGCCCAGAACGGGATCATCGTGGTGGTCCTGACGTTGGAAAAATACAGCAACCAGCTCCTTTCGGGGCCCGATATCGTCTCCAGGGGCTTTGTCTATGTGCGTGAATCCGAGGATCTTTTGGAGGAGGCCCGGAAGGTGGTGGACCACGCGGTGGCAGAC
>CAJUSS010000124.1 GCA_910588895.1 uncultured Lachnospiraceae bacterium
GTCTTTTTCTGCAGCTGATCGTCCATGTCCTCCTTGGTCAGACGGGTAAGGTCATAGCCCTGCCCGATCATCAGCGTGGTCAGACGGTCCAGGTCGATACCCCCCTCACATCCTGCCAAAAAGCAGTCTCCCAGCTCCATGGTACGGAAGGCGCGCGTCTCCCAGGTATAGGCGTCCAGCTGATAGAGATCCTGGTTTTTCAAAAAATAGTCCGAGAGCGCAGCCTGATAGGCGGAAAGGAGACCGATCGCAAGCCAGATCCAGAGCATATACATGGTACACCTCCACATATATTGTATGGAACATCTATATGCTGGAAGGACGGAGAAAAAACGTGAACAGAAGGTATGATCGCATACGCGGATCGGCAGATCTGGCTTTATCGGCAGGCCCGGGCTCTTTTGCCGCTTTGGCACTGGCTGTTGTCATGCTCCTGCTCCTCCTTTTTCCAAAGCTCTCTCTGGAAGGGGCAAGGAACGGACTGCTCCTATGGTACCAGACCGTCCTCCCCACTCTGCTGCCTTTTATGATATGCACCAACCTGGTGGTCAGCATGAACGCGATGAAGCTCCTGACCGCCCCGTTCGCCCCAGTTTTTAAAAAGGTCTTCCGCCTGTCTGACCCCGGCTGCTTTGTCCTGCTCACCGGGATCCTCTGCGGGTACCCCATGGGAGCGAAAAACTGCAGTGACCTTTTGGAACAGGGCTGCCTGTCCCTGCCGGAGGCCCGCTGCCTCTATGCGGTCAGCAATTTCCCCAGCCCTATGTTCCTGGCAGGATATATGATGGCAAAAGCCTCCCAGACAGCCGAAAGCCAGCTGACCCTCCCATTTTGGAAGATCGCTGCCGCCGTCTATCTTCCGGTCCTTCCCATGTTTTTTCTGGCAGCTGCGCTTTATGGCTATGACGGCGCCATAAAGATCCATGATAAGGCTGATGACAAGATCCAGGTCCGGAGGCAGGATCGCGAGAGGGGGGCGCAGGATCGTTCGCCTTACCAAGCCTCGCCAAGCCTTCCCTTAGATGAGGCTTTGTCCTCATCCATCTCCGTGATGGTGAGGATCGGAGGCTATCTGATGCTGTTCTCCATCCTGGCCCGTTTTATCGGGATCATCTTTCCCGCCGGCTCCTTCCTGACCTGTCTGCTGGTCTCCGCAGCAGAGATGACCACCGGCATGGAAGCGGTCTCCCAACGGGTATGGGGCTTCCCTGGTGTGCTGCTGATCGTAGGCGCCGGGACCTTCGGCGGTCTTTCCGGTGCTTTCCAGGTCAGGAGCGTAACAAAAAATGCCGGATGCTCCATCCGGCATTATATCCTGTGGAAAACGATGCACTGCCTGCTGGCCTGCCTTTTTCTGACATGCGCCGCCCTGCTCTGAGCCTCCAGGGCCTGCGGCCGCTGACGGCATGGGGAACTGGTCGTACATTTATGTAACGGCCCCCCGCACAAACAGGTTTTACTTCTTCCCTTCCTCAGGAGCCGCTTCCGGGAGTCCCCCTGCCAGCTCCGTTCGATTGGAGGATACGATGTCATAGCTGGACTGCATGGAGGTCAGAAAGGCGTCAAAACGGCCCTTCGCCCCGTCGATGGTGTGATTGATGATGGTCTGGAGGCTGCGCAGCATATCATCGGTGTACTGGACGGCGCCCTGGCGGATGTTATTGGCATCATTGACCGCGTTTTCCACGATCGCCTGGGCCTGTACATTGGCCTGCTCGATCACCTCATTGGCATTGGAATAGGCTCTCTGCATGATCTCATGCTCGTTCACCAGCTCGTTGGTCTGGGCCGTGGCCTCCGCCACCATGGTATCTGCCTGGCTCCTGGCCTCGCTCAAGATCGCCTCCTGGTTGCTGATGATCTTCTGGTACTGCTTGATCTCATCGGGGATGCGCAGCCTCAGCTCTACCAAAAGCTCCTCCAGCTCTTCTTTATTCACTAAGATCTTGGTCGTGGACAGGGGCTGATATTTGCAGCTGTCGATATACTCCTCGATCTCATCAATTAACTGTTCGATCCTGCTCATGATACACTCTCCTTACTTTTCCTTCACCTTATGCGGCATGTTGCCTTTTATCGGTATAGTCTGGTCCTGTCGGTCATTTCCTGTATTTTTCAAGGACCCGCTCTGCGATCTGCGGATGTAAGAACTCCGAGATATCCCCTCCCAGGGAAGCGATCTCCTTCACGATGCTGGAGCTCAGATACGAATACTTCAGACTGGTGGCCAAGAACATGGTGTCGATCTCCGGCGCGATGACCCGGTTGGTCTGGGCCAGCTGGAGCTCATACTCAAAATCCGTAACGGCCCGCAGTCCGCGGATCATCACATTCGCATGGTTCTTTCTGGCAAATTCGATCGTAAGCCCGTCAAAGCACTGGATCTCCACATTGGCAAGACCGGTGGTGACGCTCTTTAACATCTCCACCCGTTCCTCGATCGAAAAAAGGGGATGCTTGGCCCCGTTGTGCAGCACGCCGATCACGACCCGATCCATGATCTGAGCGGTCCTTACGATGATATCATAATGCCCTAAGGTGACCGGGTCAAAGCTGCCTGGATATACGGCTACTGACATCTAACACTCTCCTTCTATCTTTGCAGTGAATATATGCTGATTGGTCTTATATACCTTACACTTAAGGATCTGCCAGCCCATGGGCCCGATCCAGCCGGTATCCGTCTGCTTAGAGGCCTCGATGATCACGGTGGTATCCGGACCGGCCAGGCAGGAGGTGGTCAGATAGTCTAACACGGCCCGCTCATGCTGCTGGTCATAGGGAGGATCCATAAAGATAAGATCAAAAGCTTTCTGGTCCGCCTCCAGCCTTTTGAGCGCTCCTAAAACATCCATAGGCATCACCAGGGCACGATCCTCCAGATGGGTGGTCTTTAGATTATCCTGTATACAAGCAAGAGCCCGCGGCGCTCTCTCCACGAACACAGCCTTTGCAGCACCGCGGCTCAAAGCCTCGATCCCGATCGCCCCGCTGCCGGAGAACAGATCTAAAAATGAACATCCCGCCAGCTGATACTGGAGCATGTTGAACAAGGTTTCCTTTATACGGTCCGTCGTCGGCCTGGTATCCATCCCCTCAACGGTCTTCAGGATCAGATGCCGGGCGCTCCCTGCGATCACTCTCATAGCATTCCCTCACTTATCTAATCTAGTATAATATGGATATCCAAGAAGTACAAGGGATTTTTCGAATGTTTTTCTTACATTTCACATTCACAGGTGCGCTGCTTTTCATGCATACGCCAGAGAGCTCTATGGCAGAGGGATGCGGCGGATGGTCCGCTGCGTCCGACCGGAGCGGGAGCGCGTCCCCGGTGTGATATGGCCCTCCCGGAGCGGACCCTTTGGCCGGCCAATAAAGATCATAGTAAAAAAGCTCCGGGCGCTCCTTGTCGAGTTTTGCGGATAACTGACAAAAATGCAGGGAAAGCAGCTGCAAAAGAGCTCTTTGAAAGGACGAAAAGATGAAAAAAGACCAGAAAGCCCCTGCCTACAGCAGGGACTCTCCAGTCTTTTGGTCCATTCTATCCTATCAGGAGCAGCGCACACAAGGTGGTCATACAGCTGCCTGCCCTCCCGCTTCTATCGCGGCATTGGCCTGCTCTACCTTCAGCTTGGACAGCAGGAACGCGATCAGCAGGTTGATGAGCATAGGGATCCACAGATACATGAAATAAAGCATACGGATACAGGAGTCGGCCTGTGTGGGCATATTGGCTACATAGCCGCTGGCGGCCAGCATCCATCCGGCCAGCGCGGTCCCGATCCCGCCTCCGATCTTCACCCCTAAGGAGGTGCAGGAATACATGGTCCCGTCGATCCGTTTCCGTTTGGTCAGGAAGGTGTATTCGGAGCAGGCGGCGATCAGTGCGTTCAGATCGCCCTGCAGAGGGCTCATGCCGATGGCCGCTATCCCGGAAAAGACCAGCATCATGGGGATATTGCCCAGATAACCGCCTGCCACGACCAGCCCGCGGGCCACGACGGCCAGGAGGTAACCGGCCAGATTGATCGTATACATCCCCTTCATCTTTTTGACCAGTATGGGGGTCATCACCAGGCCCAGGATCATGGGGATATTGATCGCCATGGAAAACACACCAAGGAGCGAGGCATTTCCCAGGATATAGGTCATAAAATAGATCCCCATGTTCAGTGTGGCGGTATAGATCTGGGTCAGGATATAGACACAGCAGATGATGACATAAAATCTATTTGCCGCCAGCAGCCGGGCTGCATCTCCCAGACTGTAGCGTTCCTTTTTCCCGTCCGCTGTAGCGGCCTGTCCAGTACTGCCCTGTCCCGCGCCGGTCTCTCCTTCTGCAAGCTCTTCTGGGGAAAGCTCCCTGACGGACAGGACAGAGATGGAATTGACCACCAGACCGACCGCCGCATAGATGATCGCTACCGTGCGCCAGCCTGCTGCGCCTCCGCCCAGGCTCTTGACAAAGTCCACTGTTATGGTCTGGATCAGCAGGCTGGTGCCGAAGGCGAACATAAAACGGATCGAACCCATCTGCACCCGCTCTCCTCCATTTTTGGTGATCAGCGCGGTCAGCGCGGAGTAGGCGATATTGTTCGCTGTATAGAATACGGCGTTCAACAAGGTATAGGTGATGAAGAACCAGGCATAGCTGGCCCCTTCCCCCAGGCTGGTGGGGATGGCAAAGATCGCGATCAGGGTCGCGGCGCACCCGAAAAAGCCCCAGAACATCCAGGGACGGGCTTTTCCCATCCGTGTGTGGGTCTTGTCGATCATGGATCCAAAGAAAATGTCGGTCACGCCGTCGAACAGCTTAGAGAACATCATCAGCGTACCCACGATCCCCGCATTTAACCCCACCGAATCCGTCAGATAGATCATCACAAAGGAGGACAGCAGCGCATAGACCACATTTCCCGCCACATCTCCTGAACCGTACCCTACTTTATTATACCATCTTAAATAGGTCCTCTCTTCCATCCTGTCTTCTCTCCTTTCGTCTCATCCTGTCCTCATTTTTTAAAAGGGATCAAGCGGAGCTGATAGCGGAACGCTCCCTCATCCAGCCGGTATCGATCCGATAGCTGCGGGCCGCAGCTATTGGACCCGATCCCGCTCTGTCCGTAGTCCAGGCACAGGACTGTATGGCCGGAGGGGATAAGCTCATAGTTATGCTTTTTCTCGGTCAGCTCCTCCTGGGTATATACCGATGCATTAAACGCAAAGCTTTTGGGGGAGACCGCTATGATGCCATACCCGCCGCCCTGCAGCCGGACATAGTCGCAGTCATGATGGCTCCCGTTCTCCTGAGGGCGGATGTAGTCCTCGTGCATATCAGCCACCCTGCTGCAAAAAATACCGTGATGGGATGCCCTGCATTTGTCGCGGTAGCTTTCATAAGGCCCCAGCCCGCAATAGGTGATCTGATCCATTTTAGGATCGAAGAACAGGCGCAGGCCATACCGCGGAAGGTATGGGAAGGCAGGATCCTTTTCCACATCCATCTCCATATCGATCGTGCCGTTTTTCTGCACGGTCCAGGCGGTCTGTATGGAGAGGATCCGCTGCACGGTGGGCGCAGTCATGGACATGGAGCTGCAGATCACGAGCTTGTCCTCTTCTGCCCTGCAGGTGGTCTGATAGGCTCTGGCGGATGCCTGATCGTAATGGGCGCGCAGCCATTCCAGCTTGCTGTACTGGTCATTGTCCGTGGGCGCACGCCAGATGTTCAAAGCCATGGGCCGATCCAACAGCTCCTTGTCCTGGAACCGGATACGGTCAAAAAGACCTGTGCGCCGATCATATCGGTACAGGAAGCCCTCTCCCTCCAAGGTCAGATAGGGCCCTTCTTCGCTCGTTCTTATCCCGGCAGCTCCTATCTCGTCTGCTCTTATCCCGTCCGCACCTGCCTGTGCCGCACTGCCCCCGGCCGGTCCAAAGCCCTCCAGGAGTCCTGCCGCCGTCTGATCTTGGCTGTCCTGGTCATTTAATGAGCATTCATCAAAGCCCAGCACATGGCCGGCGGGACAGATCCCGTCCCCGTTTTTTTGATGATAGACCAGCCTGAGATAAACGCGCCCTTTTTCCGGGAGATGATACGCCAGCGTGAGCTTGCCGTCCCCGTGGGGCGGGACGGAGGGGCAGTCGACCCGCCCGCTCTCCAGGAGCCGTCCGTCACAGACCAGTTCCCAGCCGATCTCCAGGTATCCGGCCAGGTCCGTAAAGTCCAGATAGTTATGGATACAGACCGTTTTTGTCTCCTGGTCCAGTCCGGTCACCCGCACAGGCCGGTACACGTTCTTAAATTCCAGAAGTCCTGTATGGGGCCTTCGGTCCGGATAGACCAGTCCGTCCATGCAGAAGTTCCCGTCATGGATCTTCTCTCCATGATCCCCGCCGTAGAAATACCGCTCCTTCCCGTTCTCGGCAGGTCCGTGGGCGATCCCGTGATCGCACCATTCCCAGACAAAGCCGCCGCACATGATCGCATTTTTCTGGAACACCTGGAAATAGTCCTCCAGATCCCCGGGGCCATTGCCCATGGCATGGCAATATTCGCATAAAAGGAAGGGCTTGTCCGGCTCATCCTGCAGATAGGCATCGATCTCCTCGAATGAGGGATACATCCTGCTGTACAGATCTAAGTCTGAATAGTCATAGCGCTTCTTATCGCTCCGGTAGAGGGCGCTTTCATAGTGGGTCAGACGGCTGGGGTCGAAAGCCTTGGTCCACCGCAGGCCGGCCTCAAAGTTACAGCCATAGGCGCTCTCGTTGCCCATGGACCAGATGACCACACAGGGACGGTTTTTGTCACGATGTACACACTTTTTGATCCGGTCCAGTATGGCCTCGCCAAATGCGGGTGCATCCGCGATCGGCTCGTTCCACCGCTTGCTCTTGTAGGCAAAGTCATCGTCCGGATAGTACAGCTCCACCGGCCCATGGCTCTCGATATCCGCCTCATCGATCACCAGAAAGCCGTAGCGGTCGCAGAGCTGATAAAAGACCGGGGCATTGGGATAATGGCTGGTGCGGATCGCATTGATATTGTGCTGCTTCATCAGGGACAGATCCCGCTTCATCTGGTCGATGCCGACCGCAAAGCCGGTCACCGGATCCGAGTCATGACGGTTCACCCCGCGGAATTTGATCGGCATCCCGTTAAGACAGACGACCCGTTCCCGGATCTGGATCTGGCGGACCCCGATCCGGTCCACGATCGTCTCTCCTTCCGTCTCGATCCACAAAAGGTACAGATACGGATCCTCCGGGCTCCACAGCACGGGATGGGGGATCGTGAGCTCCGCCTGGAGCTGAGCCGCCTGCGCATCCCCTGCCTCTGGCCCTGTATCCCACTGGCCGACCACCCGCTCTCCTGTCTGGTCCAGGATCTTGATCCTCGTGGGGACTGCCTGCAAAAGATAGGTCAGATCCACCGTGACCCGGGCCTGTCCGCTGTCTTCTAGCCGGGTCTGCACAAAATAGTCGAACACCACCTGGGCAGGTCGCTTTAAAAGATACACATCCCGGAAAATCCCGCTCATCCGGAATTTATCCTGATCCTCCAAGTAGCTCCCGTCGCACCACTTGAGCACCAGCAGGACCAAACGGTTCCTTCCCTCTTTCAGATACGGGGTCACGTCAAATTCACTGGTGGAATGGGATACCTGGCTGTAGCCCACATAGCGTCCGTTCAGCCACAGATAAAAGCAGGAGTCCACCCCCTCAAAGTCCAGGTAGGCCTTCGGCGCCTCCGGATCCTTTTCATAAAGGAGATCGCGGATATACACGCCGCAGGGTACATCCTGGGGTACATAGGGCGGGTCAAAGGGGAAGGGGTAGCGGATATTGGTATACTGGTGGGTATCGTATCCGTACATCTGCCACACGCCGGGTACAGCTACCTTGTCATACTGCTCCACATCCTGCTCTGTCCCATAAAAGTCCTCCTCCAGCAGATAGATACTTTCATGATACCGAAAATACCACTCTCCGTTCAGCATCAAGATCCGGTCCGAATCTTCCCGATGCTCATCCAGACGGTCCATGAAGGCGGAAGCCGGGATATAATAAGAGCGGTCCGGCATGGTACCCTCGTGGAGCATATTAAGATCCTCATAGTATCTTGGCACGATCATCAAAACGCCTCCTTTGCTCACAGCCATCTTGCATGGGGTCTTCTCAGTACGATCTTCTTTGTACGACTTTTTTTGAGAGACCCTTTTGCTGGACCTTTTTTGTACGATCCTCTTTTGCTCTATCTTGGACTTGCTATCATTATATCGAGCAACGTGGATCCCTTCCATAGATCGGATTAGACAAAACATGCACAAAATGATACAATACTACCATGATACTGCTTGTGGATCTGCATGATCTTTCAGGGGAGGGTTCCTTCTATGTATGTGAATAGTGCTTACAGAAATAATTCCAGATCAGATTTTAAAGATAAGACCCACGCATTATCTGTGGGGAGCTGCGGGACCTACCATTTGTATACCAGACCGCTGCTGCCCACCCACAGGCCGCGGGGGAGAGTGGATTTCCAGCTTTTGTATATCGCTTCGGGAAAAGCCCATTTTTACTTCAAGGGCAGAGAAGAGATCGTGACGGCCGGTCATATGGTGCTCTACCGGCCAAAAGAAGAACAGAAATATCGTTATTACGGCGCAGACCAGACGGAGGTCTACTGGGTCCATTTTACAGGGAACAATGTGACCAATATCCTGCGCAAATACGGCATCTCCGACCAGATGCAGGTGATCTACACAGGGATATCTATGGAATATAAAAAGATCTTCTCGCAGATGATACAAGAACTGCAGCTCTGCCAGAAGGACCATGAAGAGCTCCTCACCCTGCTGCTGCGGCAGCTCCTGATCATGATCAGCCGGAGGATCAGCAGCCGTCCGAAGCGCAGGAACAGTTATCTGGAGGAGGCGGTGGAGGAGGCCACCAGATATTTTCGGGAGAATTATGATAAGACGGTCAGCATTGAAGACTATGCTTCCTCCCGGGGCATGAGCACCAGCTGGTTCATACGCAGCTTTAAAGAATATACCGGCTTTACTCCCATGCAGTATATCCTCTCCATCCGGATCTCCAGCGCCCAGAACCTGCTGGAGACCACCGAATACACCGTTGCAGAGATCAGCGACATCATCGGCTATGAGAACCCGCTCTATTTCAGCCGTCTCTTCAAGAAACAGATCGGGGTCTCCCCGTCGGGATTCCGAGAGCGGGTGCGCGGCGGAAACTGACCGTTTTTATCCGTTTTCTCTTAAAGGTCGGAACGTCTCCCGTCCTCGATATTTTGGAGCGCCGCTTCTCCTGCTGCGGTCAGCTCCTTGAACTCGTCGATCGTGGCCTTCATCTGGGGCAGCGCCTTTTGCTTATACTGCCGGATCTGCTCCAATGCGCCCAGTGTCTCCACAAAAGCATTTTTTAAGGTCTCCACCTGGATATTGGAATCCATGGCCTGCTTCTGGATCTCCACGCCCTGGGTGTTCAGCATCCGGGAGGTGGCTTCGATCATGCTGTTGGTGGTCTGGTTCAATAGCTTCACCTTCTCCAGCACGATCTTCTGGTTATAGAGCGCCCCGGCCACGGTGACGGCCACGTTTAAGGCAGCGATCGTCACGGTCTGGGCCCTGGCCACCGATCGGATCAGCTCCAGGTTGTTCTTCCGGATCACCTCCATGGCGATGATGCCGTTCTGGTTCACGGCCAGCATCTGGTTAAAGTCCATCATCCGCTGCCGCAAGGGGAACAGGATCTCCTCCTCGATGAACTTGGCTCTCTCTAGATCCCCGTTTAACGCCTTCTGCCGTTGGATCTGCTCCGTCAGGTAGGCGTCCAGCTCCCCGCCCAGCACGATCTTCTGGTTCAGCTGCCTGGTCAGATCCCGCATAGAAGCCTGCTCCAGCTCCAGGGTGGTATTATCGTCCTTTAGGACCTTCGCACCCTTTTCCAGGGACCGGACGATATCGGCGATCGCCTGATCTGCTGCCTTATATTTGTTAAAATAGGCCCGCACCGGGTTAAAGACCATCCCCAAGGGTCCCCGCTTCATAAAGTCGATACCGGAAGGATCTAAGTCCTTCATCTGCTCCGAGAGCTGCTCTAGGCCCTTGGCCACCGCTCCGCCCTCTCCTCCGGCCCGGGACAGGTCCCCGATCCTGGTCTTTAAAAGATCGTTCTTTCCCGCGGAGGCCTTCACCACATCGGCGCCGAACTCCTCGATCGCCTTGGTCAGCTCCCTGCGGCTCTCCAGGTCCCCGATATCGGCCTGGAGGATCTCCGTCCCCTTTTGCTTCGACGCGTCCGAGATCGTCAAGGTGGTAGAGGTATCCAGAGCGGTCTCCTCCTCCACCAGTTTTTTGATCTCATCCTTTTGCGGGATATCTAATGTAAATGCCATATCTTCCTCCAAATACTTCTATTATGAAACTGGATCACATCTTTAGCCTGTACATTTGACTTGTCATAGCCGCTTGTGGTCGCGCTTATTTGTCATCCGGTTCATTGTTACCTGACTCTTGCGATCCATCAATTGCTGCAGATGCTGATATACTTGGTACCGCCGGAG
>CAJUSS010000125.1 GCA_910588895.1 uncultured Lachnospiraceae bacterium
CTACTGCTTCTTCATGGTCTCCGGAGCCTCCCTGATGCACCGCTACGGGAATGAGGAACGGCTGGATATAAAAAGCTTTTACAAAAAACGGTTCTTAAGCATCTATCCGCTCTTCTGGATCGCCTATGTACTGGGTTTTTTGGCTGTGTTCTGGCAGCTTAAGGGCCTTTATGACGTCCCCACCTGGTCTTTGATCTGGTCGGTGCTGGGGATCGACGGATGGATCGTGAACTGGGTCCCCACCTTCTATATGGTAGGCGAATGGTTCTTAGGGAGCATCATCCTGCTCTATCTCCTGTTCCCTGCGGTCCGTTATCTTTGGAAAAAAGCGCCTGGATGGACTATGCTGTCCGCGGCCGCAGCCGCCGGGGTGCTCTTCTTTTACCACCCTTTTCCCATGGATATCAAGCAGGACCCGGTGATCGACCTGTTTTATTTCCTGCTGGGCGCCTGGATCGAGAGGACCCGCAGCCAGATGGCGCTTTGGGCGGACCACATCACAAGCCTCCATGGAGGACCTTCTCCACGGACCAAGATCGATCCTAAAAAGCTGCGGATCCTCCTCTGGGCCGGCTGCCTCTGTATCCTGGCGGTCTGGGCTTTTGTCCCGCTGACGGACCAGCTCCCCGCCATGGAGCTGACGGTCCTTGCCCAGGCTTTCGGCCTTCCCATGTTCCTGCGCCAGAGCTTTATCCTGCTGTGTACCTGCGCCTTTTACTTGTTCCTTTTGGGGTCATCTGGCTGGCTGGGGCGCTGCGGCCTCCTAAAAAGGGTCGTCCTGGAGATCAGCCGAAGATCCTACAAGATCTTCCTGACCCATCACATGGTCAGCCAGATCCTCTGCGGGCATTTTGCAGGCGCCGACTTAAGCAGGCGGGAGGTGCTCACCTTGCTGGCTCTTGTCTTTCTCGCGACCTGGTGTATGACTCTTTTGATCGATCGGATCTGGGCATACATAAAAGTACGGATCTAGGGCCATACTAGCTTTGTCTAAAAAAACTGCTTTCCGTAGCTTGGAAAGTGACTGTTATCAAGGAGGAGTCCATATGACAAAGTTAGATTGTAATGTGACCAGCTGCCTGCACAACTCGGATAACTGCTGCTGCAAGAGTGAGATCATCGTGGATGGTTCCCAGGCGCAGAAGGCATGCGATACCTGTTGCGGGAGCTACGATGAGAACAAGGGAGGAGCGTTCACCAACCTGTTCAAGACACCGGAGAAAAAGCTGGAGGTAGGCTGCGAAGCGACCAACTGCTATTACAACAAGAACCATAAATGCTCGGCAGAGCACATCGGCATCGCAGGCGACGGGGCATGTGACGCATCCCAGACAGAGTGCAGCAGCTTCCGGGCGAGATGACCGGAAGGAGCCGAAAGATCCGAGAGGACCGTACGATCTAAAGGATGGCAGGCAGATGAGCACTGCAAGCTCCAAAAGGCCGCCGCGACAGGGCTGTTCCCTGCCGCGGCGGCCTTTCTTAGGAGCAGGTCAGATGCCGAAAGGTTATGCGTTTTACCTATCGTTCATCTATGGTCCGGCATCCGCAGGCTCGCATCACTCCTTTACCGCTCCCGCTGCTACCCCAGCCAGGATGTATTTTTGGAAAAATACATAGATCAAGATCGTGGGGAGCATGATCACGATGATCCCGGCGGCCAGCTTCTGCCAAGAGCCCTGCTGGGCATTGGCAAAGTTCATCAGGAAGGTAGTCAGGGTCCGCAGCCGGTTCTTGGGCATGTACAGATAGGGGATGTACATATCGTTGATGATCGTGATCGCCTTGATGATGATCACCGTAGCCGTGGCCGGCGCCAAAAGAGGCAGGATGATCCGCCAAAACAGACCAAAGTAGCTGCAGCCGTCCAAGAGGGCGCTCTCATCCAAGGATCTGGGCAGTGTGGAGATGAACTGCCGGTAGATATAGAGCTGCATCAGGTCAGAGGCCACATAGATCACGATAGGAGCCCCTAATGTATTGTAGAGGCCCAGTCCGTTGATGATCTTGAACCGGGCGATCTCCGTCACAAAACTGGGGATCAGCATCCCTAAGAAGAACAGTCCTAAGACCACGTTTTTTAAACGGAATTCAAACCGTTCCAGGATAAAGGCAGTGATCGTCCCGAACATCACATTGAAGAAGATGCTGACCACCAGGATGATCCCGGTGTTCTTAAAGCCGATGAGCAGATATTTATCGCCCAGTACCTTTTTAAAATTTTCCATGGTGATCCGGGCCATGGGCGGAAGGAGCAGCGGTGATGTGTTCACCATATCGGCCTTGGTCTTAAAGGCCGCGAACAAAGTCAGCACGATCGGTGCCAAGACCACCAGCACCATGGCGATGCAGACGACCTGTTTTACGATCTGGATCAAAGTGCTCTTTTTCATTCTTTATCCCTCCTTAAGACCAGTCCATGGATGATCTTATCCTGTACCACATAGATCGCCACGATCATGATCATGATCGCCACCGCCATGGTGGACGCGAGACCAAAGTTACTATATTTGAACGCGGTATCGATGGTGTACAGCGTAAAGGTGGAGGAAGCATATCCTGGACCTCCGCTGGTCATCACATATGGGATATCGAATACCTGGAGCGCTCCCCGTATATTGTCAAAGAGCACGAAGTCCACCATCAGCATGATCGAAGGGATCTGGATGTATTTAAAAAGCTGCCAGGAATCGGCTCCGTCTACCGCGGCCGCCTCCTGCACGTCCTGGGGCAGAGACTGGAGGGCCGCCATGAACAAGATCACATGGTAGCCGGAAAACCGCCACAGGGAGACTGCCGTCAGGACAAAGTTCACAACCTTCGGGTCCGACAGCCAGTTCTGGATCAAAAATTCCAGATGGAACACCGATAAGATCGCGTCAAAGGCGCCATTGATCGGTGAAAAAAAGTAAGAAAATGCATAGGATATGGCGACACCGTTGATGATATAGGGCATAAAGACCATAGTCTTATAAAATTTTGCCGCCCGCAGCTTGGAGGTCAAGAGCACGGCAAACAACAGCTCGACAGGGATGAACAGAAGATGGCCGAAAAAGTAAACGGCATTATTCCGCAGCGACAGCCAGAGGTCTTCATTCTTCAGCATAGCCACATAATTATCCAGCCAGACCATATCCCACCCGGACGAGTACCCGTCCCAATCCGTAAGGCTCATGCGGATCAGATCGAAGGCCGGAAATACCACAAAGCCTACCAGAAGGGCCATAGGGACGAGCAGCGACAGGGTGATGAAGATGCGTTTCTGTTTTTCCAGTGATCTCATATATTTTCCTTTCCTTCCTACTTGCCAGATGGCTCAGCCGACATAAACGTCCCGTGCAGCATTTCTGCATACAGATGTGTAAAAAGAAAGAGCGGTGAGCACTTTCCTGCCACCGCCCTGCTCTCTTTTCTCCGTCATCACGCGGCTGTCTCCTGTCCTTTTCAGACTGGCTGAGCCCTGCTCGTCTTTATTGGATCCCCAGCTTCGTCCTGGCTGCCGCCCATTTTTCATTCAGACTCTCCAGCTCTGCTTCCAGATCAAAACCATCGGTGAACATCTGGGAGCCCAGCTTCTTATAGTCAAATGCGATCTCATTCTGGATCGCCTGGAAGTCATCACCGCCGCCATCATACATCACCAGTTCCATATCTGGCTGGAGTGCATCGGCCTCTGCCAGGATCGGGTCCTTTTCCTTAGGGAAGTTCGTCATCGAGGACGCGCTGGATACATAGTTGATATAGCCAGGATACCAGGCATCGCTGTAGAACCATTCCACAAAGGCTTTTGCCGCCTCCGGGTTCTTGCTGTGGGTGGTGACGCCCATAAAGGAATCGCCCTGGACGATCACACGGAAGGGATCGGACTCGCTGTCCCTGACCGGGAGATAGAATGTACCCAGCTCGGAATAGTCATCTGTACCGCTCTGGATGTTCTGCAGGCCCCAGTCACCCAGTGCCAGGATCGCTGCCTGCTTCTGGGCGAACAGCGTGGTCACCTGGTCGTTGCCCATGCCCAGAGGATCCTTGCCGAACACATCCATGGTGAACAGATCGTTGACCTTGTCGTAAGCCTTACGGATATCGGTCCCCTCGGCAAAGGGTGCATCAGTCTTTGCCATGTCGTTCCAGTTCTGGCCGTTGCTGCCTTCAAGAGCAGGCATGAACTCCATATAGGGATAATCCGGCCATTCATCCTTTGCGCCCAGAGCGATGGCCATGAAGTCCGGGTCATCCTTGCCGAAATGATCCTGGAGGGTCTGGGCGGCGGTCTTTAACTCCTCCCAGGTATCCGGCACCTCTACGCCGGCCTCCGCAAACATATCCTTCCAATAGTAGACATACTCATAGCCTGCGGTCATGGGCACGCCCAGGATCTTGCCGTCAATGGCATAGCCTGCGGCCAGCTCATTATTCTTGGTGGCCTCCAGGTCGGAAAGATCCAGCAGATAGTCTTTAAAACGAGATAAGGTAAAGGGTTTATTGAACATCACATCCGGCAGCTGATTGGCTGAGGTGCGCATCTTCATGGCGTTCCAGTACTCAGAATCATCCTTGATCTTCTCCACCTCGATATCCACGTTGGGATATACCTCCTGGAATTTTCCTACCATGTCATTTTCGTCTATGTAGTCCATCAGGTTGTTATCCCAGATCGCAAAGACCAGGCTTCCTTCCAGATCCTCGGAAGCGACCGGTGCCGGCCCGTCGGATCCCTCGCTTTCCTGCTGCGGTGTGGCAGCGTCCCCTGCCTCAGCCTGGACAGCTGTAGTATCTGTGCTCTGATCGCTCCCTCCCGAAGAGCAGCCTACCATGGTCCCGGCGGTCATCGCCGCACATAATCCTAATGCTACTATCCTTTTTTTCATCTTTAGACCTCCCTTGTTTTGATGAGATAAGGATAGCATCTCCTGCCTTTTTTCTCCATGAACTTCCGTTGGATTTCTTGATATTTCGTCAGGCACCGTTTTTGACCAGATCTAGGCATCTTCTCCGCTCTTGCGGTAATTCCCCGGGCTGACCTTGCAGAGCTTCTTGAACACACGGGTGAAATGCTCCACGCTGTTGTAGCCCACGCTCTGGCTGATCTCATAGATCTTTAAGCTGGTCTGGTCCATCAGCTCCCTGGCCTTGCGGATCCGCACCTCGGTCAGGTAGTTGGTAAACGTCATCCCTTCCTCTTTGGTGAACTTCGAGCTGAAATATTTCTCATTTAAACCTACATATCCGGCCACGCTCCCAAGAGTGAGCTCCGGATTCGGATAATTGTCCAGGATGAACCGTTTGGCACGGATCATCAAGTCCTCCTGGTTCCGGTCCTGCTTGTGGCTCTGGTGGTCGAAAAACCAGCGGAGATAATTACCCAGCCACAGCTCCAGCGTGCGGATCTCCTCAAAGCGCGCAAGCTTTGCGTAGTGATCGATCTCCTCGGCGAACAAGGACCGTATATCGTCGTGGTTCTCCTCCAGCTCCCAGGCTAGGCTGCAGATCAGGCACAGGCATAGGTCCATGGCCGGCTGGCGCTCCATCTGGTACAGTGCGGCGAACAGGCGGCTCTTTTCCTCCTCCACCGCCAGCTCGTCACAGACACAGAGGCCATGGATCAGCCGCCGATACTCCTCTCCCACAGCTGCCACCTGGGCATAGCGCACAGCATTTTTTTCCCAGGGGACACAGATCTTGGCCTTCCCCTTTAAGTAGCGCAGCTTCAGCTGCTGTCCGGCTTCCTCCATCCGGTCCCAGAAGGCCGACGGGTCCGTCTCGATCTGGCTGGTCCCTGCAGAGACCGGCAGGTTCATATAATTTCTCCATACGCTGCTCAACTGCCGACAGGTGGAGAGCACATTTTCCTGGTATATCCGCCTATCTGCCACCTGGTACAGCATGATGTACTGAGAGGGAGACAGACTCCCCAAAAGGCATCTGGCCGCCACCCTGGGGATTTGTCTGGCCAGGTTCAAAAAGGGGCGGATCAGCTCCTCCTCCAGGTCGCCGGAAAACCGGGCCCCATGCCGGATATAGTCCTCGATCTCGAAGCGGGCCACCACATAATCGCCAGAAAACAGAGATGCATCCAGGGGCCGCCGTCCCATGGCCATATCCGCCAGGATATCAGCCCTCCCGTCTGACGCAGGCGCATCTCTTTCTTCCTCTTTTTTCCAGTCCTCTGCCAGCCGCTCTAAAGCACTTTCCAGCAGCTGCGGCTCTAGGTCGGCCTTCAGCAGATAATCCGAAGCGCCCAGGCAGAAGGCTTCCCGCACCAGCTTAAAGTCATCATACCCGCTGAGGACCAAGATCTTGGGGAAAAGGCCCTTTTTATGGATCGTATCGATCAGGGTCAGCCCATCCATCACCGGCATCTTCATATCCGTGATCACCAGATCCACCGGGTCGTCATCCAGATACTGCAGCGCCTGCTTTCCGTTGACCGCGTCCGCCCTTACCTGATAGCCAAAGCTTTCCCAATCGATCAGCGACCGCAGGGTGATCCGGACGATCGTATCATCATCAACGATCAGGACCTGTCTCATCTTTCTCTTCCTCCTTATCTATGACGGGGATCCGGAGTCGGATGCTGGTCCCCTTCTGAGGCTCGCTCTCCACCTGCAGGGCGGAGTCCTCTCCGAAGTTTAAGAGCAGCCGCGTGTTGACATTGGCCAGCCCCACGCTCTTACGCCCCTGGACCACCTGCTCCTTTAGGGCCAGCCCGATCTCCTCACGGGTCATGCCTTTCCCGTTATCGGTCACGGTGATCAGCAAGATCTTTTGCTCCACCTTAGCGGTGAGCCAGATATGCCCGATATCGTCGATCAGCTCGCTGAATCCGTGAACGATGGCATTTTCCACCACTGGCTGCAGGATCAATCGGGGCACCAGGCAGTCTCGGCACTCCTTCTCCACCTGGTAGTCGATCTCAAAGCCGTCCGAATAACGGATCTTCATCAGATACAGGAAACCGTCCAGCACATCCAGCTCCTCCTGCAGGGTATAAAAGCCGCTGCTGCTCCTGAAGGAGCAGGACAGGATCTTCATCAGCGCCTCCGCCATCCTGGCGATCGCGTCATAATGGGAGACCTGGGCGATAAAGCGGATGGAACTTAAGGAATTGACCAGGAAATGGGGGTTGATCTGAGACTGGAGGGCTAAGATCTCCGCCTCATGCTTCTTCTGCTGATGCTCCTCATTTTCCTTGATCAAGGTCTTTAGACGGCGCACCATGTGGTTAAAGGAATGGACCATGGTCCGAAGCTCCTCCTGCCCTGCCGGCTCCGCGCGGACCTCCAGGCTGCCCTCCTCCACCTTGCGCATCCCCTCCACCACACGGTGGATCGGGTCGATGATGTTCTTCATGAAGTGATCCGAGAACCGATAGAACAGAAAGAACAAAAACAAGGTCACAGCCAGGATCGCCAGCACGGCCTCGTTAAAATGCCGGTACAGGGCCTTGGCCGGCACCGCGGTCACGAACCAGCACTCGGTCACCGGATCCTGGGTGGAGAGATAGACGTAGCGTTTTCCCCCTACACGCTGGCTGCAGCGTCCTGTTCCCAGCCATCCCATATCCTGCATCTGGGACAGGAGCGCACTCCCACCGTCGATGTCTAGCAGTACCTGCCCTTCCTTATCCAGCAGCATGGTGGTGCCAAGGAAAGGCTCCTTGTCATATTCCCGGATCAAGTTCCCTACTCTGGAGGACATAAAGAGCGCGACCATCTCGATCGCTCCGTCCCGGTCCAGATCGATCCCCGGAGATAGAGCCGCTACGATCGTAAAGGTATACGGGCTGCGCCTGGAGGTGGTGACCCCCTCGTCATAATAGCCGATCTTCACCATGTTCTGATCCACCAGGGCAGCCTGATACCAAGAAGCCCCCTTGATCTCCTCCTTGGGCAGGATGATATCGTCCTTCAGATAAGTAGAGAGCCCGTCTTTCATATAGAACACTGCAGACAGGATATCCTGCACCGGGACCATAGCATAATTAAAGGACTCGGTCAGCACCCTGGTGTGATGATACCGCTCGGATACATCTTTAGTATCGGTCTTGGCGGCTGTCCGCAAGATCTCATTGTTGTTCACATATACAAAATGGGAAAGCCGCAGGGAGATATCCTGTACCTCGCTCCCCAGGACCGAGACCAGGTTATCCTGGGTCCGCAAAATGTTCCGGGCGGAGGTCTCCTCCAGGATCGTCCGGATGATCCCTGTGGAGATCAGGATGATCGCCAGGATCGGGATCACGATCAGGGTAAAAAAGCTGCGGTAGTAGCTGTCCTTCAGGCGTTTCCTCTTATCGATCCACACGCTCTGCTCCCTCCTTTTTGTATACGGCCATAGCTGCCGTAAAAAACAAAGATCCCACCGTATACAGTACCATATCTCCGTTCCCGCAAGAGATAGATACCGTATACGGTGGGAAGGATCCCATCATACAGCCGCTCTGCTGCCAAGAGCCTCCTGCGGTCAGGCATCCCGCCGTCAGCAAGGCCTCATCACTGCCCTTTTTTCTCTGTGACCAGCTGGGCGACCATCCGCACTCGGCTCTCGATATCCTTTTTCGGTTCAAGGGGTTGGAACATCACATGCATGGTCATGCCGTCATATTCCTCTGTGTGCCACGCTGTATCGATCTTGTAGCCAAAGGTAGCCAGTACGGATAAAAACTGTGACTTGTGCAGCCTGTAGGCCTCATCCGCCTTCTTCACCTTTTCAGAAGAAGCCTGCAGCTCCTCTAATATGGCGTTAAAACGGGGGGCGAACATGGCTCCGCCGGAATGGAACAGCTGTTCCAGCGCGGCGACCACCGTGTAGCAGCTGTATTTATTTAATGCCGTGTTCACCGCCAGGCTCAGAGACGTGGAAGCGTCCCGGTTCAAAAAGATCTTAAAGTTTATGGCAGATTTTGAGATGCACTCCGGGATGGAATAGGAGCACCAGGCATCCACCTCCGTCCGCAGGGAATCCCGAAGCTCTTCTAAGTCGGAAAATACGTTCACCGTACCTCTTTTTAAGGACTCTGCGGCATACCTAGCAAAGTTGCTCTCTGTCTTTGGTATGTAGTAATAGGTCCTTAAGGGGTCATGCCGGCAGGCCCTAAAGGCCTCCATCAAGGATAATGCACGCATATCCTCATCCAGGACATAGACATTGATATCCTTATCCCCGGAAAGGCCGTGATCATCTATCCCAAGATCAAAATCGGTCCGATCAGTAAAAACCTTCAGCATATCTATACCTCCTTGGGCCGCTCTTCTTAACAGCCCTTTATTCATTTACAAGGTCGCCCAGATCCTCTGGACAGCCATCATTTACTCTTTTCCCAGTATAATGGCTCGCGCCGGATCTGTCAATGCCCCGATCCACGGCTGGACCATCTGTCTCCTCCATCATACAAGATCGAAGAGTGAGAGCTGGTTGCTTTCCGGAAGATCTCCTAAAAGACCCAGATCGTCCAGCAGGCCGCAGAGGGTCTTCCCCACCTTGGAACGGGCGATAAAGTCTTCTTTCGAAAGGAACTTCCCGTCCTTGGCTGCCTCCTCGATCCCTTCCGCCGCCTTCTCCCCCAGCCCGTCGATGCTGTTTAAGGAGGGCATGAGCATCTTGTCATCGATCACCTGGAAATGGGTGGCCTTTGCCTGGTAGATATCGATGGGCATGAACCCAAAGCCCCTGGCGTACATCTCCTGGACGATCCGCATGTCCCGCAGGGTATCCTGTTCCTTGTTGGACAAGGAGTCGCTCCGGCTCTTATAGTCTGCCAGATGGCTCTCCAGCTTATCCCGCCCCAGGCACATCAGCTCGTAGCTGAAGCCCTTGGCCCGGATGCTGAAGAAGGCGGCATAGTAGGCCAGAGGAAAGAACACCTTGCAGTAGGCGATGCGCCAGGCCATCATCACATAGGCTGCCGCGTGGGCTTTTGGGAACATATATTTGATCTTTTTGCAGGACCAGATGTACCAGTCCGGCACCCCATGCTTTGTCATGGCCTCCTCCCACTCCGGCTTTAAGCCCTTGCCCTTTCGGACCGACTCCATGATCGTAAAGGACAGGCCTTCTTCCATGCCCCGCCCGATCAGATAGACCATGATATCATCCCGGGTACAGATCGCTGTCTGGATCGTGGCCTTCCCCTCCTGGATCAGGGACTGGGCATTGCCCAGCCACACGTCGGTCCCGTGGGACAGGCCGGCGATCCGGACTAGGTCGGAAAAATATCGGGGCTTGGTATCGATCAGCATCTGCATGGCGAAATCCGTGCCGAACTCCGGGATCCCCAGAGCGCCCAGCTTACAGCCTCCGATGTCCTCCGGGCCGATCTTAAGCGCTGAGGTATCCTGGAACAGGCTCATCACTTCCTTGCTGTCCAGGGGGATATCCTTTACCGGATCGATCCCTGTCAGGTCCTGGAGCATACGGATCATGGTGGGATCGTCGTGCCCCAGGATGTCCAGCTTTAGCAGGTTGTGATCGATGGAATGGTAATCAAAATGGGTGGTCACCGTGGAGGTGGTCGTATCATTGGCCGGGTGCTGCACCGGGGTAAAAGAGTA
>CAJUSS010000126.1 GCA_910588895.1 uncultured Lachnospiraceae bacterium
CCGTGCCTGGAGAAGGAAAAGGAGCCCCGTCGAAAAGTCCTTATCGTAGATGATTCGCTCACCATACGCCAGAGGATAAATCGGCTTTTATCGGAGGATTACGATGTTTCCGAGGTCAGCTCCGGGGTCGCTGCGATCCGCTCTATCACCCTGGACAAACCCGACCTGATCCTGCTGGACTATGAGATGCCGATCTGCGACGGGCTCCATGTGCTGGAGATGCTCCATTCCGAAAAGGAATTTGCGGATATCCCTGTTATCTTCCTGACCTGTAAGGATGATAAGGAAAGTGTCAAACGGGTATTATCCTTAAAGGCAGACGGATATCTGTTAAAGTATCTCAGCCCTATGGATATCAAAAAAAGGATCGACGATTTTTTCAAACAAAAAGAGCGTTAGCAGATCCGGCACATCTCTATGATACGTCCTCAGATGCCGGAAAACCCATATCCTGAGGTTTTCCGGCATCTTCGATATAGGCGGAACGCGCGATCAGATCGCCAGCATGTCGCTGAAGACCTTTAACGCCCCGTCGGTCTCATGAGCCAGCACGCGCTTGGCCAGTACCTTCCCCAACTGTACGCCCTCCTGGTCAAAGCTGTTCAGGTTCCACACAAAGCCCTGGAACATGACCTTATTTTCAAAATGGGACAGGAGTGCGCCCAGAGCCTTGGGATCCAGCCTGTCGCCGATGATGATGCTGGAGGGACGTCCGCCCTCAAAGTTCTTGTTCTTGTTCTCATCCGACTTGCCGCATGCAAAAGCGATGATCTGGGCCGCCACATTGGCACACAGCTTCTGCTGGCTGGTGCTGCCCTGGATCGTCACATCCGTGCCGATCTGGCTGTCCTTAAAGCCGATGAACTGGAGCGGCACGATGGTCGTCCCCTGGTGGAGCAACTGATAGAAGGAATGCTGTCCATTGGTCCCCGGCTCGCCGAAGATCACCGGTCCGGTCTCATAAGCCACTCTCTCCCCGAAGCGGTTCACACACTTTCCGTTAGATTCCATATCCAGCTGCTGCAGATGTGCCGGGAAACGGCTCAGCGCCTGGGAATAGGGGAGGACTGCCGTACACAGATGGCCCAGCACATTGCGCTCGTAGACACCGATCAGCGCATCCAGCATAGCCGGATTCTTTGCGATATCCTTGTTCGCGGCCAGCTTATCCTCCTCCGCTGCCCCCTCTAAGAACTGGGCGAACACTTCCGGTCCGAAGGCCAGGGATAATACCGCGCCGCCCACTGCGGAACAGGAGGAATACCGTCCGCCGATATGATCGTCCATAAAGAAGGCGGTCAGATAGTCGTCGTTCCCCGCCAGCGGAGAGGTCTGGCTGGTGACAGCCACCATATGCTTAGAAGCGTCTAAGCCCGCGTTCTTTAAGGCATCCTTCACAAAGGATTCATTGGTCAGGGTCTCTAAGGTGGTCCCGGACTTGGAGACCAGGATAAAGAGAGAATGGGCCACATCGATGGAGTCTAACACCGCCGCCGCATCATCGGGATCTACATTGCTGATGAACCGGGCTTCCATCTTCAGGGTGCCATGCTTTCTCGCCCAGTTCTCAAGGGCCAGGTAGATCGCCCGGGGACCCAGATCGCTGCCGCCGATGCCGATCTGGACCACGGTAGTGAACCTCTCGCCTGCCCCGTTGACGATCTTTCCTGCATGGACCTTCCCCGCGAACTCCGCGATCTTCTGCTGCACGCCCACATAAAACTCCCGCTTGTCAACGCCATCTTCCATGACCGCTTTGCCTAACTGCCCGCGGGTAAGCTGATGGAGCACCATCCTGTTCTCGCCGGTATTGATCCTCTCCCCGTTATAGAGCGCTTCGAACTTCTCGGCCAGCTGGGCTTCCTCGGCCAGCTTCGAAAGGCCTTCCAGAACCGTATCGTCCACCTGCTTGGCCGCATAGTTATAGACCAGTCCTGCCGCCATGGGGACGCTGTACTTTTTCACGCGCTTTGCACCGTTCTCCCCCGCCATGACCTGTGCCAGATCCACCTGCCCGGTCTTTAAAAGCGCCTGGAATGAAGCAAGCGTATCCATATTGTTCCAATTGATCATGATCATGTCCTCCTTGGATATAAATTATCTAGACGTTTGATAAACGCTCAAGATCCATTGTCCCTGCATAGACAGGATACCTTGTGATACCTTGTCCACTGGAAATGATTATACTATCGATCCGGTATTTATTCAAGCATCTATGCGCAGGCTGCAAAGGATTTCTCTATGATCGGTCACTATCCACCCCCCAATGTCATGATGCTGGGGTCAAAAGCCCAACTGCCGAACCTTGAAGATCTGATATCTTACAGTAAATACAGACGATCCACCCTATCTTTACGTATCACGATCAATATGCTAAACTATGCTAAAATGCAGCCAGCCGCCGACCGGCTGCAATGAAGGAGGCCCCCATGAAGAGAATGCGCATATCTTTCGTCAAGATCGTCATCCTGCTGACGATCTACATTACCCTGAACGCCATGAGCATCTGCTCATTTAGCACGGAAGATCAGACCTGTCAGGCCGATGTCGCGATCATCTTAGGCGCGGCTGCCAATGACGGAAAAGTATCTCCTGTCTATCAGGCCCGGATCGACCATGGCATCGTTTTATACAAAGAAGGCTATGTGAAAAAGCTGATCGTCACAGGCGGTACAGCCGAAGGCCAGACCTTATCCGACGCCTGCGCCGCAAAACAATATGCCCTGTCACAAGGCATCCCCGACGAAGATATATGGACAGAGGACACCTCCACCATCACGCTGGAAAACCTGGCGTGCTCCAAAGCGATCATGGATCAGAACGCCTGCACCACCGCTTTGATCGTCAGCGACCCTTTGCATATGAAGCGCTCCATGCTCCTGGCAAAGGATGCCAAGATCACTGCCTTCAGCTCTCCCACCCCCACCTCAAGGTATACCAGCTTAAAGACCCAGATCCCCTTTCTCGCACGAGAGACCTTTTTTTATATCGGATATAAGTGGATCCATATTTTCCGTCGCGCAAAATCCCTCTTTTATTTCACTTTTTCTCAAAAAAACAGGTATGATGCCTGGAATGGATCCATTTTACCCCGGATATCGATAAGGGGACTGTCACGATCGACTATCAGGTAGCCGAGGATACCCCGAGCCCCTATCAGATCGGACTGGACATGCCACTTCATCCTGTACTATCCCCTTGCGGTTTGAACGGCTGGGGTTTGAACGGCTGGGACGTGTATCCACCGTATCCGGGTTCCTGGATCACGCCGCCTATCTGGGGACCGCTGTCTCCACCTTCACGATCGGGGTCATGGTGGAGACATACCGGCGGTTTAAAACAGAAATTTCGTTTCTGTCCTAAACTGGGAGGGCGTCATCCCAGTGATCTGACGGAAACATTTGGCGAAATGGCTCTGGGAGCAAAAACCCAGGGGGTTCCATATCTCGTTCATACAGTAGCTCTTTCGGGACAGCATCAGCTTCGCCATACCGATCTTCTCCTTGAGGATCCACTTATGTACGGTCTCTCCCGTCTCTTTTTTGATCGTATGGGAGAGATGGCTCTTGCTGATGCGCAGAGCCTCTGCGATATCCTCTAAGGTCAGCGGCTCATAGAGATGGACCCGTACATACCGCTGGAACTTGACAAACACGGGGGAAGCCTCGCCCACATAGGCATTCTCGCTGATGATCCGGGCAAGACCTGCCAGATAATCTTCACTGAGCTTCACCAGCCTCCAGGGCGTGCCGGCATCCTGTGACCGGAGGATGCATCGCTCAAAGCCCTCGTCCACCAATGCATTCGGAACACCTACTTTCTCTGCGATCTTTACCGCTTCCACCCAGAGCACCATGCATACCCGCAACGCATAGGCACGGTCTCCCATAAAGAACCGTTCGCACACCGCTTTTTTTTCCGCTTCATCGTATCGTCTCTGGATGAGGTCGGCCCTTCCCTGGCGGACACATTCCAGCCAAAGATCGAACATCCCCTCATCCAGCGCGGTCCCCTCCGAGCTATCCCCTCTAAATCCGTCCATCGGAACACCCCTTGCCCATGGAAGAGCAGATCACTGCCCACTGCGTTTGCTTATGTGAAGATCCGTATTTTACATTTGCACGATCATCATATCACTGCTTGTTCTTTTAGTCAACCTTTTTTTGCATTTGCACAAAAAAACTGTTGTTGACACTCATCAACTTTTACATTTGACGTATCCAGATCAGTGCATTATAATGTTAATGGAGATAGCAGCAAAAGGAGGGGCGCACTATGGCGAACAGGGTCACCATACAGGATATCGCAGATGCCCTTGGCGTATCCAGGAACACGGTCTCCAAGGCCATCAATGACACCGGCATCCTTGCCGATGCCACCAGGGAAAAGATATTAAAAAAAGCGGCGGAGATGGGCTATAAGCAATTTGCTCACCTCATCCCCGCCGACTCTGGCCGAATGGCTCTCATGCCGCCGGCACTGGATAAAAAAGGAGAGATCGTCCTCTTTACCACTGTGTTCTGGGCAAGATCATCTTATGTATCTGCTTTAGTGGAGACCTTCCAGAAAAAGCTCTCCCAGCAAGGCTACGGTCTCACCATGCACCGCATTCTCCACGAGGAGGTGGAGCGGATGGAGCTGCCCCAGGCCTTTGATCCGGAAAGGACCTCGGGGATCATCTGCTTCGAGCTGTTCGACGATCGATACTGCCAGATGATCTGCGGTCTGGGCCTCCCGGTCCTTTTTACGGACGCGCCTGTCCATTCTACAGGAGCACCCTTAGCCGCCGATCTGCTTTTTGCAGATGACCGATCCGCTATTTGTGCATTTGTAAAAGAAATGGCCCGCAGAGGCAAAAAGAAAATCGGGTTTGTGGGCGAATATCTGCACAGCCTGTCCTTTTTCCAGCGATACATGAGCTATCGGACTGCCATGTGCCTGTCCGGACTCCCCTGTCTGGAAGATCACTGCATCCTTGGAAATAAAGAAGGGGTCCGCTATCCAGACTCCACCGACTATCAGGAATATCTGACGGAACAGCTCCGATCGATGAAAAGCCTTCCGGAAGTGTTCATCTGTGCCAATGATTTTGTAGCAGTCGATCTGCTGCAGGTGATGAAAAAGCAGGGGATCTTTGTCCCCGCTGACCTTTATCTGTGCGGCTTTGATGATGCACCTGAGACCAGGGTAGTGACCCCAGCGCTCACCACTGTCCGCATCGACAGTGAGAGCATGGGGACCACTGCCTTCCATCTGCTCCTTTCACGGATCAAAGATCCGTCCCTGGCCTTCCGCATGGTGTATGTAGGGACAAAGCTGGTCTTTCGGGACTCCACAGAGGATCCCTCCGTATGATCTGGCGGGTCCATCCCGTCAGTCTGCTGCCAGATCATACTTTGTGATATCCATGACCGCCTGACCATCTGCAAAAAAGGAGATCCCCTCTGCCGTCAGGTCTGTGTACATGGTCATGGACAGCGCCTGTTCTCCGTCATTCACAAAGATCTCCGCGCTAAAGGAATCTAAGATGACCCGCAGCTCCAGCACTCCCCCCTCACTCCTGACCAGGCTGCGCCGCTGATGGACGATCGCCCGCCTGGAGCCAGAGAACTTCCGGTCGATCTTCAGAACGGACTCCCATGGGCGGAAGCTCAAGGAAGTCCGATACCGTTCATCCTGAGCAAAGCGCACCGCAAATTTCTGATAGAGCTCTGCCCCCTGTGCCGGGCGGATCCGCAGCTCCATATCTACTCTCCGGCCTTTGATCCCCTCCAGGCGGATCTCGCCGGATACGGGGACCTGTTCATAGACCACCTTCCCCCTCCTGAGACGATCCAGCTCTCTTATAGGCCGCTGATACAGCCTTCCGTTCCGGATGGACAGCTCCCTGGGAAGGCTCATCTGGCCGGACCAGAGCTCTTCCGGTGTACGGATCCCACAGGCGTCCCAGTTCTGCATCCACCCGATCATGATCCGCCGCCCGTCCGGGGCCTCCACGGTCTGGGGCGCATAAAAATCAATGCCGTGGTCGATCGCCTGATCCTGCTCTTCCATAAATGTATCCGTCTCCTCGTCATAGCTCCCGATCAGACAGACCGTCCCGTTGCCATTGTGATATTCAAAGCCCTGCGGCAGCATATCCTGAGGGCTGACCAGCAATACCCATTTTCCATCCAGCGGGAAAAAGTCAGGGCATTCCCACATCTTTCCAAAACGGTTCTCATTCGAGATCAGCACCCGCTTAAAATGCCAGCAAAAGCCATCGGGGCTGGTGTATAAAAGGATCTGTCCGCTGCCGTCCGCCGGGCGGTTCCCCACCACGCAGGCATAGGTCCCATCCTCTTTTTTCCACATCTTGGGGTCCCGAAAGTCGAACCGGCTCCCTCCCTCCGGTACATCCATCTCATCCAGCACCGGATTGCCCGCATATTTTTCATAGTCGATCCCATCTCCCACCGCAAGGCACTGGGTCTGCACCTCACGCAGGCCTCCGTCACGCTGCCTTTCCTTCATGACCCCGGTATACATCAGCAGATGCCGGCCATCCTCCAGGGTGAGCGCGCTCCCGGAAAAGCATCCGTCCCGGTCATAGGCCTCATCCGGGGCCAGAGCCGCCGGCAGATAGCTCCAGTGGAGCAGATCCTCGCTCACCGCATGCCCCCAGTGCATGGGGCCTGTTGTGGAGCTGTATGGATGATACTGATAAAACAGATGATATCTCCCCTCATACCAGGAAAAGCCATTGGGATCGTTCATCCAGCCGATGCGCACCGACAGGTGGAACCCTGGCCGGTCCTTTGGCTGGATCATCTTTTCGGAAGCTTCTTCATACTTGCGCGCTTCCCGTAATGTCTGGCTTGTCATAGGATAAAGCCTCCTTACTCCATCTTATTTCACTGCGCCCGAGGTCACACCCTCAACGATATAACGCTGTAGGAGCACATACAAGATCAGTATGGGCAGCATCGCTAACAACAAAGCCGCCATGACCAGGCCGATATCGGTGGAATAGGTCCCATAAAATACCTGTGTGGCGATCGGGATCGTATACAGCTCCTTCTTGCCCAGCACTAAGCTGGGAAGGAGGTAGTCATTCCAGAAGCCCATGGCATCGATGATCGCCACGGTAGCGATGGTGGACTTTAACAGCGGGAACACGATCTTCCAAAAGGTCTGCCAGCGGGTGCAGCCGTCGATGGTGGCCGCCTCCTCAAGGGCGATCGGGACATTGGTATTGATCGCCCCGTGGAACATGAACGTGGCCATGGACAGAGAAAAGCCCACATGCATGAAGATCAGGGTGGCCCGATGGTTCAGGATACCTAAAACACCGCCATATAAGGATACCATAGGGATCATCAGTACCTGAAAAGGGATCACCATAGACGCGATCATCATCCCCATCAGGAGCCCGCAGGCCTTCCACTTATTGCGCACGATCACAAAAGCGGTCATGGAAGAAAACAGGATGGTCAGCACCGTGGAGCAGATGGTGATGATCGCAGAGTTCAAGAAGGCACGCCCAAAGTTCATCTTCCGCATGGCTTCCGGGAAATTGGCAAGAGTGAAGCCATGCGCGCCCACCAAAGCCAATGGATCGGAGGTGATATCTGCTTTCGTCTTGAACACATTGATCACCACCAGGACAAAAGGAAAGATAAAGCATACGAACAGGACGATCAGGATGAGGATCTTGATCGCATGGTTGATCTTTTTATCACGAGCTGCTTTTTCATTCGCATTCATTTATGCCGACACCTCCGCTTTCTTGCCTACATATACCTGGGCTACGCCCACGACAGCACAGACCACGAACAGGATCAGAGCCTCCGCCTGGCCCACGCCGAAATTTTTATATGTAAAGGCCTGGTTATACACATGCATCGCCGCCATGACCGAGCTATTAAAGGGCTCGCCGTTGGTCAGGGAAAGGTTCACATCATAGACCATAAAGCATCGCGTGACTGTTAAAAACAGACACTGCACAAAGGAAGAGACCATGAGCGGCACAGATACATAGACGATCGACTGGGTATTGGTGCATCCGTCTATCCTGGCTGCCTCCAGCACATCGTCAGAAACGCTCATGAACCCGGCTACATAGATCAGCATCATATACCCTGCATACTGCCAAACGGAAACGATGATCAAACACAGCATAGCCCCGCCTGTGGTCGCCAGCCAGGAAGTGGACAGGGGACCGATGGAAAAGGAGGTCCCCAGCGCCACGAAAGCACGGTTGAACACAAACTTCCAGATATAACCAAGGACGATGCCGCCGATCAGGTTCGGCGTAAAGAAGCCCGCCCGGAAGAAGTTCTGTCCTTTGACGCCGCTGGTCACCAGAAAGGCCAGGATGAACGCTACCACATTGACCAGGACCACCGCCACGATCGAATACAGGAATGTCCTCCCCATAGCCTGCCAGTACGCGGCATCCGCAAAGGTGGCCAGATAGTTGGCCAGACCTACGAAGGGCTTCTGCCTGGAAACGCCGTCCCAGCTGGTAAGGGTCAGGTAGATCCCGTAGATAAAGGGGAGGATGACCACGGCAAAGAACATGGCCGTCGTCACACCTGCAAACATGAGGAATTGCTTACATTTATAGGACATGGTATTTGTCTTCATATCAGGATGTCCCTCCTTCATCAAGCTGTCTTTTAATGTTCTACAGGGGTCGTTGAGGACCAATACTTTTCGATCTCCGCCGCCAGCCCCGCCCGGTCTGTCTGGCCTTCCAGATATTTCTGGAAAGCTGCTCCGCAGAGAGAGAAATGATCATCCGGCAGATAGTTATAATTTTCGATCAGAGCCCCTGCGTCCGCATAGGTCTTTACCGATACGGACAGCGGATCTAATCCGGCAGCCGCGATGTTGGAATAGGCCGGGACTAAAGCGCACTTCTCGGTCAGGAAGGAATTCCCCGCCTCATCAAATACCAGCCAGTTGAGAAAATCCTTGGCCGCCTGGCGCTGCTCCTCGGAAGTGTTCTCCGAAGAATCGATGAAGAAATATTTGGAGCCGCCGCCCACCAGCTTCTCGTTGGTTCCGTCAGAGGTGTTCTCCGGTACCGGCATGATCCCCATCTTTTCCGAATAGTCATAGGCATTGATCATGGACCAATCCCAGTTGCCCCCGAACATGAAAGCGACCTCGCCCTCCGCCAGCTTCTGCTCCGATACCTCACGCTCTGCCGCGATCGGAGAATCTGCCGCGTAGTTGTACTTCATCATCGTGTCGAAGTAATCCATCCGCGCGTTCCATTTTTCATTGTTCGCAAGATCGGCAGTACCTTCATGGAGAGCGGCGATGAACCCGTCCACATCCTCCTGGGTCTCGTAGACCTCAGACAGGAAATGGCCGGCCAGAGACCAATCCTCCTTCATGATGGCGACTGGAGTCTCCATACCGCCGGCCGCCAGTTTTTCCAAAAGTCCCTGGAAGGCATCCAAGGTGGCGTAGGCTGCCGGGTCGAAGGTCTCACCGGTGATCTTCTCGATCGCGTCCGCATTGTAGATCAGCCCCCGCGCCTCCACGCATACCGGGAAGCCCACCACCTTTCCGTCCATGGACAGAGCGTACTGTGTGTTCTCCACCCATTTTTCGCCGCTTAAGTCGATCGCATGATCCTCCGCCAGAGAGTACACGTCTTTCGCATCTACCATAGAAAGGGTATAGGGATCGTTGGAAGAATACCTTGTGGCCAGATGAGCCGCTACCGTATCGTTGGAATAGTAGACCTCCACATCCACACCCGTTGCTTCGCTGTACTCCTTTGCCATCTCCTCAAACTGTGCCTGGACTTCGATCTTCGAGTTAAAGATCGTGATCGACACTCCGTCACCGTCTGCCGCCCCGCCGCTGTCCGCAGCAGATCCGCCGCTGCATGCTGCAAGAGATGCTGTCATTACGGCCGCAAGTGTTCCTGCTAGTAATTCCTTTTTTTTCATATCGAATCTCCTCCTTAATGAAAAATATGATGTATTGCCCAAGTTCTCCATCAGGCCGACATAGAGGACCTGAATCTTATAAAAATATAACAAAAATCCGTCTTGATTTCTGTAACGATACTGCAATATCTAGCATATTCATGCAAAAAAAACGGCCGCACCAAAGGCAAGCCGTCTTTTTCTACATATTGATCGATCTGCTCTCCTCCCGCAAAAACCACACTGTGATCCCCAGCGTCACCGCCTCCGTCACCGGAGCCGCCAGCCACACACCGGTCATCCCGAAGAAAGCCGGGAGCATAAAGATACATAATAGGAGCAGGGCCAGCCCTCTGGAGAAGGAGATCACAGCGGACTGGAACGCTCTTCCAGTGGATGTAAAATAAAAGGATGCGATGGAATTGATCCCGGAAAAGAAAAAGGAGACCATAAAGATCCATATCCCGGACCGGACCATGGCTTTTACCTGTTCATTTCGGACAAACAGGCCGCCATACCAGTCTGAGAGCAGGGTCATCACCAGGAACACCACGACTCCCGCTCCCAGCACATAGCGGGCGGTCCTATCCCGGATATCCG
>CAJUSS010000127.1 GCA_910588895.1 uncultured Lachnospiraceae bacterium
AAGCGGTAAGGCACAGGACTTTGACTCCTGCATTTCGCTGGTTCGAATCCAGCTGGCCCAGCTCTACGATCTGATAGAGGTTGTGAAAAAATGGAGCGATCGGGCCTCCGTTTTTCACAACCTCTTTTCTTGGCATTTTAGATCATACCAAAAAGAAAAGAACATTTCCAGGTTTACCCCTGGACGTGTTCTTTTTTTGGAGGACTTTTTTCACAGCGCCATCTGGGGATCGGATCAAATATATAAACACTTAGTAAAATTATGCCGATCTTGTGTCGAAAGGGTCGGATCTATTGTGCAAAAAGAACCTGTATGTGACGAAGATCGTGCATGCGGATTGTTAAAGAAGCCTCTGTCCTTTATAGTAAACGCATACAAGATACACGAAAGGCGCCGGTAGAACAGTTCTTGTAAACGAATGGAACAAGGAGGAGGGTTTACGGATGAAGATCTCGGAAGTGATCGCAAGGATGAAGGACTATCATCAGGGATACCGCATCAGGGAGGATACGGTCGTACCGATCGACGAGGAAACAACAAAGGATAAGATCCTTTTTGGGGATCCAAATGCAGAGTGTACAGGGATAGTCACTACCTGCTGGGCAAATATCCGTGTGATCGAAAAGGCGGCTGTGCTTGGGGCAAACCTGATCATATGCCATGAAGCCTTGTTCTGGAACCATGGAGATCGCACGGAATGGCTGGAAGAGCAGAAAAACCGGACCTATCTGTACAAGAAAGCATTGCTGGAGAAATACAAGATCGTGGTATGGCGCGATCATGATCACATACATTCCGGGATCCCGTTAGCGGATGGAACGTATGTGGACGGTATTTTCTACGGTCTGGCTGAGATACTGGGCTGGACATCCTATATCGATAGGGAAACGTCCCAGAGGATCGATGGGGCTGAGGGATGGCACGACTTTTCCCTGCCCGGGAAGCTGAACCCTTTGTCTTATCAGATCCCGGAGACGACCACAGAAGAGTTGGCAAGGTCTCTGATCGGGCGTCTGGGGCTCAACGGAGTGAAAGTGATCGGAGATCCAGGTAAAAGGGTTTCCCGTATCTCGGTCCCGTTCCATGTTCTCGGAGAGGCAAAAAAGGAGATCGCCCTGGCGGATGAGGGGAAGATCGACTGCTTCCTTGCCATGGAGCTTGTAGATTTTACCCTTGCCGAGTATGTGCGTGATGCGGATCTCAGTGGAGATGGGATCGCCATCATCGGGATGGGGCACTTTAATATAGAGGAGCCAGGGATGCAGTATATGACAAAATATATCCCGAAAGCGATAGGAGAGGAGATCCCCTGCACATTTGTGCAGTCGGGAGATACGTACCAGTATATCACAAAAAACAAGTGGGATAGCAGGAGGTTATGATATGAGTATTGTAGGAGCACGTCTGGATTATCGTCTGCTGCATGGGATCGTAGCAACACAGTGGACGCCTACCTATACGCCGCACCGGATCATGATCGTAGATGACAAGACGGCCAATGATCACATGCTGAAGGACAGTATGCGGTTGGGAAAGCCTGCGGGGATCGCCTGCTCGATCATCTCAGAGGAGACGGCATTGACGAATTTTAAAGCCCATAAGTATGACGGGCAGAGAGTATTTTTGGTGACGGAGGATCCGAACTTTGTGAAGAAGCTGATGGATCTGGGCGAGGACATCGGAGAGCTGATCCTGGGATTGTCCAGAAGCCTTTCGGAAGGAAGAAAGATCTCGGCCAGATATGCCGTCCGGGAAGAGGACGAAGAGGTCCTGGCCGAGATCCTGGACAGGGGCGTACCGATCTACAGTCAATATACACCGGCTGAGAAACGGGAAACCTTTGTAAAAAGGTGATGCGCCGTCCGCGGCGGATGTAACGTGAAAGAAAAGAAGGAGCAAGAGGAGGAAACGCATGAACAATATAAATCTTGTTCAGGTCATCTTACTGACCGTATTAGCTGCCCTTAAGGCGTACGATTATCATTGTACCCAGGTATGTATCTTTAACAGTGTGTTCTGGGGAGCTATGGCCGGACTGATCATGGGAGATCTGCAGACCGGTCTTTATGTAGGCGGTACCATGCAGCTGATGTCCCTGGGCGTGGTCGGCATCGGCGGATCCAGCGCGCCGGACTACCCGCTGGCTACGATCATCGCAACGGCGATCTCGGTCTCCACCGGAGCCGGTATGGATATCGGTCTGACCGCCGGCATCGCGGTCGGGATGCTGTTTGTCCAGCTTGATATCATCGCGAAGCTGATCAATGGAGCGATCGGCCGCAAGGCACAGGAATACTGTAATGCAGGCCAGTTTGACGCGATGGACCATATCATCCTGGTTTCCGTTGTTTTGATGATGCTGACCAGCGCGATACCTACATTTATCGCGGTCACCCTGGGATCGACCGTGGTCACCCTGATCGTGGATACACTTCCCGCATGGTTTACGACCGGTCTGTCCGTAGCAGGCGGACTGCTCCCGGCAGTAGGCCTGACCATGCTGATGACCTATATGCCTACATCCAAGTATTTTGCTTATCTGCTGATCGGATTTGTGCTCAATGCCTATCTGGGCGTTCCGGTACTGGGGATCGCTATGATCGGGATCGCCTGTGCGCTCCTGTTCTACCAGCAGAGGATGAAAGAGATGAGCGGCGTGGCGGTCGTGGAAGGAGGCCTGGAAGATGAGTAAGCAGGTATTGGATAAAAAAGACTTAAGAAAGGTCGGGCACCGCTGGATACAGACCTGTATCGCGACCTACGGATATGAGATGCAGCTGGCGCCTTCGGTGGTATACGCGCTGGCTCCGGCCCTGCGCAAGATCTATCCAAATGATGAGGATTACAAAAAAGCCCTCAACAACCATTTCAAGTATTTTAACTGTATGCCCTGGCTGACCAAGATCTTACTGGGAGCCAGCCTGGCGATCGAGGATACCCAGGGACTGGACGGGATGAACGCGGTCCAGGATCTGAAGGTAGGTCTTATGGGCCCGCTGAGCGGTATCGGCGATACCATCGGCTGGGTCATGCTGCCTACGATCTTCGGTTCCATCGCAGCCTATATGGCGCTGGAAGGCAATATGGTGGGTCTGGGGATCTGGCTGGCGATCAACGCCATCTTCTGGGTGATCCGTCTAAAGCTGGTAGAGATCGGTTATTTCCAGGGAGTCAGATTCATCACCCAGTTTGGCGAGAAGATCAATGTTTTTACCGAAGCGGCATCTATCCTTGGCCTGACGGTCGTGGGCTGCCTGATCCCCAGTGTGGTCAAGCTGGTCTGCGGACTGGATTTCGCCAGCGGCGATGTGATACTGAGCGTGCAGGATCAGATCGACGGTGTCATGCCTGCACTCCTCCCGGTAGCGGCTGTCGGCATCATGTACTATCTGGTAAAGGTAAAGAAGGTAAAGATGAACTATATCATCCTTGGCACACTGGTAGTTTCCATGATCGGTGCAGCGCTGGGGGTATTTACAGTATAAAGAAAGGATACATTATGAAGCGAATAGTGATCGCGTCTCACAGCAGATTTGCTGCCGGTTTAAAGGAAACATTGCAGTTTATCACGGCCATGGAAGATATTTATGCTATCTCCGCCTATGTGGAGGAGGATGGAAAGCCTTTGGAGGAAACGATCGCGGAGCTGTTTGCCACCTTTGATCCGGAGGATAAGGTAGTGGTGATGACCGATGTACTGTCTGGAAGTGTTAATCAGAAGTTTGTCCCCTACATCAATGATCATACCTTCGTGATCACAGGGGTCAATGTTCCCTTTGCGTTATCGGTCATGCTGATGGATGAAGCCGGGATCACCTCCGGGTACATCCGGCAGGCAGTGGAGGAATCCCGCCAGATGCTCCTCTATGTCAATGAAATGCAGCCGGAGCAGGATGAGGATGACGAGTAAAGCGACCGTTCAGACGGGCAGAGCATGACTCTAAACGGGAGGATATCCGATGATCAGATCTGATGAAAAGAACGAGATCGTAGCGGTCAGGATGGATGAACGCCTGCTGCATGGGATCATCACGACCCAGTGGATCCCTCGGACCTTGTGCGACCGGGTGATGGTCATTGATGATGTGGTTGCCGGCGATCCGCTTAAAAAGGAAGTGATGAAGCTTTCCAGACCAGTGGATAAGGCATTGTCCATCATTGACCGTTCCACCGCTGTGGACCATTTTCGGGAGGGGAGATACCGGGGGCAAAGACTTTTTATATTGGGCAGGGATATCCATATCCTGCCGGAGCTGCTGGAGTTGGGGATGCCGCTGCCGGCGATCAATATCGGTATGTACTATGCCCCGTCGAGGGATCATGTACTGACGAAACGGGTAGCGCTCAGCAGGGAGGATGTGCAGATCATAGGTGCCCTGCGCCGTGCTGGATGCTCCTTTGTAAGCCAGTATGTCCCAAGCGATGAGACGGTCAAACTGGATAAAGTGTTGGCCCCCTTACTGTCTGAGTAGTTATGTTTTTTAGAAAAGAGAGACCAGAAATATGGCAAAGACCATGCGACAGCAGATCTTGGGATATATCCAGGAAATGTCAAAAGATCTGAAAGAACACAGCCTGGAACAATGTACGGCCAATGAGGTCGGCAGGAAGTTCGTGATCTCCAGAAGCCTGGCTTCCCAGTATCTGAATGATATGGCCAGAGAAGGTCATCTTGTGAAGATCAAGACCCGCCCGGTGGCTTTTCTGTCCCGGTATCAGCTGGAAAGGGATAGCGGGAAAAAGATCGAGCAGGACGGCTTTCTGTCCTACGAAGAGCTGATCGGGTTTTTATACGGTAAACAGCAGAATTTTGCCAAGGCGATCGGCCATAGATATGCACTGCGGGATTGTATCGACAAGATCAAGACCGCCATCGATTACCCCCGGGGGGGCCTGCCGGTGATGATCTATGGGGCCCATGGGAGCGGGAAGACATTTCTGGCCCAAAGGATCCGGGATTATTTTTTTGATCAGGGACTTTTGACCCAGGAAGATCAGTGTATCTATCTGAATTGCAACCGGCTGGACGACAACAAACTAAAATATGTTCTTTTCGGATATGTGGATAGACAGGATAAGGCTTGGCCCGGTGCTCTAGAGAAGGCTAAGGACGGGCTGGTGATCTTGGATGATATCTCTTCCATGGGATTGGATGTGCAGGAAAGCCTTCTGCAGTATCTGGATCAGAGGACCTACTGTTGCGTCAATTCCAGCACAGTCCATACCAGCGGAGCGCGGCTGGTCCTGGTGGCGGCAGAGGCGCCCGGAAAAGTATTTACCAGCCATTTTCTCAGTCACTTTCCCTTCGTGGTGGACATACCGCCCTTAAAGGAATGGACGATCCGGGAAAAGATGGCGCTGATCCTCCACTTTTTCGGGCAGCAGGCGCTCCACTCTTCCTGCCAGATCCTCCTGGGCGACCGGGTGGTGAGCTATCTGATGGATCAGTGCAGCAGATATGAGGTCCTTTTTCTGAAACAGCAGGTCACCCTTATATTTGCCAGAGCCTACCAGAAGGGAGAGTCCCAGATCCGTGTGGGTATCAGCCACATATCCGGCGATCCCGACCGCATGGATGTTTACAGTGACGAGGAGTATCATTTCCTGGAATACTATGACTATCAGGAGCCGGATATCTATAAAAAATTGGGGGAGCCTTTCGGGGCGCTTTATGAGCGGTATCAGAAACGGGAGATCGATAGGGGAAAGTTTTGCGAGGAAAGTTTTCATATGGTGACAAAGTTTAATGACTTTGTTATCTTTAATAAGGATTATCTGGAAATGCCCTTGAGGCGATATGAAAAATACGTGGCAAGCGTTAGCGATCTGACCGAAAGCACCACCGATATCCGGATCTCGGAGTTTATCCGAAGTATGGTGGCTAAATATCTGTATCTGCAGTCTTATTATCCGGAAACCGGGGAGTATGTGCAAAATATGGAGGATGTTCTGGAAAGCCTGAAACAGATACATCCGGATGCGTTTGCATTTACACAAGAGTTTTCCGATACGTTGGAGAGAAATTTTGGTGTCGCGCTCAGTCAGATCCACAAGGTGGTATTTTTCTTTGCCCAGCTTTTGTACAGTAATGATCTGACCAGGAGATCGACCCTGGCGCTCATCATGTGCCATGGAAATGCGACCGCTTCTTCTATCGCCAATGTAGTAAATTCCCTTCTGGCATCCCATGTGATGGATGCCTTCGACATGCCTCTGACCAGCACGGTAGAGGATATACTGGTCCTGGTGAAGGACTATCTGCGGGCAAAGAGATCCTACGAGACACTGATCCTGATCGTGGATATGGGGTCCCTTACCAGGATCGCGAAAGAGCTGGGAGTTTTCGAACATGTCAACATCATGCTGGTCAGCAATGCGTCCACACCTTTGGCTCTGCACATAGGTTCTATGATCCTGCAAGACCTTACCGTGGAAGAGATCAGGAGTCGCCTGGACGAAGTAAAGACCGAATGCCAGATCATCCCCAAAAGCAATAAGGAAAAAGCGATCCTGTTTACCAGTGAAAATGGGGTGGATGTGGCTGACCGGACAAGGCTCCTGTTTGTGGAGGGGATCGTTGACCCGAAGCTTCCCGGGGTCACATTTATCAACCTGGGAGAGATCGTAAGCTTTCAGGCCATGGACCGCATCAACCAGCTTCTTGGCGAATTTCTCAGCGAAGAGGAGATGGAGATCTTCAGAAGGAACCTTTTGAAAAATTTCTCATTGGAAAATCTGATGGAATCGCTTACGATCTTGAATCCGGGCCCGCTGCTGAACATGGTAGAGGAGGCCATGTTCAGCCTGATGCAGTCGATCCAGTATAAGATCCCTGAGAAGACACTGATCGGCCTTTATGTTCATGTGTGCTGCTTTGTGGAGCGGATGGTGACTCGGATGCCAGTGCGCACGCACAAAGATCTGGAAAGCTTTCAGACGGATGGCCAGGAGTTCATCCAAAAATTTCTGGCTGCTTTTGAGAGGATCGCGGGGCATTATAATATAGAGATCCCCATGAGCGAGATCGCCTATATCTATGATTATATTGAAATGAGCAGAGCCGTGCATCCGGCATAAGGAGGAAATGATGATAAGAGCGGTGATCTTTGACATGGATGGGCTGATGATCGATAGTGAGAGGATGGCTTATGAGGGATATGTAGCTGAGTGTGCGAAACTGGGTCTTACAATGGATGAGGGATTTTACAGATCCGTGATGGGAACTACAGTAGCTGTTGCAGCCCAGAAGTTCTATGACCGGTTTGGCGCTTCCTTTCCCCTGGACGAGATGGTAGATACGGTGCTCAGCCATATGGATGACCGGTTTGAGGAGGAAGGTGTGCCGTTGAAGAAGGGACTAAAAGAACTGCTGGCGTATTTAAAGGGCGATGGCTACAAGACGATCGTGGCCACTTCCAGCACCCGGGAGCGGGTAGACAAGATCCTGCAGATGGCAGGTTTGACGGGGTATTTTGACGGTTCGATCTGCGGAGACGAGGTGGAGAAAGGAAAGCCTGATCCGGAAGTCTTTTTAAAAGCATGTCAGAAGGCAGGTGTGCAGCCTCAGGATGCTTTGGTCCTGGAAGATTCTGAGGCAGGGATCCAGGCGGCCTTCTCGGCTGGTATCCCTGTGATCTGTATACCCGATATGAAATATCCGCAGAAAGAGGATGAAGAGAAGGCGGACAGGGTCGTGGATTCACTGCTGGACGTTCTGAGCCTGTTAAAGGATCATGAAATAGGGTGATGGCAATGCATGAAAAGGGAAAAAGAGAGATGGATGGAGAACAAAAAAACAGCTCCTCCTTTTCCCGGAGATGCTGTTCATAAAGATGACCTGTCCGGGAATCGAACCCGGGTTTACGCCGTGAGAGGGCGTCGTCTTAGCCGCTTGACCAACAGGCCTTTTTAATACTCCAATATCTTAGCATAGATTTTGAGATTTGTCTACACTTTTTTCAAAAATATCATTTGACAAAAAAGAAGGATTGCTTTTTTGTCAAAATATGCTATCATATAAATAGCATGATATATATATAAAATGTTATGACAACTTATGACGGCGATGGCCGGCCGTGGTGGATAGGCCGGATAGCCAGGCTAAGAAAGGAGAGAGCTATGCAACTTACCATCCCGAAGGGTTTTTTCATGGGGGCCGCCATGTCCGGTCCGCAGACAGAAGGCGCTTATAAGAAGGATCACCGTTTGGAGAGCTTCTGGGACCACTGGTCCGATCTTTCGGTCTCGGATTTTTACAACAAGGTGGGCAGCTATGTGGGTAATGATTTCTATGAGCGGTATGAAGAAGATATCAAGCTGTTCAAGAGCCTCCATCTGGATTCCTTCCGCACCTCTATCCAGTGGACACGGCTCATGGACCAGGACCAGAAGCTGAACCCGGAGGGTGCGGCATTTTATCACAAGGTCTGTGCCTGTGCCAAGGAAAATGATATCGAGCTGTTCATGAACCTGTATCATTTTGATATGCCCTATTACCTGTTTGCCAGAGGCGGATGGGAGAACCGGGAGGTGGTGGAGGCCTACGCGGTGTATGCCAGGACCGCTTTCCGGGAGTTCGGCAAGGAGATCCGGTACTGGTTTACCTTTAATGAGCCGATCGTAGAGCCGGATCAGGAATATCGGCATGGTGCCTGGTATCCTTTCCTCAAGGATGAGAAGCGGGGGATGCAGGTACAGTACCATATCGCTCTGGCCCACAGCTTAGCTGTCCGTGAGTTCCGCAAGGCAAAAGAAGAAGGCTATCTGCTAAAGGATGCTCAGATCGGGCTGATCAATGCCTTCGCACCGCCCTATACGAAGGAGGATCCCACGCCGGAGGATCTGGAGGCGCTGCGTATGACGGACGGGATCCATAACCGCTGGTGGCTGGATCTGTCCACATCCGGAACGCTGCCGGGGGATGTGCTGGAGACCTTAAAAGCGTGCGGCATGGCGCCCGAGATGCGTCCCGGAGATGAGGAGATCTTAAAGTGCGGCCGTGTAGACTGGCTAGGCTTTAACTATTACCAGCCCACCAGGGTCCAGGCTCCGAAGGAAAAAGTAGATGAGGCCGGCTATCCTAAATTTGCGGACCCCTATATCTGGCCGGAGAGACGGATGAACGTTTACCGGGGCTGGGAGATCTATCCTAAGGGGATCTATGATTTTGGGATGAAGATGAAGCGGGAATATCCGGATATGAAGTTCTTTATCTCCGAAAACGGCATGGGCGTGGAGCATGAGGACCGCTTCCGCAATGAAGAGGGGGAGATCCAGGACGATTACCGGATCGAGTTTGTACAGGATCACTTAGAGTGGGTCATGAAAGCCATCGAGGAAGGCGCGAACTGTGTGGGCTATCATTATTGGGGCGTGATCGATAACTGGTCCTGGAGCAATGCCTTTAAGAATCGGTATGGCTTTATCGAGGTGGACCTGATGGGCAACTATCAGAGGAAGCTGAAAAAGTCGGCCCACTGGGTCAAGGCGCTGATCGAGCGAAGGGATGGGATCGGCTGAGCTGGCCGGAGGCATCCCCTTGGCGAGAGCACGAAGAAGGCGTTCAAGTAGATGTGACCGCTCTGACCGTCCAGGACTGCTGGACGGTCATTTTTCGGTCTTGTGAAGAGAAAGTGGTCCGGATGTGTTGACAATGTATCCTTAAAAATGGTATGATAGGAAACGCAAAAGGCGGATATGGTGGAATTGGCAGACACGCCAGATTTAGGTTCTGGTGGGCTTTCCGTGCAGGTTCGAGTCCTGTTATCCGCAGCCCAAGGGGCTGTTGCAAAATAGATGAGTGATCATTTATGGAGCAATGGCTCCACTTTTATGTCAAAAAACAGAAAAGCAGGCTCCGAAGAACCTGCCATTCATGGTATGATAAAATATGCCTAATAAATTAAAATACCATAAAGATCATACCGAATTTGGCGAGCCTTATCAACTGGTTTTGCCATTAAATTTGGAAGGTCTCGTTCCTGATGATGATCCTGTAAGACTGCTGAGCCACGAATTGGAGGATCTCGATCACAGCTTGCTGTATCAGGCTTACTCTGCCAAAGGCAGAAATCCCGTAGTTGCTCCAAAAACCATGTTCAAGATCCTGACCTATGCTTATTCCCCAAATATCTGTCCTTCCAGAAAAATTGAAACAGCCTGCCGCAGAGATATCGATTTCATGTGGTTGCTGGCCGGACAGAAAGCACCCGACCACAGCACGATCGCAAGATTTCGTACAGGATCCCTGGCAGAAGCCTGCGAAGACCTGTTTTATCAGATGGTACGCCGTCTGGACCAAATGGGCGAGTTATCAAAAGAGACGGTATTTATAGATGGGACGAAACTGGAAGCATGTTCCAATAAATACACGTTTGTATGGAAGAGATCCGTTGGGAAATGGGAAGAACAGGGGCTTGTCCTCCAAGCCCTCCTGCTCCCTGGTCTGCAGATACCTGCGG
>CAJUSS010000128.1 GCA_910588895.1 uncultured Lachnospiraceae bacterium
ATGAAGCCACAGACTATTTTCAATATTTGGAAATGACTGATAACAGTAAACATTTCAAGCCAGTAAATGTCGAGTGTTTTTGCTTCATCCAGTGCTTCTCCTTATCCCTATCATCTCCACCCCATCCTGTTTGAGAGCTGCTCGGCCACCAGGCATTGCTGGAAAGCAAGGGATGCAAAGCCCGCTGTTCGCCGATCCATTTTATCCGGACCCGCCGGCTGAGGGATGGCTGGGGATGCTCTGGGATATGCTCGAGATGGGATGGCAGGCGAGCAGTGGCAAAAGAGCCGGGGGCAGAGGGGCCGGGCGGTCAGCAGGCAAGAGGCTTGCAGGCATGCTGTCTGGCAGGGGTGCGCCCGGTCGTGCTGCGGAGCTTGGCAGGATCTGCGTCCGGCTATGGAGGAGGCTTTGGAGATGGGAGAAAAAAAGACCGTGACCATAGGGGTCATGGGAGCAGGTCCAGGGTGCGGCGTCACCCATTTTACCCTGCTCTATGCCAATCATCTGGCAGCGATAGAGCGCAGGAGGACGGCTGTCCTGGAGTGGGGCAGGAGCCATGCCATAGGAAAGCTGTGCCGGGTCTGCACCGGAAGGGATCTGGAGGGAGAAGGCACAGACAGCGGGCCGGTCCAGATCCTGGAGGTGGACTATCTCCCTCACAGCGGGGCGAGAGAGCTGGCCTGGTGCCAGAAAGAAGGCTACGATCATATCCTGCTGGATCTTGGGAGCCGGCAGACGGCAGATCAGACAGCTTTCCTGCAGTGTACAGAGAAGTACGTTCTGGGCGCGCTGAACGAGTGGGAGCTGGAGGAGCTGCTGTCGTGGAAGGATTGGATGCTGAGCGGAAAAGGGCACTGGACCTTTCTGGCGGTCTTTGGGGGTGGGGAAGCGAGGAGGGAGATCAAAAGGAGGTTTGGCATCTCCTTCGGTCAGATCCCATATGCCCCCGATGTATTTACGATCGAGAGGGGGACCGCTGTATTTTTCAAGGGGCTCCAAAACGGGAAGAGGTAAGGCGCAGGATCGCTTGATGAGCTTGTGGGTCTTGATGAGTCTCAAAGGAGAGTCGATATGTCACGATAGAAACCTCCTTTGCGCCCCCCTTCCCGCCAGGACCGTCCCTTTTGAGGCGGGCAAGGACCGAACATGTAAGGATGAGAAGAGCATAGGGAGAGATGTGATGGGAGAGGACAGACGGAGAAAAAGGCTGCAGAAGGAGCAGTATGCGTATATGGACCAGTTAAAGAACTACAGAGAGCAGGGCGTGCCGGTCTTCATCGACGGCAAGGCGGTCTCCGGGGACCAGGACTGGTATAAGATCTTCCAGGTCCGGGAAGACGGGGCCGTCTACATGGCCGATTATGTCAATTCAGAAAAGGGAAAGCTGTCCGAGATCCACTTTGACTTAGTCTATCTGGATCCGGAAGCAAGACAAGCCTGGGAGAACCAGGAGCGTCTAAAAGAGACCGTGCGGAAAGCGCAGATGCGGCACTATAAGTCTTTGCTGCAGAGACTGCAAAAGGATCCAAAGCCAAGGGGCGGCAGAGAGGAGGACAGCGTCCAAGAGCCCTAGGGCTTAGGCGCGCAGCGGATGCCGCGCCTTAAGAGCAGGGCAGGAAACAGAGAAAGGATAAGAGCGAGAGAAAGGAGAGGGGACATTTCAGCCTGTAAAGATCTAGAAACAGCACTTTCTCTCCACCGCCCTGCTGTTTAAAGTTACCGGGAAGAAAAGTTTTAAGAAAAAGTAAAACTTTCCCCGCCGGTTCTATGCTATACTATAATAGCTATGGCCGCGGGCGCACGATCAGGCGCCGCCCGCCGATGCCAGGAGAGCAGAAAAAGTCTGGATGGAAGGACGTGCGAAATATGAAAAAGGTAGTCCCGCTGCTGTTGTTGGTCGGGATACTCCTCTGTGCCCTGATCGGAAAACTGGGCTACAAGGCGTATCTGAAATATGCTCCCACGAAGGAAGTGGTGGAGCTGGAGGAATTTTACGGTGTTTCCGGGAATGAGCTGGTCCTTTTCCTGGACGATGAAAGGCAGGAGGAGACGGGTATCTTTCAGAGCAGTCAGGTCTATCTGCCGGTGGCGTGGGTAGATGCCCATCTGAACAAACGCTTTTACTGGGATGCGGGTGAGCAGCTCCTGGTATATGCTCTGCCGGAGGAGATCCTCTATATGGATGGGGATACCAGAGGGGACAGCGGCGCTCCTGTGGTGACGGTCAGCGGCCAGGAGGCCTATGTATCAGCGGAGACCATCACGAAATATACGGATGTGCGGATCGTCCCCTTTGTGAAGGACGAGGTAAAGCGTGTGTTTGTGGATACCGGCTGGGAGGCAGATGAATGGAGGGTCCTCACCAAGGACACCCCGGTCCGGGAAAAGGGCGGGGTAAAGGGACGGATCGTCGTTCAGGAGACGGCAGGGGCTAAGGTGAAGGTCTTGAGCGCCTCTGACCGCTGGTCCATGGTGCGCACCGAGGACGGCCATGTGGGCTATGTGGCCGGCCGCCGCCTGGGGGAGACTGAGAGCATGACCTATATCAGTACGTTCCAGGAGCCGGTATATACCAGTTTGTCCATGGATCAGAAGATCTGCCTGGCGTTCCATCAGGTCACCAGTCCGGAGGCGAACAAGACCATCCAAAAGCTCCTTCAGAACACGAAGGGAGTGAACGTGGTAGCGCCTACCTGGTTCGCCTTGACAGATAATGAAGGCGGTTACGCTTCCCTGGCGGATAAAGCTTATGTTGACGATCTTCACAGCCAGGGGATCCAGGTGTGGGCGCTCATTGATAATTTCAGCCAGGATGTACAGACGGAGGTGCTCCTGTCTAAGACCTCCACCCGGAAGAAGCTGATCGACAGCCTGATGCAGGAGGTGGACACCTACGGCTTAGACGGGCTGAACCTGGACTTAGAGGGCCTGAAGGAGACCGCAGCCCCTCACTATATCCAGTTCATCCGGGAGCTTTCTGTTGCCTGCCGGAAAAAGCAGGTGGTCCTATCGATCGATGACTATGTCCCGGCCCCCTATAACGCGTTCTATGACCGGAAGGAGCAGGGGATCGTGGCGGACTATGTGATCATCATGGGCTACGACGAGCATTATTCCGGCGGCGAGGCCGGCCCGGTGGCCTCCTATCCTTATGTAAAGGCCGGGATAGAAGGGACCTTGGAAGAGGTCCCCAAGGAAAAGGTGATCGACGCGGTCCCCTTCTATACCAGGGTCTGGAAGGAGGACCTGGACGGGAACACCAGCTCAGATGCACTGGGGATCTCGGATGCCAGGGCGTGGGTGAAGTCCAACAAGGTCTCTTTGAGCTGGCAGGAGGAGAATGGTCTCTTCTACGGACAGATCATGGATAAAAAGGAAGGCAAAAAGGAGATCTGGATGGAAGAGGAGCGATCCTTAGGGCTTAAGATGGATCTGATCCGTGAGATGGATCTGGCTGGTGTGGCCTGCTGGAAGCTGGGCTTTGAGCCGGCCGATATCTGGGATGTGGTAAAGGTGAACGCAGAATGACAGAGGGCAAAAGATATCCGGATGTCGGAGAGAGAAGGAAAGAGGGCGGGGGCATAAGGGCAAGAGGAATACTGGCCTGTGCCTGCCTCCTCCTTGCCCTGGCTGTGGCGGGCTGCAGCTTAGAAGCGGCAAAGGAGGTCCCGTCTGAGACCTCGGCGGCCAGGGAGACCGGGGAAGGAACGGAGGCGGAGGGCTATAAGCCGACCGCGCCCGTGCCGACGCTCATAGAGCCCTTTCCGGACGCGGAGACCCAGGCGGTCATGGAGGTGGAGCCGGGCCTGAAGATCTTGATCGCCACAGATATCCATTATCTGGCCAGGGAACTCACGGATATGGGGAGCAGCTTTACCTACATGGTGGAGCACGGCGACGGCAAGGTGACCCACCACATCTGGGAGCTCACGGAAGCCTTTACCCAGGAGGTGATCCGGGAGCGGCCTGATCTTTTGATCATCAGCGGCGATATGAGCTTGAACGGGGAGCTGCTCAGCCATCAGGAGTTTGCCGGATATTTAGAGCGGATCGAGGAAAATGGTATCCCGGTGGCGGTCATCCCGGGGAACCATGATATCCATCATCCGGGCGCAGTCCGCTATCTGGGGGAGGAGCGCCTCCCGGTAGAGGGGACTGGGCCGGAGCAGTTCTATCAGATCTATCGGAGATTTGGCTATGATGAGGCGGTCAGCCGAGATCCGGCATCCTTGAGCTATGTTTACCCGATCAGCGACAAGGTGTGGGGGCTCATGCTGGACAGCTGCCAGTATGAAGACGGGCAGAACCTGGTGGGCGGGATGCTGGATACGGAAACCTATGATTGGATCGAGGACCAGCTGGATAGGGCTACTGAGGCTGGAGTGATGCTCCTTCCGGTGAGCCATCATAACCTGCTGGACGAGAGCCAGATCTACGAGGAGGACTGCACGATCGAACACAGTGAGCGGCTGATCGAGCTTTTAGTGGGATGGGGTGCGCCGCTCTATCTCAGCGGCCATCTCCATGTGCAGCATTATATGAACAGCGACAAGAGCCTTGATGGGGAGACAGGCATCTATGAGGTCGTCACGAGCTCGTTGGCGACCCCGCCCTGTCAGTACGGGGTACTGTCCTTTCAGGATGATGGACAGTTCCATTATCATACCCAGATCCTGGATATGGATACTTGGTCCAGAGCGTCCGGCCTGACGGATATCGAGCTTTTGGGCTTTTCCGACTACAGGACGCCTTTTCTGGAGCATGTGTTCTATAACCAGGCACATGACCAGCTGGAGGAGATGGACGAGCTGGACCTTACCGAGTGGGAGATAGACCGGATGTCCCAGGTATACGCAAAGGCAAACTGCTATTATTATTGGGGAAGGGCTGTGGAGATCGCTCCGCTCATCAAGGCCAGCGAGGAGTACGAGCTGTGGTCGGAGCTGGCGTCCGGCAGTCTCCAGGCCGATTATCTGGAATATATCCTGGAGGAGGCTGTGCAAGATCACAATGATCTGAGATGGGAACACGAATAGTGTTTAAGGATAGGGCATAAACTGAAGAGAAGAACCTTGGCGGTGGTTTATGAAAGGCGTGTTCTGGAACTGTATATCCGGGGTCCTTCTTTTGGTCCTGGTATCAGCCGTTTCCCTCCACATGGAGCAGATGACAAAAGAGGCCGGAGCCGTGCCGGAGCCGGGGACCATCCTGCAGGAGCTTTACGGTTTTTTTGCGGATAGGGGCACCGTCTCTGGAAAGGCTGGCAGAGAGCAGGGAGCGAAGGCGGTAGTGGTGCTGGATGCGGGCCATGGAGGCGCAGATCCCGGAAAGGTGGGGATAGACGGCCAGCTGGAAAAAGAGATCAATCTGTCGATCGTTAAGAGGCTGCAGGCTTACTTAGAGCAAAATGATGTGGAGGTGATCTTGACACGAAAAGGGGACGGGGGACTGTACGGGCCCTCTGACCGGAACAAAAAATCTGCAGATATGAAGAAACGGGTGGAGATCATCAATAAGGCAGAACCAGATGTGATGGTCAGTATCCATCAGAACAGCTACCATGAGCCGGATGTCTCGGGCGCACAGGTCTTTTATTTCCAGGACTCGGAGGAGGGAAAGCGGTTCGCCCAGATCATGCAGGCGCGTTTCGACTACTGTCTGGGTGAGGAGAACCGCAGACTGGCAAAGGCCAATGGAAGCTACTATCTCTTGTCCCACGCAAAACCGGTGTCGATCATCGTGGAAGCCGGATTTTTGTCCAATAAAGCGGAGGCGGCCCGTCTGGAGACAGAGGATTATCAAGATAAGATCGCCTGGACAGTGGCTATGGGTGTCCTGCAGTATCTGAACACACATGCAGAGTGAGGCGGCTGGATGAAATGATAAAAGGAACGATAAAGAACAGGAGGAGACATATGTTAGGGATCATCGGTGCCATGGAACAGGAAGTGGCGAAGATCAAGGACTGTCTGGAGGACGTATCGGTAGAGACTAGGGCAGGGATGGATTTTTATAGAGGGAGCCTGAACGGAAAACCGGTGGTGGTAGTCCGCTCCGGGATCGGAAAGGTGAACGCGGCGCTCTGCACCCAGGTCCTGGCGGATTGCTATCATGTGGACGGTGTGATCAATACGGGGATCGCAGGATCCCTGCAGGCCGCGATCGATATCGGCGATATCGTCTTGTCCACGGATGCTGTGCAGCACGATATGGATGCCACCGGCTTCGGCTATCCCGTAGGGCAGATCCCGCAGATGGATATCTTTTCCTTTCCGGCGGACGAAAGGATGCGCGAGCTGGCTGAGGAGTGCTGCCATAAGGTGAACCCGGATATCCGTACCCATATCGGCAGGGTGGTCAGCGGGGACCAGTTCATCTCCGATAAGGCGAAAAAGCAATGGCTCGTCGAGACCTTTGACGGGAGCTGCACGGAGATGGAGGGGGCTGCCATCGCGCAGGCGGCATGGCTTAGCCGTATCCCGTTCCTGATCATCCGGGCGATCTCGGATAAAGCGGACGACAGCGCGAACATGGACTATGAGACCTTTGAGGAAAAGGCGATCCAGCATTCGGTCAACCTGCTCCTGGAGATGATCGCACGGTATTGATCCGGGGACAGTCCGCGACCGGTCCAGGTGCGCAGCTGGCGGATCGCCATGAAAGGTCTTGCGGGGGCCGGGCGCGGTCCGTGACAGAATTTGACGAACGATTCTGGGCACTCTTCTCTTCCCAAATGGAGATCGGATGGTTATAATGTATCCTATCAGGCGCAACGATGAGCGCTGGGAAGAAAGGGGAGCTATATATGCTGGAATTTTTACAGACCGGTAAGGCGATCTACGTGTTGTCTGCCATATGCCTGGTAGGCATGATCAGCAAACTGGCGGCACGTAACCTCTACAAACGATTGATCAAAGAGACAGGGAACATGATGCTGACGAAGAACCGTTGGCTGCGGGAATTAAGACAGCGGGCGGAAGATACATATCGGGCAAACCGGGGGATGGGCAACACTGGTGTATTTGTGGAAAAGCAGATCTATGAGGCCAAGATGGGGATGTTCACTCCGGAGGGGTGGAGCGCCTTTTCCGGCCAGATGACGGTGCTGTGCTTTTTGCTGGGCGGGATGGCCGCCTTTATGGCGTACTGGTATCGCTGTGACTCCTATTACATCGTTTTGTATAGTTCGATGGGGCTCCTGACAGGAGGCTTCAACATCATCATGGACTATGGCGTTGGCTTGGCGGACAAGCGCAGGAGGCTCAGCATCTGTATCCAGGATCATCTGGAGAATTCCCTTTGGAAGCGCCTTGAGCGGGACAGGCTCCCGGAGCTGGAGGAGGACAAGACCGGCGGTGAGGCCGGACAGGCGGCTGCCGCCAAGGAGCCGATCCGTTTGATGCGGGGGCGGAAACGGGAACGGGAGAACGCCGCGCTGAATGGCAAGGCACAGCCTGTCCCAGGCAGTACACGGGCTTCCCAGGAAAAAGGGCCCGCTCCGATCTCGCGGACGGTCAGGAATGAGAACGTTCCTCGCCGCGGAAGGGATCTGCCTGAGGGGGAGGGCAAGGAGAAGGTCATGAGCGACGAGGCGTTAAGCCAGCTGCGCAAGAGCCTGGAGCAGGCAGCGGCAGGACGCAGCGTCCAGCCGGGCAAAGTCCAGGAAAGGACAGGCGCCGATGCTGTGTCAGAGCTTTCGGCCGGAGAGAACTGGATGAAGGATCTGAAGCCGGAGGAGATCAAGGTCCTGGGAGAGATCATCCGGGAATACCTGGGATGACGGCCTTTCCCGGCGGACCTTTTGCCTGACTTGTGAAAAGGGATCAAAGAAGATCCCAGAGGGCTGCCGCAAGAGAGCTGCCATAGGCTGCATCTTGCGGCAGCCCTGTCGCGTTCATTCTTCGATCACCTGGATCTCCAGGTAGTCAAAGTCGATCCCTTCTACAAAGTTATCCTGGGAAAAACGGGTCTTGTCATGCTGTTTGAAAGCACGGACGTTGGCATCCAGCCAGATGGGCTGGCTTAAGTCGAACTGATAGCAGATATCCTCCAAGGCTTTAAAGACCATCTGGGTCCGCGACATAGTATAGTCGGTGAGACAGATGACCGTATCCTTCAGCAGATGGTTTTCCTTCCATATCTTTCCCCACATACGGAACATGAGAGCGGCCTCCTTACCATTGATGGCTTTAAGTATAGCGGATCCTTCAAGAAATGTAAAGATGCCACTTTTCTGGCGGAGGCCTTGAAACCCTTGTCAAAATAAAGTATAATCTTGAAAAAGCTTACATCCGCAAAAATTAAGTAAAGGAGATCGAGGGATATGGATCTGATCACAGTAAAAGAACTTTTTAAGAACAGGGAGGATCATTTTAATAAGGAGGTATCGATCGGAGGCTGGGTCCGCAGCAACCGGGATTCGAAAGCCTTCGGTTTTTTGGTGGTGTCGGACGGCACTTTTTTTGAGCCGATACAGGTGGTCTATCACGATACCGCAGAGAATTTTTCTGAGATCGCGAAGCTGGGCGTAGGCAGTGCGGTGATCGTGAAGGGGACCCTGACCCCTACCCCACAGGCTAAGCAGCCCTTTGAGATCCAGGCCACAGAGGTTAAGGTAGAGGGCTCTTCAGCGCCGGATTACCCACTGCAGAAGAAGCGCCATTCCTTTGAGTACCTGCGCACGATCTCCCATTTACGGCCCAGGACCAACACCTATCAGGCTGTTTTTAGGGTGCGTTCCCTGATCGCCTATGCGATCCATCGCTATTTCCAGGAGAGGGGATTTGTCTATGTGCATACCCCGCTGATCACCGGCAGCGACTGTGAGGGCGCCGGTGAGATGTTCCAGGTGACCACCATGGATCTGGATGACCTTCCCAGGGATAAGGAAGGGAAGCTGGACTATACCCAGGACTTTTTCGGCAAGCCCACGAACCTGACCGTCAGCGGCCAGCTGAATGGGGAGACCTTTGCCATGGCTTTCCGCAACATCTATACCTTCGGCCCCACCTTCCGGGCAGAAAATTCCAATACCACCCGCCATGCGGCGGAATTTTGGATGATCGAGCCGGAGATGGCCTTTGCCGACCTGGATGATAACATGGCTCTGGCGGAAGGCATGTTAAAATATATCATCCGCTATGTGCTGGAAAATGCGCCGGAGGAGATGGCCTTCTTTAACCAGTTCGTGGACAAGGGCCTGCTGGAGCGTTTAAACCACGTACTGGAGTCAGAGTTCGCCCATGTGACCTACACCGAAGCGATCCAGCTCTTGGAGAAGGAGAACGACCGGTTCGACTACAAGGTGTTCTGGGGATGCGATCTGCAGACCGAGCATGAGCGCTGCCTGACGGAGGAGATCTTTAAGCGGCCGGTGTTCGTCACCGACTATCCGAAGGAGATCAAGGCCTTCTATATGAAGCTGAACGAGGACGGCAAGACCGTGGCTGCCATGGACTGTCTGGTGCCGGGGATCGGGGAGATCATCGGCGGGAGCCAGAGGGAGGACAGCTACGATAAGCTGGTGGCCCGCATGGACGAGCTGGGCTTGAAGAAAGAAGATTATGGGTTTTATCTGGATCTGCGCAGATATGGATCTGCCCGCCATGCCGGCTTTGGCCTTGGTTTTGAGCGCTGCGTGATGTATCTGACCGGTATAGCGAATATCCGGGACGTGATCCCCTTCCCCAGGACGGTGAACAACTGTGAGTTGTAGATCCGGGAACAGATGAAGAGCGCAGAATGGAGAAAGGTATGAGATTTATACACACAGGAGATATCCACTGGGGGATGAGCCCGGACTGTGATCGGCCCTGGTCCAGGGAGCGCGCCCAAGCGATCAAAGAGACATTTGAAGAAGTGATCCGCCAGGCAAGAGAGCGGGATGTGGACTTCCTGTTCATTGCAGGGGATCTATTCCACCGTCAGCCCTTAGCACGGGATCTTAAGGAGGTCAATTACCTTTTTTCCACGATCCCATCGGTCCATGTGGTCCTTATCGCGGGGAACCATGACCGGATACGGAAGAATTCTGCGCTGATGAGCTTTAAATGGTGCTCCAATGTGACCTTTCTCATGAGCGGGGAGCTGGAGTCCGCAGTCTTTGCAGACTGTGGGGTCCAGGTCTATGGCTTCAGCTACTACACACCGGAGATCTTGGAAGCAAGGCTGGATGATACAGGTGTCGCGGAGAACGGAAAGATCCAGATCCTTCTGGCCCATGGCGGGGACAGTGCCCATGTGCCGATCGATAAGGACAAGCTGGCCCTGTCCCCGTTTTCCTATATCGCCCTGGGGCATATCCACAAGCCCCAGATCCTCTTAGAGAGGCGGGCGGCCTACTGCGGGTCCCTGGAGCCTCTGGATAAGACCGAGACCGGCCCCCATGGCATCCTGGTGGGAGAGATCGATCCCACGACCCGCCAGGTGACGGCGCTGGAATTTGTGCCCATGAG
>CAJUSS010000129.1 GCA_910588895.1 uncultured Lachnospiraceae bacterium
CACCCCGTCGGACCACCTGATACTCAACGAAGACGACTTCCGGGCCATCATCGGAGCGGATCGTGAAGATCGGCGGGCGCGGCGAGAGCTTCGGCTCCTGACGGAAGGCAGATGGGACAAGGATAGGGCAGATATAAGCATAAAAGGACAGAAAGAGGAAGAGAAAAGGAGGAGAAGGGTATGCAGTTCCAATTTGCACACTATAACTATAATGTGATGGATCTTGACAAGTCGATCCGGTTTTATGAGGAGGCGCTGGGCCTTAAGGAGGTGCGCCGGAAGGAAGCGTCCGACGGCAGCTTTATCCTGGTCTACTTAGGGGATGGTCTCACCGGATTCCAGCTGGAGCTGACCTGGCTGCGGGACTGGGAGAAGGATAAGTACGACCTGGGGGACAATGAGTTCCATATGGCTTTTGCCGTGGATGACATGGAGGCGGCCCATGAAAAGCATCAGGAGATGGGCTGCATCTGCTATGAGAACCCGAAGATGGGGATCTACTTCATCTCGGACCCCGATGGGTATTGGCTGGAGATCGTGCCGGTAAAGAAGTGAGCGAAAAAACGGGACATGATAAAAGAGGCTGTCGAAAGACAGCCTCTTTTATCATGTCAGATGATCTGGAATATCTCATGGTCATATGTATCCGGACCTGCCACAGACACCTGACGATCTTTGATCATCAAGGGATCCGGTTATAGATCTGTCCGGCATTCAAAGGAATACCCTTATAATGGGCCAGCTCGCTGACAGTCACCAGCTGGAAGCCCTGGGAGACCAGAGCGGGGACCAGCCGTTCGGTGGCATCGGCTGTGGCGGAGTAGAGCTCATGCATCAGGATGATGTCTCCGTCCTTTACCTTGCCCAGCACGGAGCTGATGGTGGACTGGGCGTTCCGGGTCTTCCAGTCTAAAGTATCCACATTCCAGAGGATGACCGGCATCCCCACATTGGCCAGCACAGTGGCGTTCTTATTGCCGCCGGGGAGGCGCATGAGAGTGGGGCGGACACCGCACACAGACTGGATCGTGTTATTACAGGCCTCTACCTGGGAGCGGATCTCCGCTGCCCCTAACCGGTTCAGATATTTGTGGTCCTGGGTATGGTTGGCCACCTCGAAGCCCTCGTTCACCATCCGCTGGACCTCCGCCGCGTGGCTGGGGACGCGCTCGCCCACCATAAAAAAGGTACATTTGCCGCCATATAGGTTCATCACATCCATGATCCGGTTTCCGACCGAGCTCTGGGGACCGTCATCATAGGTAAGGGCGATCATCGGCTTAGTGGGATCCAGTTCCCGGATCGCGCCTGCCGCCGCTGCCTGGGCTGCCGCGTTCGCGGCAGCCAATGCTTCAGCCTCAGCTGCTGCCGCCTGTGCCATAGCTTCCTGGAAGGCCGGGTCCATCACTGCCTGGTCCAGGGCATCGGCTACGGTCTGTGCCGCCTGGTCCGCCCAGGCGACCGCATCCGTGATATCTCCCGCTCTTTGACTGCCGTTCCCATCCTGGGAGGCTCCTTGTGAGCTGCTTGCCTCCTGTCCTCCTGAGCCGCCCGAGCCGTCACCATCCCCCACCCGGATCACCCGGGTGGCCTCCCGCCGCCCGGTCTCAGTCCCGGCTGCCCCCGGAAACTGTCCTGCACCATAAACAGGCTGGAGTGTGAGCCCTGCCAGCACTCCAGCCACCAAGATCGTCTTTGCTATCCGTCTCATGACCATTCCTCCCTGTTGAAAACTCTTATCTCTATCTTACAATGGATCGGGAAAAGATACAAGTAGGAAATTCGATGGATGTCCGAAAAAGACCAAAGCGGCCGCGCTAGGAGCATCAGCCGCTCTGGTCTGAAAGGATCGGTCAGTATGCGGGAGGACTGGATCTGTCCGACCATGGCGACGGACAGCGGGGAAAAGCCGCTCTCTGGATGCTGAGAGAAAAGCTGGCGCCCCGGGGATGCTGATCCTGCCCAATATCGCGGCGCTGCTCCTATTGGGGCCGGAGGTCAGAGGGCTTGTGCGGGAATTTACCGCGGTCTGGAGGAAAGAGCAGGAAGAGGAACGTGTATAGGCGGGCCCGGTGGAGGATCGAAAAGTAAGGGATAAGGCAAGCGGACAGAAAGCAAGGACAGAACGTACGAACAAGGAGCAAGGACAGATAGACCGTGTGTAGGAGAAAAGAAGGAGAAAAGGAGGAGCAGACCAATGAAGAGCGATCTGCAGAGATATATGGATACGATCCCAGCTGTGGCGGATGCCGCCCGGCTGAAGGAGACCTTTTGGCTGAACAGCCGCCAGAGGGTGGGAGGACATAAGGAGATCAGGGAAGTGAGGCCGGAACAGATCCAGGATGCAAGCCAGAGGCTTCTGCGCTTTGCCCCGTATCTAAAGGCTGTCTTTCCAGAACTGGAAAAGACAGGCGGCATCATCGAGTCGGAGCTGCGCCCCATCCCGGCTATGCAGGCCTGGCTGGATGAGACCTACGGGAGCGGGATAGAGGGGAGGCTGCTGCTAAAGATGGACAGCGATCTTCCGGTATCCGGTTCGGTAAAGGCCAGAGGGGGGATCTATGAGGTGCTAAAGCATGCGGAGGACCTGGCGCTCAAGGCCGGTATGCTGAAGGTCTCTGACGACTACAGCATCCTGGCCCAGCCGGAGTTTCAGGCATTTTTCGGGCGCCATACGGTCCAGGTGGGCAGCACGGGCAATCTGGGCATGAGCATCGGCATCATGAGCGCGAAGCTGGGTTTCCATGTGATCGTACACATGTCCGCAGATGCCAAGCAGTGGAAAAAGGATCTGCTACGCGGCAGAGGCGTGGAGGTGATCGAATATGCCGACGATTACTGTGCGGCGGTAGAGCAGGGGCGGATCAATTCGGACGCGGATCCCATGAGCTACTTTGTGGACGACGAAAATTCCCAGGCGCTGTTCTTAGGGTACAGCGTGGCGGGAGAGCGGCTGAAGGCACAGCTTGAGGAGCAAGAGATCTTGGTGGATGAGGACCACCCGCTGTTTTTGTACATCCCCTGCGGGATCGGAGGCGCTCCGGGCGGGATCGCCTATGGGGTGAAGCAGGTCTTCGGCGATCATGTACACTGCTTCTTTACAGAGCCTACCCATGCCTGCTGTATGCTGCTGGGGATGGCTACCGGTCTCCACGACGGGGTGAGCGTAAAGGATCTGGGGATCGACGGGAGGACCGACGCGGACGGTCTGGCCGTGGGGCGTCCGTCAGCCTTTGTGGGCCGGGTGGTGGAGCCGGTCCTGTCTGGGATCGCCACGATCCAGGATGAAAAGCTGTACGATCTGATGCGGGGGCTCCTGCAGGAGGAGGATATCTTCATCGAGCCCAGCTCCTGCGCCGCCTTTGCCGCGCTGATCCGGCCACAGGATATGAAAGCCTATATCGATGCTAGGGGCTTGAGCCGGAAGATGGGCCAGGCCACCCATATCGCCTGGGCTACCGGCGGGAGCATGGTCCCGGAGGAGATGAAAAAGATCTACCGGGAAACCGGGCTGTAGGCCGCGATGGAGTATCGGTTATTGGTCCTGGATATCGACGGGACCGTGACGAACACACAAAAAGAGGTGACCGAAAAAACAAGAAGAGCGATCCTGGCCCTTGAGGAAAAAGGCGTCCGTGTGGCGATCGCCTCCGGACGCCATCCGCGGGGCGTGCTCCCCATCGCCAAGTGCTTAGAGCTCCATCGGTACGGCAACTTTATCCTCGCTTTTAACGGGGCGAAGATCATCGAAGTACAGAAGGGCACATGCATCTATGAGCGAAGGCTCCCGCCGTATCTCCCGGCCAGGCTGTGGAAGGATGCCCAAAAGTATGGCCTGGGGATCTTGACCTACACAGAGGATGCTCTGATCGCAGGGACGAGACCGGATCGGTATATGGAGCTGGAAGCACAGATCAGCCAGATCCCTATCCGTTATCATGAGGATTTCTGCCGCTTTGTGGACTTTCCGGTAAACGGCTGCCTGTTCACCGGTGCGCCGGAGGATATCGAAGCCATCGAGCCTGTACTGGCCCACCGATATTTTCACGAGGCCCAGATCTTCCGTTCAGAGCCCTGCTTTTTGGAGGTAGTCCCCAAAAACGTGGACAAGGCCTACAGCTTAAAACATCTCCTGCGGATCTTAAACGTAGAACGGGAGGAGATGGTCTGCTGCGGCGACAGCTTTAACGATATCTCCATGCTCCGCTACGCCGGACTGGGCGTGGCCATGGCCAATGCCCAGGAGGCGGTAAAGGATGTGGCCGGCTATATCACAGAGCACGACAATGACCATGACGGGATAGCGGAGGTGATCTGGCGGTTTTTCGGCTGATCCACTGAGGGCGGGGAACGGTCGCGGCCGGCTTGTCACAACTGGATATATAGCCAACGACAAAAGACACTCCCTTCAGAAAGAACCCATGATCTACATAGGCGCTTTTTTCTTTGCGCTTTTATCAGAAAGAGGCTGTGGCAGCCACCCGTGAGGCGGCTACCTATCAGCATTTGCGATAGATGAGTTTGATCTCTTTGATCGAGACGATCCAAGAGGGCGATGATCTGCCTGCCATGTCAAGGAGCAGTGCATTTATCTTTACAAATGCTCAAAACCGACTTCCGATGTGACCACCAGAAGCCGGTTTTTTTGACTCTGCCTGTAAGATACCCGTTTTAGGGATCCGATCTTATAGCCCCCGCAGCAATGCCTCCACCACCCCCCGGGCGCTCTTTTCCTCCACCGGCAGCGTCAGCCCGGGCTCGTGGATATGCTCCAGGTAATGGGCGTCGGAATCACTGATGATCCTGCATTTTTCCAGATAGGGATGTGCCTTCTTCAGCCCATGGAGTTTTTTTAGATCCTTCACCTCCGCCGTCTTGAACTGGCTGTCCGGCGGGATGAAGCCTAGGTTCGCCATCAGACTGTTGGCGGACTTGTCCACATGGGCAGGGAACATGACCCCGTCGTAGGAGCGGACCAGGGGCCAGAGGTCGTCGAAGGAGATCTCGGTGGCATTGATCAGCAGGTTGGGGATCGTGCCGCAGATGTGGTCTTCTGAGTCGTAGAGGAGCTGATGGCCGAAGATCTCTTCATTATTGGGAAAGGGCATCAGCCGGTCATAGACATAGGCGTCGAAGCTCATGGCGGCTTCCAGGTCGGGGAAGAGGCATACCGCGTGGATCTCCTCGGAAGTATTGATCTCCATGCCGGGGATGGCCAGTATCCCGTATTCCTGTGCCGCAGCCAGGACAGCGGGGCAGTTCTTACAGGAATTGTGGTCCGTTACCGCCACTGCCTCCAGTCCCAGAAGGGCCGCCATCCCCACGATGTTGGCCGGGGTCATATCGTCGTCCCCGCAGGGGGAGAGGCAGGAATGGATATGCAGGTCATAGGAGAGACTGATCATAGCTTTTCCTCGTCCCGGGACAGGAGCTGATGGATCTTTAGGGCCGCGTCAAAGATCGGGAGCTCCGTCTCCAGGACCGTGATCCCCTGGACCCTGGCCTTGTTCATGGCGGTCTGGTCCAGATGGGCGTTCTCCGCCATGATCACACAGGCCGTATCCGAGAGCGCCGCCACCGCCAGCGTGTTCATATTGCCCATCACCGTGACCCAGGCGCCGCCAGCGGGGGCCTTGCTCATAGCGATGCTCAAAAGATCGCAGCAAAAGGGCTTCGTGATCTCCCGGTCCATATCCTCTCCTTCGTTCACATGCTTGAACAGACCGCTGTCCCATAACCCTTGTATCGTCATCGCACATCTCTCCTCTCCGTTTTTATCGCACACAGATCGTCCTGCTGCTTCCTGCTCATATGGTATCTCTCACATGGAATGACATATCCGTTCCCATTTTTTGTGTTTTGCACGATCCGGCCCCGCCGGCAGCGATCCGTTTGACGGACTGCTCAAAAAGCGGCCGGACCATGGATCATCCTTCCTCTTCCTCCTGCCAGTCCAAAAGGCTCATCTCGTCGGAGATCCGCTGTATGTACTCCTTTAAGATCCGCAGGGTCTCCTTGCCGCCTTTGTCCCCCTCTGCTAAGTCCTCAGCCAGGATGGACACCTCCTCAGACAGATTGTGGAGGTTCTCCCTGAGGTAGTAGACGCAGTCGGTCTCCTTGGCGTCGCCCCGGACGATATCCTCCGCCAGAGCCTTGCAGGTGGGAGCGCCGCAGGAGCCGCAGTCTAACCCCGGGAATTTCTTGCAGAGCCGTTCCACCTGATTGAGGCGGGTAAAGCTCTCCATCATATTGGCCCCCAGATTGAACACCGGCTCATACTGGACCCCGGTGGTCCAGGGGATCGCATCCTCCGCCTCGTGGGACATGTGGCTGCGGGCCACCGGCATGTAGCGGCGGAGACGTTTTAATTTCGTCTCGGCTACATAGGGGTTCTCCACAGTCAGGACGCCGCCCACACAGCCGCCGTTGCAGGCGTTCAGCTCGATAAATTCCAGGTTCGTGAACTTCTGGTCCTCCAAGTCCTCCAGGACCCGGATCACATTCTCGATCCCATCGGCGGCCAGGTAGTTCTCCGACAAGAGGCCGCTGGATTCGCCGCCGCTGCGGCCCCAGCTGATGCCGATCTTTCCGGCGGTGGCGATGTCGGGATAATCATTGCCCACAGCTTTCATCCTGGAGAGGAGCTGGGGATAGACGTCCTTGATCGCCAGGACGGCGTCCACCTGGCTGGATTCATTGCCCAGAGGTGATTTTGAATAGGTCACCTTGGACGGACAGGGGGAGATAAAAAAGATGCCGATCTTCTCTCTGGGAAGGCCGGTCTTTTTCATGGCCCGTTTTGCCGCCATCATCGCCGCGATCTCGATCGGGGGGTTTAAGGGCAGCATATGGGGGATCAGGTTCGGGAAACGGACCCGGATCAGCCGGACTACGGAAGGGCAGGCTGTGCTGATGATCGGGAGCAGCCCGTTATGTTCGGTCACATAGGCTCGGGTGGCCTCCGAGACCAGCTCTGCCGCGGCGCTGACCTCGAACACATCGTCAAAGCCCATAAGGAGCAGGGCGTTCAGGACGATGTTCACGTCATCTAGATTGTTGAACTGGCTGTACAGGCTGGGCGGGGGGAGCGCTATGGTATAGTCGTATTGGCGCATCTCATCCAGCTTATCATAGATGGCGTATTTTGCATGATGGGGGCACACGCGGATGCACTCCCCGCAGTCGATGCAGAACTTGCTGTTGATGATCGCCTTTTTGTTCCGTACCCGGATGGCTTCGGTGGGACAGCGCTTGATGCAGTTGATGCAGCCCTTGCACAGCTCCGGGTCCAAACGGACCGAATGATAAAATTTATCCATACTAGATATCCACCACCATTGTTATTTTTGTCCCTACTCCAAGTTTGGTCTCGATCTCCATCCGATCGGTATATTTCTTCATGTTGGGCAGGCCCATGCCGGCGCCAAAGCCCAGTGAGCGAACCTCGTCCGGAGCGGTGGAATAGCCGTCCTTCATGGCCAGCTCCACGTCCGGGATGCCGGGGCCCACGTCGTCCAGCACCATCAAGATCCTCTTTGGGGTGATCTCCACCCGGATCTCGCCGCCCTTGGCATGGATCACCATATTGATCTCGCCCTCATACATGGCGATGGATACCTTTCGGACCGCCTCAGGGCTCACGCCCATCTGTTTTAATTTTTTCTTCACGTCGCTGCTGGCTTCTCCTGCCCGGGTAAAGTCGTCGGGGGAGATCTGGTAGGTCAGACGGATGGCATCCTCCATATCAGATGGCACCTCCTCTCAGGCCGGCTTCATAGAGCATCCCGCAGGCGGAAAACATGCGGTGTCCCGTGGCTAAGACGACCAGCCCCCGCTCTGCGGCCATCTCGATGATGGAAGGATCCGGCTTTTTCCCGCGGACAAAGATGAGACAGACGATGTCCAGCATCTCTGCGGTGCGGATGACCTGAGGATTGCACAGGCCGGTAAGGAGGACCGAGTGGTCTTTGGAAAAGGCCAGCACATCGCTCATCATATCCGATCCGCAGGCAGAGCGGACTTCCTGGTCCAAAAGGCCTTCACCGGTCAGGATCCTGGCTTTTAAAGTGTCTTTTACATCGCGGACTGTCATAAGATACCTCTCCTTTTCTGTATTGGTAGATCTTGCTTGATGCAAACTGCACCAGGAAGCTTTTTTTGCCGGATATGTGCTATGGATATCCCACAAGGGGACGGGGGACGATCCAAAGGCAGATATTCTTTGTGTGCAATTGCTGTTATCTATATATTAAGATACCATCTGGATCGGGAATAATCAACAAAAAGATAACGTTAGTTTTTTCACAAGAGCAAAAAGATCGCCATAGACCTTTGGGGCGGCTCTGCCCCTTTTTACAAAACGGATAGATGGCTGTGGGAGAGATCTCCAGCCTATTTTCGTTAGTTTATCTACAATAGACAAAGGGTGTGGACTTTTTTTGATCTGCATGATAAACTATAACCATATTGCACAATGCATAACCATGTCTGCGCCCTGGCTATGGCCAGTCTTACAGAGTATCCGGCAGAACGCATATCCCGTGTTCTGCCGGATATGCGCGGGCAACCGCAGATCTTTTGGTCTGTGGCGATCAAACGAGGAGGGAACATAATGGCTTGCAAAAAACAAACAGTCCCCTTTAGCGGGACGAAGGAGCAGGAAGAGGCTTTAAAAAAGGTCATCGCCGAGCTCAAGGACACCCAGGGAGCCCTGATGCCGATCATGCAGAAGGCTCAGGACATCTACGGCTATCTTCCGATCGAAGTACAGACCATGATCTCAGACGGGACGGGGATCCCCTTAGAAAAGGTCTACGGAGTGGCGACCTTCTATTCGCAGTTCGCCCTGCAGCCGAAGGGCAAGTATAAGATCTCGGTCTGTCTCGGGACAGCGTGCTATGTAAAGGGATCTGGCAATATCTTTTCAAAGCTGGAGGAGATCTTAGGGATCACCAACGGAGAATGTACGCCGGACGGGAAGTTTTCGCTGGATTCATGCCGGTGCGTGGGCGCCTGCGGCTTAGCCCCGGTCATGATGATCAACGGCGAGGTATACGGCAGGCTGGTCCCGGACGATGTCCCGGGCATCCTGGCCAAGTACAACTAGCCTATGATGCCGGAGATCTCCCTGAACGTATTGGATGTGACGGAAAATTCTACCAGAGCAGGCGCGAAGCTGGTGCAGCTTTTCGTCGCGGCGGACCATAAGGCCGATACGCTGACCATCAAGATCCGGGATGACGGCTGCGGCATGACCCCGGAGCAGGTGGAGCAGGTGACCGACCCCTTTTTTACTACCAGGACCACCCGGAAGGTGGGGCTTGGGATCCCCTTTTATAAATATGCGGCGGAGAGCACGGGGGGGAGTTTTTCCATCGATTCCGAAGTGGGGAAGGGCACTGTGGTGACCGCGGTCTTTGGCTTATCCCACATCGACCGGATGCCGTTAGGGGATATCAGCAGCACAGTGCATACCTTGGTCGTGTACCATCCGGAGACGGACTTTGTCTACACGTATCAGGTGGATGACCGGAGCTTTGTATTAGATACCAGGGAGTTTAAGGGGATCTTGGGGGACGTTCCCTTTTCGGAGCCGGAGGTTTCCCAGTATATAATGGATTTTTTGACAGAGAACAAAGCAGACGTTGACCGGGGCGCAGTGATCTGAAAGGATCCAGTGTGGCGCATTGTGCGAGACTGCCGTTGAGGAGACGTATGCAGGATAGGAGGATAACTATGAAGAGTCTTGCTGAATTAAGAGCGATCCGCGAAAAGATGCAGAACCAGGTGGGGCTGCGCGCGGAGGACCATAACCATATCCGGGTGGTGGTAGGGATGGCGACCTGCGGGATCGCTGCCGGTGCCAGACCGGTGCTGACCAAGCTTTCCCAGGAGGTCCAGGAGAGAGGCCTGACCGATAAGGTGGCCGTGACCCAGACCGGCTGCATCGGCCTTTGCCAGTATGAGCCGATCGTAGAGGTGATGGCTCCGGGCGAGCCCAAGGTGACCTATGTCCATGTGGACCCGGAGAAGGCCGTGGAGATCGTAAACCGCCATCTGGTAGGCGGCCATGTGGTGGATGAGTATACCCTTGGCGCTACTGATATGAAATAAGGAGGAAGAAGGATTATGTATCGTTCACATGTACTGGTCTGCGGCGGAACCGGGTGTACTTCCTCCGGAAGCCCACAGATCATCGAGAAATTAAAGGAAGAGATCGAGAGACAGGGACTGACCGATGAGGTGGCGGTGATCCAGACCGGCTGCCACGGCCTGTGTGCCCTGGGCCCGATCATGATCGTATACCCGGATGCCAGCTTCTACTCTATGGTGAAGGTGGAGGATATCCCGGAGATCGTATCGGAGCATCTGTTAAAGGGGCGTGTGGTAACCCGCCTTCTGTATGATGAGACGGTCAGCGCGGGC